>CAUJHQ010000136.1 GCA_963204815.1 Pseudomonadota bacterium | reverse complement strand
GCGAGCGCGCGTTCGTTGGCGAGCGTGACGCGGTCGATGGCCATCGTCACCGTGTCGCCGCGGTAGACGCCCTGGCGCGCGATCTCGCCGACCGTGCGGGCGCCCTGCAGCAGCCCGCGCAGCGCGCTGACCGGGCCCTGGTGCAGCAGGCGCAGCAGGTTGCGCCGCACCGCCGACGCGACGTAGCGCAGCGCCGCCGAGCGCCGCAGCAGCGCGTCGACCAGCGGCCGCGGCTTCGCCGGCGGCCAGGCCTCGAGCATGAAGAGCATCTCGACCTGCTCGCCAGCGCGGCGCAGTTGGTGCGCCATCTCGTAGGCCACGACGCCGCCGAAGCAGGTGCCGCCGATGCGGTACGGGCCCTGGGGCTGCACGCGCCGGAGCTCGGCGACGTTGTGCGCGGCCATCGGCTCGATGCGCTCGAACGGCGCCTCGCGGGCGTCGAGCCCGCGCGACTGCAGCCCGTAGAAGGGCTGGTCCGGTCCGAGGGCGCGCGCGAGGTCGCCGTAGCAGAGCACGTTGCCGCCGATGCCGGGCACCATGAAGAGCGGCCGGCGCGCGCCGTCCGGCCGGATCGCGACCAGCGAGGACCACGGCGACACGAAGCCCGCCTCCTCGATGCGGCGGGCGAGCCGCGCGATGTCCGGTGCGAGGAAGAGCGCCGAGACCGGCAGCCGCACGCCGATCACGCGCTCGATCTGCGCGAACAGCCGCACCGCCAGCAGCGAGTGGCCGCCGAGGTCGAAGAAGTTGTCGTGCACGCCGATGCCGCCGCGGTCCAGCACGCGCTCCCAGATCGCGTGCAGCTGCACCTCCAGGCGGGTGCGCGGCTCGTCGCCGTGCTCGGCCGGCACCGCTTCGCCGGGTGTGGGCAGCGCGGCGCGGTCGAGCTTGCCGTTCGGCGTCAGGGGCAGCGCATCGAGCCGCACGAAGACGCCCGGCACCATGTACGGCGGCAGTCGCGACGCCAGCGCGGTGCGCAGTGCCGGCACGTCGAGCGACTGCCCTTCGCGCGCGACCACGTAGCCGACCAGCGCCTTCACGCCGGCGGCGTCCGGCCGCGCGACGACGACGGCGTCGCGCACGCCCGGGCAGGTGCGCAGCGCGTCCTCGACCTCCTCGAGCTCGATGCGGAAGCCGCGCACCTTGACCTGGCGGTCGCGCCGGCCGACGAACTCGATCGTGCCGTCGCGCCGCCGGCGCACGACGTCGCCGGTGCGGTAAAGGCGCGCGCCGGGGCGCGGGTCGAACGGGTCGGGGCCGAACCGGCCGGCGCTGCCGGCGGCCTCGCCCAGGTAACCGAGCGCCACGCCGTCGCCGCCGGCGAGCAGCTCGCCGCGCACGCCCGGGGGCACCGGCTCGTCGTTCGCGTCGACGACGTAGACGCGGGTGTTGGCGATCGGCCGGCCGATCGGCACCGTGTCGCCGAGCCGGTCACCCGGCTGCATGCGGTGGCAGCAGGTGAAGGTCGTGTTCTCGGTCGGCCCGTAGCCGTTGATCACGGCGCCGTCGCGCTTGGCATCGAGCAGCCGCTGCACGTGCGTGACCGACAGCACGTCGCCGCCGGCCAGCACCTGCCGCACCTCGGCCAGCGCCTGCA
This sequence comes from Pseudomonadota bacterium, assembly GCA_963204815.1. Lineage (GTDB taxonomy): Bacteria > Pseudomonadota > Gammaproteobacteria > Burkholderiales > Burkholderiaceae_C > Rubrivivax. The sequence goes on along the minus strand of CAUJHQ010000136.1, from coordinate 8,375 downwards.
GCTCGCTTTCGACGACGTGGTGGAAGAAGCCCGCCGTCAGCCACAGCGTGCTGACGCGGTGCGCGCGCAGCACCTCGGCGAGCTCGGCCGCGGTCGGCACGTTGCGTGCGTGGACGACGAGGCAGGCGCCGTTGAGCAGCGCACCCCAGATCTCGAGCGTCGACGCGTCGAACGCGAGCGGCGCCAGCTGCAGCAGCGTCTCCTGCGGGCCCAGCTCGACGTAGTCGGTGTTGCAGACCAGGCGGGCGACGTTGCGATGCGTCACGCTCACGCCCTTGGGCGTGCCGGTGGTGCCGGACGTGAACATCACGTAGGCGGGCGCGTCGGCGGCCACCTCGACCGTGGGCGCAGGTTCGTGGTGCGCGCCGGACTGCCAGGCGTCCTCGATGAGGATCGGCGCCGGTTCGCCGCCCAGGCGCTCGCCGAGCGAGCGCTGCGTCAGCACGTGGCGCACGCCGGCGGCGAGCAGCACCTGCCGCACCCGCGACGGCGGGTCGCCGGCGTCGACCGGCACGTAGGCGGCGCCCGCCTTGACGATGGCGAGCAGGCCGACGACGGCGCCGATCGAGCGCTCGAGCCAGAGGCCGACAGGGTCGCCCGGCCGCACGCCTTCGGCGGCCAGGCGCGCCGCCAGGTGGCCGGCGGCGCGCGCCAGCTCCGCGTAGCTCATGCGGTGGGCGATGGCGGCGTCGCCGGCGCGGTCGGTGCTGCGCAGTGCCTCGGCCTCGGGCCAGCGCGCCGCCGCGGCGTCGAAAAGCGCGCCCAGGCTGGCGTCGCGCGGGTACGGCCGCGCCGTCTCGTTCCAGCCTTCGACGATCTGCCGGCGCTCGGCCGCGCTCAGCAGCGGCAGGCGGCCGACCGCCAGGTCTGGCGTGGCCACCGCGGCGGCGGCGAGCGCGAGGAAGTGGTCGCGCAGCTGTTCGGCACCGGCGGCGTCGAACAGCGCGGGGTCGTACTCCAGCGTCGCGCGCAGCGGACCCGGGTCGTCCCAGACGTGCAGCGACAGGTCGACCATCGAGGCCACCGTCGTCACCTCGTACTGGTTCGCGTGCGGCGTGTTCTGCAGCGTGAAGATCACCTGGTAGACCGGCGACCACGACAGGTTGCGCTCCGGCTGCAGCTCGTCGACGATCTTCTCGAAGGGCAGCTCGGCGTGCGCCTGTGCGTCCAGCACGTCGTCGCGCACGCGCGCGAGCAGGGCGCGGAAGGGCTCGGCGGCGTCGAGGTCGCTGCGCACGGGCAGCGTGCCGACGAACATGCCGATCACGGACTCGGTCTCGCGCGCGTTGCGGTTCGCGAGCGGCGTGGCGACGACGATGTCGCGCTGGCCGCTGTAGCGGAACAGCAGCACCTTGAAGACGGCCAGCAGCGTCATGTAGAGCGTCGCGCGCTCGCGGCGCGCGAGCGCGCGCAGAGCCTCCGACAGCTCGGGCGCGAACGCGAAGTGCAGCGCGGCGCCGCCGAAGCGGCGCTCGCGCGGGCGCGGCCGGTCGGTCGGCAGGTCGAGCACCGGCGCGGCGCTGCCGAGCTTGTCGCGCCACCAGCTCACGAGCTCGTCGAGCCGCGGCCCGGTGAGGGTGGCGCGTTCGCGCGCGGCGACGGCGCCGAAGTGCGTGCCCAGCGGCGGGTACACCGGTGCCTGGCCGGCCGAGCGCGCGGCGTAGGCCACGTGCAGGTCGGCGAGGAAGATGCCGAGCGACCAGCCGTCGCAGACGATGTGGTGCAGCGTGAAGAGCAGCCGGTAGCGCGCGGCGCCCAGCCGGAGCAGCCGGGCGCGGAAGAGCGGCCCGCTCGCCAGGTCGAAGGGCCGTGCCGCCTCGTCGCGGGCGATGGCGTCGGCGGCGGCGTCGCGCTCGGCTTCCGGCAGCTCGCTCAGGTCGTCCAGCGGCAGCGGCTCGAAGCCGTGCGGGCGCACCACCTGGACGGGCTCGCCGTCGTCGGCGCGGAACACCGTGCGAAGCGCCGGCTGGCGGCGCCGCACGTCGTCGACCGCCGCCTCCATCGCCGCGGTGTCGATCGGTGACTCGATGCGGTGCACCGCGCCGAGGTGGTAGGCCTTGTTGCCGGGTTCCAGCTGGTCGATGAACCACAGCCGCCGCTGCGCGAACGACACCGGGAACTCGCCCTCGGGCGGCGGCGCCGTCGCCGCGCCGGCGCGCGCGGCAAGCAGCGCGATGAGCTCGGGCTTGGCCGCGCCGATGCGCGCCTTCAGCGCGTCGCCGACCACGCCGGCCGCGGCGTTGACGCGCAGCCGCTCGCCGTCGACCGCCAGGCGCACGCCCAGCGTCTCGAGTTCGGCGAGCAGGCGTTCGGCGGTCAAAACTCGAGCTCCTCCCGGTCGTCGTCGTCACTCGCCGCGGGCGCGGCGGCGCCGATGCGCTCGGCGAGCCGGCGCACCGTGGGCGCGTCGAAGACGTCGCGCAGCGCGAGCCGCACGCCGAACGCTTCGTCGATGCGCGACAGCACGCGCGTCGCCATCAGCGAGTGGCCGCCGAGCTCGAAGAAGTCGTCGTCGGGCCCGATCTGCTCGGTGCCCAGCAGTTCGGCCCAGATCGCGATGAGCCGCTGCTGCACGTCGCCGCCCGGCACCGGCCGCGTGGCCGCGGGGGCCGGCGCGTCGCCGCCGCCGGCCGCGGACGACGCGGCCGCCGCGGCCGCGGTCTCGCGCAGCCGCTCGCCGCTGCGCACGAGGTCGTAGGTGTCGACGACGACGCGGCGGCGCCCCGACGCAAGCACGCGCGCGAACGCCTCCACGCCGGCTTCGGGGGCGATCGCGCCGGCGAGGTGAACCTGCCAGGCCGCGCGCATCGCGTCCGGCACCTGCAGCTTCGCGGCCATGCCGACGTCGCGCCACGCGCCCCAGGCGATCGACACCACGTGCTGCCACGCCGCGGGCCGCGCGCGGCTCTCGGCGAAGGCGTCGAGCACGGCGTTGGCCGCGGCGTAGTCGCAGGCGCCGGGCGACCCGAGCACCGCGTTGATCGAGCTCGCGAGGGCGACGAAGCGCAGAGGTGTGTCGCCGAGCAGCCGCACCAGCACCTCCAGGCCCCCGGCCTTGGGCGCGAAGACGGCCCGCGCCTCCTCGGTCGACGTGCGCAGCGCCAGGCTGCCGCGGCCGGGCACGCCGGCAGCGTGGATGACGGCGTCGAGCGTGCCGAAGCGCGCCCGCGCGGCGGCCAGCGCGCGCGCCATCGCGGCCTCGTCGGCGGCGTCGGCGGCGGCGACGACGACCTCGCCGCCGGTGGCCTCGATCGCGCGGATCGCGCGCATCGCGGTGGCGCGGGCGTCGTCGGCCGGGTGCGCGGCGAGCCAGCCGTCCCATTCCTCGCGCGGGGGCAGGCCGCTGCGCGACGTGAGCAGCAGGCGCGCGGCGAAGGTGCTGCCGAGCCAGCGCGCGAGCGCCAACCCCATGCCGCCCAGGCCGCCGGTGATCCAGCAGGCGCCGCGCGGCGGGAAGGGCAGCGCGTCGGGCGCCGCCGGCGGCAGCGCCATGCGCTCGTGGCGGCGCACCCAGCGCAGGCCGGCGCGGTGCGCGACCTGCGGCTCGTGGCCGCCCAGGCGCGTCTCGGCGGCGAGCAGCGCTGCCGCGTCGCGCGCGGCGGGGTCGATGTCGATGCTGCGCGCCTGCAGCCCGGCCATCTCGGTGGGCAGCACCAGCACCGGCCCGGCGGCGAGCGCCGCCCGCGGGTCGGCCACCGGCTCGCCCAGCACCGACTCGCCGCCGACGGTGGCGTGCAGCAGGCGCAGCGGGTGCGCATCGGCCGGTGGCGGCAAGGCTGCGGCCAGCGCGACCAGCAGCGCGTAGGCCTCGTCCGCCGGCAGCGCCGACGCGCCGGTGCAGGACAGGTTCAGCACGCCGCGCAGCGGCACGCCGTCACGCGGCAGCGCGGCCAGCGCCTGCGCGTCCGGCGCCGCCGTCAGCGGCTCGCAGCCCTGGGCGCGCAGCGCGTCGGCGACGGCGGCGGCGAACGCCGCATCGCCGCCCAGCACGAGCCAGCGCCCGGCCGGCGCATCGCCCGGACGGCGGTCGTCGCGCGCCCAGGTGGGAGCGAAGAACCAGTCGTCGATGCGCACCGAGCGCGGCACGCCGCCGCTGGCCGGGGCGCTGGCCGCCGGTGTGGCGGGCTCGATCGTGCAGGTCTTGCGTTCGAACGGGTAGGTGGGCAGCGGCACGCGCCGGCGCGGCGCGCCGTGCAGCCGCGCGGCGTCCAGCGGCACGCCGGCGGCCCACAGCCGGCCAGCGGCTTCGAGCAGCACGCGGCCGTCGTCGCGGGCGTCGTTCGGCCGCCGCATCGACGCCACCACGCGCGCCGCCCCCGCGGCGCCCAGCGTGGCGCGCGCCAGCGCGGCGAGCGCCTGCCCGGGGCCGACCTCGACCAGTTGCAGCGCGGGCTCGGCCGCCAGCGTGCGCAGGCCGGCCTCGAAGCGCACCGCGCGCCGCAGGTGGTCGGCCCAGTAGGCGGGCGACGTGGCCTGCTCGGCGGTGATCCAGGTGCCGGTTACGTTGGAGACGAAGCGCCGCTGCGGCGGCGCCAGCCGCACGCCGCGCATCACCTCGGTGAAGGGGGCGAGCGCCGGCGCCATCATCGCGGAGTGGAAGGCGTGCGAGGTGTGCAGCGCGCGTGCCTCCACGCCTTCGGCCGCGAGCGCCTTCAGCAGCGACTCGACCGCTTCCGCGGGGCCGGAGACGGTGCACAGCCCCGGCGCGTTGACCGCGGCGATCTCGACGCCTGCGCCCAGGCGGCCAGCGAGCGCGTCTTCCGCCAGGTGCACCGCCGCCATCGTGCCGGGCGCCTGCTGCTGCATCAGGCGGCCGCGCGCGGCCACCACGGCGAGCGCGTCGTCCAGCGACAGCACGCCGGCCAGGTGGGCGGCGACGAACTCGCCCAGGCTGTGGCCCAGCATCGCGGCCGGCACCACGCCCCAGTGTTCCCACAGCGTGGCGAGTGCGAGTTCGGCGACGAACAGCGCCGGCTGCGTGAAGCGCGTCTCCGCCAGCGCGGCAGCGCCGTCGTCGGCGTGCAGCAGCGTGCGCAGGTCGGCGCCGATGAGCGGCCGCAGCGTCTCGGCGCAGCGGTCCACCACCGCGCGGTACACGGGTTCGCTGTCGTACAGGCCGCGGCCCATCGTGGCGTGCTGGCTGCCCTGGCCGCTGAAGAGGAAGGCCACCGGCCGCGGGCCGCCTTCGTGGCGGGCCACCGGGCCGGGGGCGCGCAGCGCCTGGGCGGCTTCGGCCGCGTCGGTGGCGACCAGCGTGCGCCGGTGCGCGAAGGCCTCGCGGCCGGCGTGCAGCGTGAAGGCGACGTCGGCCAGCGCCTGCTCGGGGCGGGCCCCGAGGTGCGCGGCGAGCCGTGCGTTGGCGGCCTGAAGCGCCGCTTCGCTGCGCGCCGACAGCACCAGCAGTTGGGCCGCGCGCGCCGCCGGCAGCGCCGGCTGCGCGGGCGCTTCCTCGAGCACCGCGTGGGCGTTGGTGCCGCCGATGCCGAACGAGCTGACGGCGGCGCGCCGCGGCGCCGTGCCGTCGGTGTCCCAGGCACCGCCCGCGGCGCGCGCGACGAACGGGCTGGTCTCCAGCTGCAGCGCCGGGTTCGGCGCGCGGAAGTTGACCAGCGGCGGGAACTCGCGCCGCTGCAGCACCAGCGCCGCCTTGATGAGCCCGGCGACGCCAGCGGCGGCGTCCAGGTGGCCGATGTTGGCCTTCAGCGCACCCAGGCGGCAGAAGCCGACGTCGGCGGTGCCGGCGCGGAAGGCCTGCGTCAGCGCCGCGATCTCGATCGGGTCGCCGAGCGGCGTGGCGGTGCCGTGCGCTTCGACGTAGCCGATGCTGCGCGGCGCCACGCCGGCCAGCGCCTGCGCGGTGGCGATCACCTCGACCTGGCCGTCGACGCTGGGCGCGGTGAAACCGGCCTTGCCGGCGCCGTCGTTGTTGATGGCGATGCCGCGGATCACCGCGTGAACGGTGTCGCCGGCGGCGAGCGCGTCGTCCAGCCGCTTGAGCACCACCACGCCTGCGCCGGCGCCGGCGCGCGTGCCGCGCGCCTCGGCGTCGAAGGGGCGGCAGTGGCCGTCGGGCGACAGGATCATGCCCTCCTGGTAGAGGTAGCCGGCGCCGAGCGGGAACGTGAGCGACGCACCGCCGGCGAGCGCCATGTCGCACTCGCCGCGCTGCAGCGCGCGGCACGCGACCTGCACCGCGACGAGCGAGGTCGAGCACGCCGTCTGCACCGTCATGCTGGGCCCGCGCAGCCCGAGCTTGTAGGACACCCGCGTGCACAGGAAGTCCTTGTCGTTGCCGAGCATGATCTGGTAGCCGCCCACCGCCTCCGCCAGCGCCGGGTTGCGCAGCAGCTTCGCGTAGACGTAGCTGTTCATGCTGGCGCCGCCGTACACGCCCACCGATTCGGGCAGTGCGGCGCGCGCGTAGCCGGCGTGTTCGAGCGCCTCCCAGGCGCACTCGAGGAACAGGCGCTGCTGCGGGTCGATCACCTGCGCTTCGCGCGGCGAGTAGCCGAAGAACGCGGCGTCGAAGTCTTCGCAGCCGTCGAGGAAGGTGCCGCGGCGCACGTAGCCGGGCTGCGCGCGCAGCGCGGGCGGCACGCCGGCGGCGTCGAGCTCGGCGTCGCCCAGGTCGGCGAGCGACTCCACGCCGGCGGCGATGTTGCGCCAGAAGGCGTCGAGGTCGGGCGCTTGCGGGAAGCGGCCGGCCATGCCGACGATGGCGATCGCCTGCGACGGCATCGATGCGTCAGCCATGGACGGACCCCTGCGTCTGGCGCAGCGCGCGCGCCTGCGCCCGCTGCAGCGCGTGGCCGGCGTCGGCCGGTGCGGCCAGCCGCGCGGCCTGCGCCTGCACGGTGGTGCGCTGGAACAGCTCGACCAGCGGCAGCTCGACACCGAAGTCGCGCTGCAGCCGCACCTGGAGCTTCACGAGCAGCAAGGAATGTCCCCCGAGGTCGAAGAAGTTGTCGTGCAGGCCGACGCGCGGCCGGCCCAGCAGGTCGCGCCACGCGGCGGCCACGCGCTGCTCGGCGGGGCTCATCAGCGTGTCGTCCACCGGCGCCGGGGTCTCGGCGGCGGCGGGCGCCGGCAGTGCGCGGCGGTCGACCTTGCCGTTCGGCGTCAGCGGCAGCGCGTCGAGCACGACGAAGTGGTTGGGCACCATGTACTCCGGCAGCCGCGCACGCAGCGTGGTGCGTGCCGCGTCGGCCGCGAACGCCGCGCCCTCGGCGGCGACGACGTAGGCAACGAGCCGCTGGTCGCCCGGCGTGTCCTCGCGCACCGCGGTCACGCCGTGGCGCACGCCGGGGTGGGTGGCGAGCACGGCCTCGATCTCCTCGAGCTCGATGCGGAAGCCGCGCAGCTTGACCTGCTGGTCGCGCCGGCCGACGAATTCGAGCTGGCCGTCGGCGCGCAGCCGGACCAGGTCGCCGGTGCGGTAGACGCGCTCAGTGCTGCCGTCGGGCAGCGCCAGCGTCACGAACTTCTCCGCCGTGAGTTCGGGCCGGTTCAGGTAGCCGCGCGCCACGCCGGCGCCGCCGATGCACAGCTCGCCGGCCACGCCCACCGGCGCCGGCAGGCCCGAGGGCTCGAGCACGTGCACCGAAGTGGCGGCGATCGGGCGGCCGATGGCGATCGGCCGTGCGACGTCGCGCACGCGGGTGAGCGTGGACCAGATCGTCGTCTCGGTCGGCCCGTACAGGTTCCAGAGCTCGCCGGGCAGCTGCAGCAGGCGCTCGGCCAGCTCGCGCGGCAGCGCCTCGCCGCCGCACAGCATCTTCAGGCCCGCGGGCGCCTTCACGCCGGTCCAGCCGCTGTCGAGCAGCAGGCGCCAGGTGGCGGGGGTGGCCTGCAGCACGGTGGCGCGTTCGTCGTCGAGCAGCGCGGCCAGGCGCTGGCCGTCGAGCGCGGTGGCGCGGCTGGCGATGACGACCGTGCCGCCGGCCGTGAGTGGCCCGAAGAGTTCGAGGCCGCAGATGTCGAACGACAGCGTCGTCACCGACACCAGCCGGTCGGCCGGCCCGATGCCCGGCTCGCGGTGCATCGAGCGCAGGAAGTTGACGACGCCGCCGTGCTCGAGCTGCACGCCCTTGGGCCGGCCGGTCGAGCCCGAGGTGTAGATCACGTAGGCCAGCGAGCCGGCGTGTGCGCCGGTCTGCGGCGCGCGCGCCGGCAACGCCGCCCACGGCGCCGCCGGATCGTCGAGCAGCACGGCGTGCGCCACCGCGGCCGGCAGTGCGTCGCGCAGCGAGGCCTGCGTCAGCACCACCGCCATCGCGGCGTCCTCGATCATGAAGGCGATGCGGTCGCGCGGGAACGCCGGGTCCAGCGGCACGTAGGCGGCGCCGGCCTTCAGCACTGCGAGCAGCGCGACCACC
>CAUJHQ010000135.1 GCA_963204815.1 Pseudomonadota bacterium | reverse complement strand
GGCGCCATCAACGCCGCGGCGCTGGCCTGCCAGGCCGACCGCTTCGAGGCCTCGGTCGAGGTCGTGGCCAAGGTCTGGCAGAACTTCAGCGCCGACCAGGTCTACCGCGCCGACGCGCTGGGCGTGGTGCGCAGCGGCGCGCGCTGGCTGTCGCTGCTGTCGGTGGGTTGGGTGCTGGCGCGCTGGCGGCGCGCGCGGCCTCGTTCGCTGCTCGACAACGGCCCGCTCGCCGACCTGCTGCAACGCCTGGTGCCGCTCGAGCGCCTGCCGATGATGCTGGCGCAGCGGCAGCTGCACGCGCTGGCCGTCACCGCGTCCAGCTACACGAGCGGCGAGCACTACACCTTCTACTCGGCGGCCGGCCGCATCGAGCCCTGGCAGCGTTCGCAGCGCGTGGCGGCGCCATCGACGATCACGCACACGCACCTGCTGGCGTCGTCGGCGATCCCGTTCGTGTTCCCGGCAGCGCAGATCGAGCATGCCGGCGCGCCGGGCTGGTTCGGCGACGGCTCGATGCGCCAGACCGCGCCGCTGTCGCCGGCGATCCACCTGGGCGCGCAGCGCCTGCTGATCATCGGCGCCGGCCGCATGCAGGAGCCCGCGTTGCGCCAGGTGGCCGACACCGGCTATCCGAACCTGGCGCAGATCGCCGGCCACGCGATGTCGAGCATCTTCCTGGACGCGCTGGCGGTCGACATCGAACGCATGCGGCGCATCAACCGCACGCTCGCGCTGCTGCCCGAGACGGCGCTGGCGGACACGCCGCTGAAGCCGATCGAGGCGCTCGTGATCTCGCCCAGCCAGCGGCTGGACGACATCGCCGCGCGCCACCTCGGCAGCCTGCCGGCGCCGGTGCGCGCGCTGCTGCGCGGCGTGGGCGTGGGCGGCGAAGGGGCCTCGGCACGCGGCTCGGCGCTGGCGAGCTACCTGCTGTTCGAGGCCCCCTTCACGCGCGAGCTGATGGCGCTCGGCGAGGCCGACACGCTGGCGCGCCGCGACGAGGTGCTGCGCTTCTTCGGCTGGGACCTTCCGCCGGTGCGCCTGCACCCGGCTCCGGCCCCCGACATCGTGCTGCCCTGAGCGCGCGGCGCGCTGCGGCGGCTACTTCGCCGCCTTGTCCTTCGGCGCGCGCTCCTTCTTGTCGACCGGCGCCTTGGCCACCGCCGCGTAGGGCGTGCCGGCGACCGTGAGCCCGGCCTGCGAGAAGCGCGATGCGTTGCCGGCGCCGACGCCGGGCACGCGCTCGACGAAGTCGCCCCAGTCCTTGAAGCTGCCGGCCTTGCGCGCTTCGACGATCTTCGTCGACAGCGCGGGGCCGATGCCCTTCACGCCTTCGAGTTCGGCCTGGCTGGCCTGGTTGGCATCGACCGCCGCGAAGGCGTTGAAGGCGAAGGCGGCGAGCGCGGCGGCGATGAGTTGGCGGAACATGGTGTGGATCTCCCTGAGGTTGCGTTGCGGATGACAGCCCGGGGTGTCGGGCTGGAACGCATTCTGGGAATCGAAGGCCGCGCGCGCATTCCCCCGCGCGGGCCGATCGCGTGGGCCCGCCGGCGGGGGCCCCCGGGCGGGGGATCTTCAGCGCAGCGTGGCCGCGACGGCGTCGCGCACGGTGTCGACGTCGGGCCAGCCGGCTGCGCCCTTCAGCAACGTGACGCTGGGGCCCCAGGCGCGCCACAGCGCGGGGTCGCTCGGCCCCAGCACCGACAGCAGCGGCGCGCCCACCGCGGCGGCGATGTGGCCCGGCCCGGTGTCGTTGCTGATCATCAGCGCCGCGTCCTGCAGCAGCGCGGCGTAGGCGCCCAGGCCGACGCCTTCGAGCACGGTGGCGCTGCCGAAGTGCGCGTGGGCTGCGGCCTCCTCGCCAGGCCCGGGGCAGACGACGACGCGGCGGCCGAAGGCCGGCAGCACCCGGGCGACGAAGTCGGCGAAGGCCGGCCAGGTCTTGTCCTCGCCCGACCAGGTGCCGCCGGCGAACGGGCACACCATCACGTAGCCCGGCGCCAGGCCGTGCGTGGCCAGCAGCGCGGCGGCCTGGGCGCGGTGCTGTGCGCTCGTCTGCAGGCCGATGGCGGTGGGCGGCGGGGCGTCGGCGCCGAGCAGCGCGCTGCCCAGGTGCCAGTAGACCTCCAGCTCGTGCACGCCCTGCGGACGCGGCACGGCGCGCGACAGCAGCAGGCTGCGCCCTTCGTAGGCGTGGCCGATGGCGCGCAGCCCGGCGAGGCGGAACTCGAGCGCGCTCGAGAACGAATACGGGAAGCACACCGCGTTCAGGCGCCGGCCGAAGCCGGCGTCGGCTGCGCGCGCCTCGCGCCGCAGCGCACGCAGTTGCGCGATGCGGTCGCCAGCGGTCTTCGGCAGCACCGTGACCGGCCAGCCGTGGCCGGCGAGCAGGTCGCGCGCCCAGCCCTTGCCGACGAGCTGCAGGTCGTAGCCTGCACCGGCCAGCCGCGTCAGCGTCGGCAGGCCCAGCGTGACATCGCCGACCCAGTTGCGCAAACGGACGATCAACGGACGGCGGGCGGGTGGCGAAAGCGAGGGCATCGGGGGCGGATAATCGCGGTCGATTCTGCCACCGGGGTTCACCCGCTCATGACCGCCTCGATCCTGCGCGCCGCCGACGTCACCGACCTGCACGACCGCCTGCTCGCCCGCCCCGGCTGGCCGGCGGCCGAGCCGCCCGCCGGCGACGGCGGCGTGCTGCACTGGGTGCAGACCAACCACCACTTCAACAGCAGCCTCTGGAACGAGGAAGACCTGGCGCGCCGCACCACCGTGGCCGACGCCGAGATCGCGAAGAACAAGCGCGCCATCGACCGCTTCAACCAGGCGCGCAACGATGCCACCGAGCGCGTCGACGAGCTGCTGCTGGTGGGCCTGGGCCTGGTCGATGCGGCCTCGGCGCGCACCGACGCGCCGGTCTCCACCGTGCCGGCCGGCACGCGCCTGAACAGCGAGACGGCCGGCAGCATGGTCGACCGCATGTCCATCATGGCGCTGAAGATCCACGCCATGCGACTGCAGACCGCGCGCACCGACGTCGACGAGGCGCACCGCGCCGCCAGCCGCGTCAAGCTCGAACGCCTGCAGCAGCAGCGCGCCGACCTCGCCGGCTGCCTGGACGCGCTGCTCGCCGACGCCGCCGCCGGCCGCGCCTACTTCAAGGTCTACCGCCAGTTCAAGATGTACAACGACCCGCGCTTCAACCCCGAGCTGGTGAAGGAACGGGGCGCCGCGCGTTGAAGGTGCTCATCGTCAAGACGTCGTCGATGGGCGACGTCGTGCACGCCCTGCCGGCGGCCAGCGACATGCTGCGCCAGGTGCCGGGCGTGCAGATCGACTGGCTGGTGGAGGCGCCGTTCGCCGCCATTCCGCAGATGCACCCGGGCATCCGCCGTGTGCTGCCGATGGCCTGGCGCAAGTGGCGCAAGAACCTCTTCGAGGCGAAGACCTGGCGGGCGATCTCCGCGCTGCGCGGCGAACTGAAGCGCGAGCCCTACGACCTGGTGCTCGACCTGCAGGGCCTGATCAAGAGCGCGCTGTGGGCGCGCCAGGCCCATGGCCCGCTCGCCGGCTACGACGCGAAGAGCGCGCGCGAGCCGCAGGCCGCCTGGTTCTACGCCCGCAAGGCCATGGTCTCGAAGGACCTGCACGCCATCGACCGCTGCCGCCAGCTGGCCGCCGCCCACCTGGGCTACGCGCTGCCGGCCACGGCGCCCGAATTCGGCCTCGAACCGCCGGCCCCGACCTGGCAGCCGCGCGGGCCCTACGCGATCATCATCCCCAACGCCAGCCGGGCCGAGAAGCTGTGGCCCGAGCGCCGCTGGGCCGCCGTCGGCCAGCGCCTGAAGATGAAGGGCTGGCTGCCGGTGGTGCTGTGGGGCAGCGAGGCCGAGCAGACGCTGGCCGAGCGCATCGCCGCCAGCTGCGAAGGCGACGTGCCGCCGTTCCTGAAGGTGGCCGACGTGGCCGCGCTGCTGGCCGGCGCGCAGCACGTCGTCGGCCTGGACACCGGCTTCACGCACCTGGGCGCGGCGCTCGGGCGGCCGACGCTGGGCATCTACTGCGACCACGAACCGGGGCTCGCCGGCATCACCGGCAGCGGCCGCGACGCCATCGTCGCCAGCATCGGCGGCAAGGGCGAGGTGCCGACGCAGCAGGACGTGATGGCGCTGCTGGAAGACCAGCTCGCGGCCTGAACGGCCCGGCGGGCGCGGAGCCTAGAGTTCTTCCACCCGCTGTGGCGGGTAGCTGTCCCAGGTGAGGCAGCCGGGGCATTGCCAGAAGTAGTGCTGCGCCTCGAAGCCGCAGGCGGCGCAGCGGTAGCGCTGCAGCGGCCTGGCGGCGCGGGCCACGGCTTCGCGCACGGCGGCGACGCCGTCCTCCGAGCGCGTCTCGGGCGGTTGCGCCAGCCAGTGCTGGGCGGCACTCAGCGTGGGGTGCTCGCGCAGGTAGGGTAGCAGCGGCGGTGCCGCGCCGAGCTTGCCCAGCGCGTGCATCAGGTCCATCGACGGCAGCTTCGCGAACAGCGCCGCGAGCGTGTCGCGCGCCGCGCCCTCGCGGCCGGCCGCCCGGGCCGCATCGGCATAGGCGCCGGCGACGAGGATGAAGGCCGCCGGCTGGCGCTGGCGCAGTTCGTCCCAGGCGGCCATCGCACCGGCGGCGTCGCCGGCCTTCGCGAGGCGCTCGCCGGCCAGCACCAGCGGGCGCGGCGACATCGGCGCCACGTCGCGCGCGCGCTGCAGCGCGACGGCGGCCTCGGCCGGCTGGCCGCGTTCGTCGGCCTCCAGAGCGAGCTCGCAGTGGTGGTGCGCGATGCGCGCCGCGAACGAGCCGCTGCCCGCGGCTTCCAGGCGGCCGGCCACCTCGGCGGCGTTCTTCCAGTCGCGCGAGCGCTCGTACAGCGACAGCAGCGCCAGCCGCGCCTCGCCGGCGAAGGGCGTGCCTTCGAGGGCGCGGAAGGCCTGCTCGGCGCGGTCGAAGAGGCCGGCCTTCATGTAGTCCTGCGCCAGCGCGTGCTGGGCGCGGTCGCGCTCGTCGGCCTTCAGGTCGGCGCGCGACAGCAGGTGCTGGTGCACGCGCACCGCACGCTCGAACTCGCCGCGGCGGCGGAACAGGTTGCCGAGCGCGAAGTGCAGCTCGGTGGTGTCGGGGTCGTTCTGGACCGCCTCGACGAAGGCGTCGATGGCCTTGTCCTGCTGCTCGTTGAGCAGCAGGTTCAGGCCCTTGAAGTAGGCGCGCGGCGCGTCGCGGTTGTCACGCCGCACCTGGCGCAGGTCGAAGCGCGAGCCGATCCAGCCGAGCGCGAAGGCCACCGGCAGGCCGATCAGCAGCCATTGGAGGTCGAAGTCCACGCTAGCGGCCCATGCCTCAGAGCCCCACGCGCGGCGGGTGCTCGGGGCCGAAGTCCGACGGCGGCGGCGGCGCGGTGGCCGGCACGGGGTCGGGTACCGGCACCGGGCGCTGGCGCGCGACGCGGTGCTGGCGCCACCAGGCCGGCAGCATCGACACCACGCCCACGGCGCAGCCGGCCGCGAAGGCGGCCAGCACGACGATGACCATGGGGGCACGCCACTCGACGCCGAAGAACCAGCGCACGACGGCGGCCTGCTGGTTGTTCAGCGCGAACGCGAACAGCGTGAAGAAGATGAAGCCGCGGAACAGCCAGACGAAGAGGCGCATGCAGCGCCTATTCTAAGAACCCGGGTGAGCGGGTCAGGCTTCGACCTGCTTCGATTCGGGGGATGTTGTCGCGGTCTGTGCGTCCACCGCTTCGCGCAGGGCCTTGCCCGGCTTGAAGTGCGGCACCAGCTTCTCGGGGATCACCACCTGCTCGCCGCTGCGCGGGTTGCGGCCGATACGCGGCGGCCGGCGGTTGATGGAGAAGCTGCCGAAACCGCGGATCTCGATGCGGTGGCCGCGCGCGAGCGCGTCGGACATCGCGTCGAGGATGGTCTTGACCGCGAACTCGGTGTCGCGCTGCGTGAGCTGCGCGAACCGTTCCGCGAGGCGGGCGACGAGGTCCGATCGGGTCATGTGTTCCTGGCGAGGAGGGCAGGGCCGGCGCGGTGCCGGCCCTGCACGGCCCGTTTCAGATCACTCGTTGCCCTTGTCGAGCTTGGCGCGCAGCAGCGCGCCCAGGCTCGTGGTGCCGGCGGTCTCGCGCTCGTTGCTCTGCGCCAGGCGCTGCATCGCTTCCTGCTGGTCGGCCTGGTCCTTGGCCTTGATCGACAGCTGGATCGAACGCAGCTTGCGGTCGACGTTGACGATCATGACCGAGACGTCGTCGCCTTCCTTCAGCACGTTGCGCGCATCTTCCACGCGGTCGCGGCTGATTTCCGAAGCGCGCAGGTAGCCGGTGACGTCGTCGTTCAGCTGGATCTCGGCGCCGCGCGGGTCGACGCTCTTGACCTTGCCGTTGAGGATGACGCCACGGTCGTTCAGCGTGGTGAAGCTGGTGAACGGGTCCACGTCCAGCTGCTTGATGCCCAGGCTGATGCGCTCGCGCTCGACGTCGATCGCCAGCACGAGGGCCTCGACTTCCTGGCCCTTCTTGTAGTTGCGCACCGCGCTTTCGCCCGGCTCGTTCCACGAGAGGTCCGACAGGTGCACGAGGCCGTCGATGCCGGCCACCAGGCCGACGAAGACGCCGAAGTCGGTGATGCTCTTGACGGGGCCCTTGACCTTGTCGCCACGCTTGACGTTGGCGGCGAACTCTTCCCAGGGGTTGGCCTTGCACTGCTTCATGCCCAGGCTGATGCGGCGCTTGTCCTCGTCGATCTCGAGGACCATGACTTCGACTTCCTCGCCGAGCGTCACGACCTTGGCCGGGGCGACGTTCTTGTTCGTCCAGTCCATCTCGGAGACGTGCACCAGGCCTTCGATGCCCGGCTCGATCTCGACGAACGCGCCGTAGTCGGCGATGTTCGTGACCTTGCCGAACAGGCGCGTGCCGGTCGGGTAGCGGCGGGCCACGCCGTGCCACGGGTCGTCACCCAGCTGCTTGATGCCCAGGCTGACGCGGTTCTTCTCGGCGTCGAACTT
>CAUJHQ010000134.1 GCA_963204815.1 Pseudomonadota bacterium | reverse complement strand
GTACGAGGCGACGCGCTGTGCAATGCGCTTCAGGCCCGCGGGCCCGTGGTAGACGGCGTACATGCCCGCCATCACGGCCAGCAGGACCTGCGCGGTGCAGATGTTGCTCGTCGCCTTCTCGCGCCGGATGTGCTGCTCGCGCGTCTGCAGCGCCAGCCGGTAGGCCGGCGCGCCGTGCGCGTCGACGCTGACGCCGACCAGCCGGCCGGGCATCGAGCGCTTCCACTCGTCGCGGCAGGCCAGGTAGGCGGCGTGCGGGCCGCCGGCGGCCATCGGCACGCCGAAGCGCTGCGTGTTGCCGACGACGATGTCGGCGCCGAACTCGCCCGGCGGCACCAGCAGCGTCAGCGCCAGGATGTCGGCGGCGACGATGAAGGCCGCGCCCTTCGCGTGCGCCTGCTCCACCAGCGGCTTCAGGTCGTGGATGAGGCCGGTGGTCGACGGGTACTGCGCCAGCACGGCGAAGTAGTCGTGCTCGTCCATCAGCTTGGGCGCGAAGCCGGCGACGACCTTCAGGCCCAGCGGCGCGGCGCGCGTCTGCAGCACTTCGATGGTCTGCGGGTGGCAGTCGCCGGCGACGATGATCGTGTCGCTCTTGCTCTTCACGCTGCGCTTGGCCAGCGTCATCGCCTCGGCGGCGGCGGTTGCCTCGTCGAGCATGCTGGCGTTGGCGATCGGCATGCCGGTGAGGTCGCAGACCATGGTCTGGAAGTTCACCAGCGCCTCCATGCGGCCCTGCGAGATCTCGGCCTGGTAGGGCGTGTAGGCGGTGTACCAGGCCGGGTTCTCGAGGATGTTGCGCAGGATGACGCCCGGCGTGTGCGTGCCGTGGTAGCCCTGGCCGATGAAGCTCTTCAGCACCTTGTTCTTCGCCGCGATGCGCTTCATCTCGGCGAGCGCCTGCGCCTCGGTGAGCGGCGCCGGCAGCGCCATCGGCTTCGCGCGCGCGATGCTGCGCGGCACGATGGTGTCGATCAGCGCGCGCCGGCTCGCGGCGCCGATCACCGACAGCATGTGGCGCTCGTCGGCTTCGTGGGGCCCGATGTGGCGGGCGGCGAACTCGGCGCTGTTTTCCAGCTCGCCGAGCGGCTTCAGGGCGGACATCAGCATGGCGCGGTCTTGTCGTTCAGAGGGTCTTCAGCAGCGCGTCGTACGCGGGCGGGTCCATCAGCTGGTCGAACTCGGCCATCTCGGTGACGTGGACCTTGAAGAACCAGCCTTCGCCCATCGGGTCCGTGTTGGCCAGCGCGGGGTTGGCGCGCAGTGCCTCGTTGACCTCGACGACCTCGCCGGTGACCGGCATGAAGATGTCGGCCGCGGCCTTCACCGATTCGACGACGCCGGCGATCTCGCCCTTCTTGTAGCTGCGGCCGACCTCGGGCAGGTCGACGAACACCACGTCGCCGAGCGCGTCCTGCGCGTGCAGCGTGATGCCGACGACGGCGGCCTCGTGGTCTTCGATGTTGATCCACTCGTGGTCGGGGGTGAACATGGTCGTCATGGGTGTCGCTCCTGGGTCGTGTTCGAGTCAGCCGCGGAAGTAGCGGTGGGGGTTGAAGGGCATGGGGGTGACGCGCATCGGCAGGCGCTTGCCGCGCACCTCGGCGTAGACCTCGTGGTGGGGTTCGATGTGGTTCATCGGCAGGTAGGCCATCGCGATGACCTGGTTCACGCTCGGCGCCAGCGTGCCGCTCGTGACGGTGCCCAGGCGGTCGCCGTAGCGGTCGAAGACGTGGGCGCCTTCGCGCACCGGCACGCGCTCCAGGCCGACCAGGCCCACGCGCTTGGCGGGCGGGCCTTCGGCCAGGTGCCGTTCGATCGCGACCTGGCCGGGGTAGCCGCCGGCGCGCGCGCCGCCGGGGCGCCGCACCTTCTGCATTGCCCAGGTCAGGCCGGCTTCGACCGGGCTCGTCGTTTCGTTGATGTCGTGGCCGTACAGGCACAGGCCGGCTTCCAGGCGCAGCGTGTCGCGCGCGCCCAGGCCGGCGGGCTTGACCTCGGGCTGCGCCAGCAGCGCCTCGGCCAGGCGCACCGCCTCGTCGGCGGGCACCGAGATCTCGAAGCCGTCCTCGCCCGTGTAGCCCGAGCGCGTGACGAAGCAGCGGCTGCCGGCGAGGTCGAACACGCCGCCGGTCATGAACACCAGCGACGCGACGCCGGCGTTCAGCCGCGCCAGCGCCGTGACCGCCTGCGGTCCCTGCAGCGCGAGCAGCGCGCGCTCGGGCAGCGACACCACGCTGCAGCGATGGCCGATGTTGGTGACCAGGTCGCGCAGGTCGCTGTCCTTGCAGCCCGCGTTGACGACGAGGAACAGGTCGCCGAAGCCGGCTTCCCTGGCGGCGGCGTCGGTCTTCGTGACCATCAGGTCGTCCTGCAGGCCGCCGACGATGTTGGTGAAGAACCCGTAGCGCTGGCGGCCGGGCGCGAGGTCGATGATGTCCACCGGCATCAGGCTTTCCAGCGCGGCCGCGGCGTCGGCGCCGACGAGCTTGATCTGGCCCATGTGCGAGACGTCGAACAGCGCCGCCGCGTCGCGGCAGTGCTTGTGCTCGTTCATCAGGCCGCTGGGGTACTGCACCGGCATCGAGTAGCCGGCGAACGGGACCATGCGCGCACCCAGGCGCAGGTGCAGGTCGTGGAGGGGCGTCTTCAACAGGTCGCTCACGGTCGGACTCCTTCGAGGGCTACTGATCCGTGCACCGCGCTCGCGCGGTGCACGGGGCCCTCGCTGTCCGCTTTACCTGAGAGATTCGGCGCGCCCCCGATCCCGGTGGATCCGGCGCGCCTTGCCCCTTCGGTGGGTTGCCCGTGCGGGCAACCTCTCTCCAGTGAGGTGGGAAGAGTCAGTCCTTTTGCCTGAGCGTTCGAGGCTTTCGCCTCTGCGCCTTCGGCGGCTGCCTCGCGGGCAGCGCTCTCCTGACGGCCGGCAGTGTATCAGCGGGCCTCGGCTGCAACGCGGGCCACTCAGAAGCCCACCTCCAGCAGCAGCATCGGCCCGCGCGCCCGGAAGCGCAGCTGGCCGAAGTTGTCGTAGCCGAAGAAGAACGTCTCGTTGGCGAAGCGGGCGTCGACGTAGCGCCAGCCGACGCCGATGCCCACGTGCGGCAGCGGGCGGAAGGTGGCGCTGAGGTCGAGCTTGACATAGTCATCGTCGCCGACGCCGCTCTCGACACGACCGGAAAGCCGGAACATCGGCCCGAGCTTCACGCCGCCGTACAGGCCCAGCAGCGGGTGCGCGGTGCTGTCGCTGTCGTCGAAGGCGTAGGCGAAGCCGCCGCTGTGGGTGCCCTCGAGCGCGCGCCGCACGCTGAGGATCTGGCCGCCGAAGCTGACGCCGAACTCCACCTCGGGCGTCAACACGGCCGAGTAGCCGCCGCTGATGCGCGTGGTGCGCAGCGCGAACTCGGTGCGCAGCGGCGTGCCGCCGGCCCAGGTGGTGCCGTCGACCGTGGTGTCGGCGGCGAGCACGGTGCTGCCGGTGCGCCGCGAGCGCACGAGCTCGCCCTCGATGCGGAAGCGCTCGCCGATGCGGCGGCCGATCAGCAGCCCGGGCATCGCCTTGCGGTCCTCGAGGCCGAGGTCGCGTTCCTGGTCGATGCGCGTGGCCGTGCCGCCCCCGAAGTTGTCGACGGAGCCGGTCGACGAGGCGAAGCTCGCGTTCGTGACGTTGAACTGCAGCCAGGTCCGCTGCTCGGGGTCGAGCGGCCCGCCCTGGGCGGCCGCGCACAGCGGCAGGGCGAGGAGCGCGGCGCGCAGCGCAAGCCGGGTCGCGATGGGCAGGACGGTGGTCATCTCGGTCTCTCCCTGTCGACGGCGCTAGTATGCCGGCATGGCCGACGACATCAGCACGCTGCGCCGCATCCTCCGGACGACGAAGACGATCGCCGTCGTCGGGCTCTCGGCCGAATGGCACCGGCCCAGCTATTTCGCCGCCAAGTACCTGCAGCAGCACGGCTGCCGCATCGTGCCGGTGAATCCGCGCTACGAGGAAATTCTGGGCGAGCGCTGTTTCCCGACGCTCGAGGCCATCCCCTTTCCGGTGGACATGGTCGACGTCTTCCGCAAGCCGGCCGACGTGCCGCCGATCGCGAAGAGCGCCGTCGCCATCGGCGCGAAGTGCCTGTGGCAGCAGCTCGGCGTGAAGAACCTCGAGGCCGACGCCCTGGCGCGCGCCGCCGGGCTGGACTCGGTGATGGACCGCTGCGTGAAGATCGAGCACGCGCGGCTCTTCGGCGGGCTGCACTGGGCCGGCGTGAACACGAAGGTCATCTCGGCCCGGCGGCCGACCTGAGCTGAGCCCACCCATGAGCGACCACGTCTTCAAGCCCGAGACCCTGGCGATCCACGCCGGCCAGATCCCCGACGCCGCCACCGGCGCGCGCGCATTGCCGATCTACCAGACGACGAGCTTCGTCTTCGACAGCGCCGAGCATGCGGCTGCCCTGTTCAACCTGCAGACCTTCGGCAACGTCTACTCGCGGCTGTCCAACCCCACGGTGGCGGCGCTCGAAGAACGCGTCGCCGCGCTCGAAGGCGGCCGTGCCGCGGTGGCCAGCGCCAGCGGCATGGCGGCCGAGTCGATGGCGCTGATGACGATGCTGCAGGCCGGCGACCACGTCGTCGCCGCCGGCGCGCTCTACGGCGGCAGCGTGACGATGCTGGCGGTGAACCTGAAGAAGTTCGGCATCGAGACCAGCTTCGTCGAGGCCACCGACCCGGCGGCCTTCGCCGCCGCGATGCGGCCGAACACGCGCGCCGTGTTCGCCGAATCGCTGGGCAACCCGAGCCTCGTGGTGCTGGACATCGCCGCCGTCGCCGAGGTGGCGCACGCGCACGGCGTGCCGCTCGTCATCGACAACACGGTGCCCAGCCCGTTCCTGTGCAACCCGATCGCGTTCGGCGCCGACATCGTCGTGCACAGCGCCACCAAGTACCTGGGCGGCCATGGCACCACGCTGGCCGGCGTCGTCGTCGAGAGCGGGAAGTTCCCGTGGGACAACGGCAAGTTCCCCGGCATGACCGAGCCGTCGCCGGGTTACCACGGCGTCAAGTTCTACGAGACCTTCGGCGATTTCGGCTTCACGATGCGCTGCCGCATGGAACACCTGCGCGTCTACGGCGCGGCGCTGTCGCCCACCGCCGCCTGGCAGGTGCTGCAGGGCGTGGAGACGCTGCCGCTGCGCATGGAGCGCCACTGCGCGAACGCGCTCGCGCTGGCGAAGTTTCTGCGCGCCGACCCGCGCGTCGGCTGGGTCAACTACCCCGGCCTCGAAGACCACCCGCAGCACGCGCTGCTGAAGCGCCAGATGAAGGGCGCCTCCGGCCTGCTGGCCTTCGGCGTCAAGGGCGGGCTGGCGAACGGCGTGAAGTTCATCGAAGGCGCGCAGTTCATGAGCCACCTCGTCAACATCGGCGACACGCGCACGCTGATCAGCCACCCGGCGAGCACCACGCACCGCCAGCTCAGCGACGAACAGCAGCTGGCGGCGGGCGTGAAGCCCGACATGGTCCGCATCTCGGTCGGCCTCGAGCACATCGACGACATCCTCTGGGACGTCGACCGCGCGCTCGCCGCCGCCACCGCCTGATCGCCGGTCGGGCCCAGGGAGACCTCGAGATGAAGCGAACGCTGTTCGCCGCCGCGTTGCTTCTCGCCGCGCTGCTGCCGGCACGCGCGGCCGAGTACGTGGTGCTGGTGCAGGACCAGCCCGGCGGCCACCTGCGCGTGCAGGCCGGTGCCGGCGGCGCCGTCGAGGCCGACTTCAGCTGGCGCGACAACGGCCGCGGCCCCGACACGAAGGAGCGCTTCACGCTCGACGCGCGCGGCGTGCCGGTGCAGTACGAGCTCACCGGCAAGAGCACCTTCGGCGCCGCGATGCGCGAGACCTTCCGCCTCGAAGGCGGGCGCGCGCGCTGGCAGTCGCGCGTCGACCAGGGCGACGAGGCGGTGCCCGACGACTTCGTCTTCATGCCGATGGACGGCAGCTTCGCCTACTTCGACGCCGTGGTGCGGCTGCTGCTGGCGCGGCCCGACGCCAGCGCGCCCACCTTCGGCGGCCTGAAGCTGAAGGCCGAGCGCCAGCTGCGGCTGACGCTGCCCGGCCCCGCCGGCCCGGTGCCGCTGGCGCTGGCGGTGGTGACCGGCGCCGACGCGTCGCCCTGGTACTACTGGGTGCGCGACGACGGCACGAACGCCTTCTTCGCCGTCACGTGGCCGGGCTGGTCGGTGGTCGAGAAGGGCTTCGAGGCGCTCGTGCCGCCGCTGCTGGAGCGCCAGCGTCAGGCGGCCGACGAGCGCCTCGTCGACCTGCGCCGCAAGCTCGCCCAGCCGCTGGACGGCGTCACGCTGATCCGCGCCGTGCGCTGGTTCGACGCCCCGGCGGCGCGCATGCGCGGCCCGAGCGACGTCTGGCTCTTCGACGGCCGCATCGGCGCCGTCACGCCGCCCGGCGCGCTGACGGCGCGGCCCGACCGCGTGATCGACGGCGCGCGCCGCACGCTGCTGCCCGGCCTGTGGGACATGCATGCGCACCTGTGGGGCGACGTCGGCCTCGCCCATCTGGCCGCCGGCGTGACGAGCATCCGCGACCCCGCGAACCAGAACGACGAACTGCTGCGCCTTCAGGGCCGCATCGCGCGCGGCGAGGTGGCGGGGCCGCACGTGCACATCGCCGGCTTCATCGAGGGCAAGAGCCCGTTCTCGGCACGCAACGGCTTCGTCGTCGACTCGCTGCAGGCGGGCCTGGACGCGGTCGACTGGTACGCCGCGCGCGGGCTGCGCAGCATCAAGCTCTACAACTCGATCAAGCCCGAGTGGGTGAAGCCGCTGGCCGCGCGCGCCCACGCCCACGGCCTGAAGGTCAGCGGCCACGTGCCGGCCTTCATGCGCGCCGAGGAAGCGGTGCGCGCCGGCTACGACGAGCTCACGCACATCAACCAGGTGATGCTGAACTTCGTCGTCCGGCCGGGCGACGACACGCGCACGCTGGTGCGATTCGAGCGCGTCGGGGCCGACGGCCAGGCGCTCGACCTGAAGAGCCCGAAGGCGCGCGCCTTCATCGAACTGCTGCGCCGGCGTGGCACCGTCGTCGACCCGACGCTGGTCGCCTTCGAGGGCATGTTCACGCAGGCGCAGGGCCAGCCCGACCCGACGGTGGCGGCCGTCGCCGACCACCTGCCGGTGCTGTGGCAGCGCGGTGTGCGCGCGGCGGCGATGGACCTCGAAGGGGCGAAGCTGAAGACCTTCCGCGCGTCGTTCCAGCGCATGCTGGAGCTCACGGTGGCGATGCACCGCGCCGGCATCACGCTCGTGCCCGGCACCGACGGCTGGGCCGGCATCGGCCTGCACCGCGAACTGGAGCTCTACGTGGCGGGCGGCATCCCGGCGCCCGAAGTGCTGCGCATCGCCACCTGGAACGGCGCGAAGGTGGCCGGCGCCGCGGCCGAGCGCGGGCGCATCGAACGCGGCCAGGCGGCCGACCTGGTGCTGGTCGAGGGCGACCCGTCGGTCGACATCACGGCGCTGCGGCGCAACAGCCTCGTCATCCAGGGCCGCGTCGCCTACGCGCCCGACCAGCTGTACGAAGCGCAGGGCTTCAAGCCCTTCGTGCCGGCCGCGAAGATCGAAACTGCCACCCCCTGACCGCGGCACGCCCGCGGTCGCAGCCCCTGCCGAAGGAGACCCTTGCGATGTGGAAGGACGACGAAGAACTGTTCGCGCTGATGCGCACGAAGCTGTTCCCGGCCGTGGTCGGCGACATCCTCGACACGATGGGCTTCCTGCGCCAGTTCCTGAGCCCGCAGATCCGGCCGCTGAAGCCCGACATGGTCATCGTCGGCCGCGCGATGCCGGTGCTGGAGGCGAACGCGTTCTCCGCCAGCGAGCCACAAGGGCAGGGCCCGCTGACGACGCTGCCCTTCGGCCTGCTGTTCCAGGCGCTCGACGACCTGAAGGCCGGCGAGGTCTACGTGGCCACCGGCTGCGCACCGCAGTTCGCGCTCTGGGGCGGCCTGATGACGACGCGCGCGATGCACCTGAAGGCCGCCGGCGCCGTGCTCGACGGCTACTGGCGCGACACGCCCGAGGTGCTGCAGATGGGCCTGCCGGTCTTCGGCTTCGGCGGCTACGCGCAGGACCAGGGCCCGCGCGGCAAGGTCGTCGACTGGCGCGTGCCGGTGGAGATCAACGGCGTGCGCGTGAAGCCCGGCGACCTCGTCTTCGGCGACCTCGACGGCGTGCTCGTGATCCCGCGCGAAGCCGAGGTCGAGGCGATCCGGCGCGCACTGGAGAAGGCCAGCACCGAGAACAAGGTGCGCGACGCCATCCAGCGCGGCATGAGCACGGTGGACGCCTTCCGCACCTTCGGCGTGATGTAGCGGCGCGGCGCCGGCTCAGCCGCCGCCGGGCGCGCGGCTGAGGTCGTTGTTGGCGTCGACCAGCGTCTGCAGCAGGCGCATGAACTCGGCGCGTTCCGGCGCCGGCAGCGGCTGCAGCATGCGCGACTGCGCGCGCAGCATGCCGGGGAGGGCGCGCGCGAGCAGCGCCTCGCCGGCGCCGGTCAACGCCAGGCGGCGCACGCGGCGGTCTTCGATGGCCGCCTGGCGCTTCAACAGTCCGCGCGCCTCCAGGCGGTCGAGCACGCCACCGAGCGTCGACGTGTCCTGGCCGATGGCCGCGGCGAGCCTTCGCTGGTCGAGGCCGGGTGTGTTGGCCACGCACTGCAGCACCGCGTACTGCACCGGCGTCAGGCCGGTGGGCGCGGTCTCCTGCAGGAATGTCGCCACGGCGATCTGGTGCAGGCGCCGGACCTGGTAGCCCGGCAGGGCGGCCAGTTCGACGGGCGGCGTTCGGGGCGGCGGCAGTGCAGGCATCGGGCGGTACGGCCTAGGGTTTTCACTATGCAGTGGAGTGCATCTCGTCACTACACTTGTCGTCAGTGTGCTGATCATCAGTTTAATGAAGTTTCGCCGCCGCGCCAAGGCGGCACCGGCGGTGCGCACCCGCCCCGCTTTCGACATCCACGGAGACCCCCGCATGAACTTCCGCCCGACCTTCCTCGTGGCCGCCGCAGCGGCGCTGTTCGCCGCCGCCGGTGCCGCCCAGGCCCAGCAGGTGGTGCTCAAGGTGCACCACTTCCTGCCGGCCACGTCCAACGTCAACACCAACCTCGTGCAGGCGTGGTGCGACAAGGTCAACAAGGAATCGGCCGACCGCCTGAAGTGCCAGATCTACCCGGCGATGACGCTCGGCGGTTCGCCGCCGCAGCTGATCGAGCAGGCGCGCGACGGCGTAGCCGACATCGTCTGGACGCTGCCCACCTACTCGGCCGGCCGCTTCACGAAGAGCGAGGTCTTCGAGCTGCCGTTCGTCACGCGCTCGGCGAAGGGCTCGAGCGAGGCCTTCTGGCACTACGTGCAGAAGCACTCGCTGGACGAGTTCAAGGGCGTCAAGCCGCTCTGGCTGCACACCAACGACGGCTCGTCGTTCCACTTCGGCCCGGGCAAGAACGTCGCGAAGCTAGAGGACATGAAGGGCCTGAAGATCCGCTCGGCGACGCGTCTGAACGCGAAGATGCTGGCCGCGCTCGGTGCCGCGCCGGTGCAGATGCCGCTGCCCGGCGTGTCGGACGCGATCTCCAAGGGCGTGATCGACGGCGCGATGGTGCCGTGGGAAGGCCTGCCGGCGATCCGCCTGCAGGAGTTCGCGAAGAGCCACCTCGACGCACCGGACGGCCAGATGAAGTTCGCGAACTCGCTCTTCGCGTTCCTGATGAACCAGGGCAAGTACGACAGCCTGCCGGCCGACCTGAAGAAGGTGATCGACGCCAACAGCGGCCCGGCCGTCTCCGCCTGGGCCGGCGGCACCGGCTTCGACAAGGTCGTGCCGGCGCACCACAAGCTCGCCGCCGACCGCGGCAACGCGGTGAAGAAGCTCGACGTGGCGGAGTACCAGCGCTGGGTGAAGGCGGCCTCGCAGGTCGACGACGACTGGGTCAAGGAAGTCACTGCCAAGGGCGCCAACGGCAAGGCGCTGCTCGACGACGCGCGCGCGCTGATCCAGCAGTACGACAAGTAGGCCCCGGCGCGAGCACGACCCCCGAACCCGGTGGCGAGGAGACAAGCATGTTGCGAGTGATCAACCGCGTCGCGTGGCTCTTCGCCATGCTGGGCGGCCTGTGCGCCAGCCTGGTGGCGCTGATGACGGTGCTGAGCGTGGGCGGCCGCGCGGCGCTCAGCCAGCCGATCCCCGGCGACGTCGAGCTCACGCAGCTGGGCGTGGCGCTGTGCATCTCGCTGTGCCTGCCCTGGTGCCAGGTGCACGGCGCGAACATCATCGTCGACTTCTTCACCCAGAAGGTCGCGCCGCGCCGGCAGGCGCTGCTGGACGGCGTCGGCGCCATCGCGCTGGCCGCGATGACGGCGCTGCTGGCCTGGCGCACCGCGGTCGGCGCGGTGTCGATCCACGAAGCCGGCGAGACGAGCGTGATCCTCGGCCTCCCGATGTGGTGGACCTACGCGATGCTGGCCCCCGGACTGGCGCTCACCGCCTTCGTCGCGCTGGTGCAGGCCGGCCTGCTGTTCAGCGGCCGTGACATCCAGGCGCTGCAGGCATGAGCGCGCCGGGCCGCTCCCAGGCGCTCACCCCCGCGTGCGACGCACGGAGGGACGTCCAGTGAGCCCCACCACCATCGGTCTGCTCATGTTCGCCGGCATGCTGGCGATGATGGCCCTGCGCGTGCCGATCGCGGCCGCGATGTTCATCCCCGGTGCGCTCGGCTACATGGCACTCACCAGCGACACCGGCCTGCTGAGCCTGCTGAAGGGCTCGTCGGTGGCGCGCATGTCCATCTACGACCTGTCGGTCATCCCGCTGTTCCTGCTGATGGGGCAGTTCGCCACCCAGGGCGGGCTGAGCCGCGCGCTCTTCAAGGCCGCGGCCGCGTTCGTCGGCCACATCCGCGGCGGCCTGGCGATGGCCGCGGTGATGAGTGCGGCGGCCTTCGGCGCGGTGTGCGGCTCGTCGGTCGCGACCTCGGCGACGATCACGCAGGTGGCCTACCCGGAGATGAAGGCGCACGGCTACCACGGCCGCCTGTCCACCGGCACGCTCGCGGTGGGCGGCACGCTGGGCATCCTGATCCCGCCTTCGGTGCCGCTGGTGGTGTACGCCATCCTGACCGAGCAGAACATCGCCAAGCTCTTCGCCGCGGCGATGGTGCCGGGCCTGCTGGCGATGGCCGGCTACATGATCGTCATCGCGATCGTCTGCCGCGTGAACCCCGGGCTGGCCGAGCCGATGGAGCCGGCCACGTGGGCCGAGCGTGGCCGCGCGCTGCTCGGCGTGTGGCCGATCCTGACGATCTTCATCGTAGTCTTCGGCGGCATCTACGGCGGGATCTTCTCGCCCACCGAAGGGGCGGCGGTCGGCGCGCTCGCCACGCTGGTGGCGGGCGTCGCGCAGGGCGAGCTGGGGCTGAAGGCGATCGAGCGCTGCTTCGTCGGCGCGGCCGAGACCGCGGCGATGGTGTTCATGATCTTCCTTGGCGCCGACATGATGAACTCGGCGCTCGCGCTGACGCAGATGCCGGCGGCGCTGGCGGCCTGGATGACCACGCTGACGATCCCGCCGATCCTCATCATCGCCGCGATCCTGGTGCTCTTCGTCGTCCTCGGCTGCGTGATGGACGAACTGTCGATGCTGCTGCTGACGATCCCGGTGCTGTTCCCCGCCGTCATGGGCATGGACCTGTGGGGCCTGGGCGCCGAGGACAAGGCGATCTGGTTCGGCATCCTCGTGCTGATGGTCGTCGGCGTCGGCCTCGTGGCGCCGCCGGTCGGCCTGAACGTGTACGTCGTCAACAGCCTCGCGAAGGAGGTGCCGATGAACGAGACCTACAAGGGCGTGATGCCCTTCCTCGCGAGCGACCTGATCCGCACAGTGCTGCTGCTGTTCTTCCCGGCGATCTGCCTCGGCCTGATCAAGCTGCTGATGTAGGCGCCGGGCGCCGCACGGTCCCACCACCCTCAACGAGAGCCCACCATGACCACCACCTACCTCTGGAACCCGCCGCCCGTGCGTTCGCTGCCGGTGCGCGGCAAGGCCGAGCGGCTGCCGATCAACCGCATCTTCTGCGTCGGCCGCAACTACCACGCGCATGCCGTCGAGATGGGCCGGCCGGTCGACAAGAGCGTCGAGGTGCCGTTCTACTTCACCAAGTCGCCGGACACGCTGGTGGAGTCCGGCGCGACGGTGGCCTACCCACCCGGCACCCGCAACTACCACTACGAGATGGAGCTGGTGCTGGTGGTCGGCAAGCCCGGCTTCCGGGTCGCCGAGGCCGATGCGGGCGCCGTGATCTACGGCTACGCCTGCGGCCTGGACATGACGCGGCGCGACCTGCAGCTGGTGGCGCGCGACAAGGGCCGACCCTGGGACCTGGGCAAGGACATCGAGCAGGGCTCGGTGGTCTCCGAGGTCGTGCCGATGCCCGGCCAGGTGATCACGAAGGGTGCGCTGGAACTGCGCGTGAACGGCGTGATGAAGCAGCAGTCGAACGTCGACAAGCTGATCTGGAGCATCCCCGAGCTGATCGCCGACCTGTCGACCTACTACCACCTGCAGCCCGGCGACCTGATCTTCACCGGCACGCCCGAGGGCGTGGGCCCGGTGGTGGCCGGCGAGCGCGTCGAAGGCAGCGTCGAGGGCGTCGGCACGATCGCGCTGAACGTCGGCCCGGCGGAGTGAGCGCGGCATGAAGCTGCACGGCTTCTTCCGCAGCGGCACCTCGCACCGGCTGCGCATCGCGCTCAACCTGAAAGGCCTGGCCTACGAGACGGTGGCGGTCGACCTGCGCACCGAGCAGCACCTCGGCGCCGCCTACCAGGCGCTGAACCCGCAGCGCCTGGTGCCGGCGCTGCAACTCGACGACCGCGTGATGATCCAGTCGCCGGCGATCATCGAATGGCTGGAGGAACGCCACCCCGCGCCGCCGCTGCTGCCGGCCGACGCCGACGGCCGTGCGCGCGTGCGTGCGCTGGCGGCCATCGTCGGCTGCGACATCCACCCGGTGAACAACCGGCGCATCCTCGAGGCGCTGCGCCACGACTTCGGCGCCGACGAGGCCGCCGTGCAGCGCTGGTGCGCGCGCTGGATCGGCGACGGCTTCGACGCGCTCGAGGCGCTGCTGGCGGCCGACCCCGCGCGCGGCGATTTCTGCTTCGGCCACGCGCCGACGCTGGCCGACGTGTACCTGGTGCCGCAGGTCGAGAGTGCGCGTCGCTTCAAGGTCGACCTGGCGCGCTGGCCGCGCATCCGCGCGGTGGACGCCGCCTGCAGCCGCCTCGAAGGCTTCCAGCGCGCCGCCCCGGCCGTGCAGCCCGACGCCGGCTGACGCCCCACATCGACAGGAAAACACCATGACCGGCACGCCTGCAGCACCTGACAACGCCCCGATCCAGGGGTTCGCCAATTGCCACGTGGGCATCGTCTCGCAGCTCGAACAGCTGGCGCGCCTGCCGGCGCTGCTCGAGCCGGCCCGCCAGGCGCGCGAGATCGCCGCGGACACGCTCGCGTTCTTCCGCGACGTGGTGCACGAGCACCATGCCGAGGAAGAGCGCGAGCTGTTCCCCGCCGTGCTGGCGAGCGCCGTGAAGGGTGAGGAACGCGACCGCGTGCAGCAGATCGTCGACCGCCTGACGCTCGAACACCGGCAGGTCGAGGCGGCCTGGTCGGCGCTGGAGCGTGACCTGAAGCGCGTCGCCAAGGGCGACGATGCCGACCTCGACGCGGCTGCCGTGGCCGCGCTGGTGCGCGACTACCTGGGCCACGCGCGCTACGAGGAAGGTGTCTTCCTGCCGCTGTCGCAGGAGATCCTGGGCCGCAACGGCAACCACATGGCGGCGCTGGGCGTGTCGCTGCACCTGCGGCACGCGGTGCCGGAACTGCTGAAGAAGCGCGGCTTCCGCGGCTGAGCGCCGGCGCCCGCCTACAGCGGCTTCTTGATCAGGTTGGCGATCTCGCCGACGATGCCGCGGCGGAACGCCAGCACGCAGACCACGAAGATCACGCCCTGCACCACGGTGACCCAGGCGCCGAGCTGCGCCAGGTAGTTCTGCATCGTGATGATGACGGCGGCGCCCACCACCGGGCCGAACACCGTGCCCATGCCGCCGAGCAGCGTCATCAGCACCACCTCGCCCGACATGCTCCAGTGCACGTCGGTCAGCGAGGCGAGCTGGAAGACGATGGACTTGGTGGCGCCGGCCAGCCCGGCCAGCGTGGCGCTGAGCACGAAGGCCAGGTGCTTGAAGCGGTCGGTGTCGTAGCCCAGCGAGATGGCGCGCGGCTCGTTCTCGCGGATCGCCTTCAGCACCTGGCCGAACGGCGAGTGCACCGCGCGGTAGACGATGGCGAACCCGACGAGGAAGATCACCCACACCACGGCGTACATCGCGTACGGGTTGCCGAGGTCGAAGACGCCGAACAGGTGGCCGCGCGGCACCGACTGGATGCCGTCCTCGCCGCCGGTGAACTTGGCCTGCAGGCAGAAGAAGAACACCATCTGCGCGAGTGCCAGCGTGATCATCGCGAAGTAGATGCCCTGGCGGCGGATGGCGAGCAGGCCGGCCACGTAGCCCAGCACCGCAGCGCAGGCGGTTCCGAAGAGGATGGCCAGCTCCGGCGTCAGCCCCCACACCTTGGCCGCGTGCGCCGACGCATAGCCGGCCGAGCCGAGGAACATCGCGTGGCCGAAGGACAGCAGGCCACCGAAGCCGATGAGCAGGTTGAAGGCGCAGGCGAAGAGCGCGAAGCACATGACCTTCATCATGAACACCGGGTACACCACGGTCGGCGCGATGGCCAGCACGACCGCCATCGCGATGAACACGTTGCGGTGCAGGCGCTGCTCGTCGGCGCGGCGGCGTTCGGCCGCGGTCGGGGGCGCGGAGGAGGGGTTCATTTCTGCGTCCCGAAGAGGCCGGCGGGGCGCACAAGCAGCACGATCGCCATGATGATGAAGATGACGGTGCTCGACGCCTCGGGGTAGAAGACCTTGGTCAGACCTTCGATCAGGCCGAGGCCGAAGCCGGTGACGATGGAGCCGAGGATCGAGCCCATGCCGCCGATCACGACGACGGCGAAGACGACGATGATCAGGTCCGCGCCCATCTGCGGGCTCACCTGGTAGACCGGTGCGGCCATCACGCCGGCCAGCGCCGCCAGCCCGACGCCGAAGCCGTAGGTCAGCGTGATCATGCGCGGCACGTTGACGCCGAAGGCCTGCACGAGCTGCGGGTTCTCGGTGGCGGCGCGCAGGTAGGCGCCGAGCTTGGTGCGCTCGATCACGTACCAGGTGGCCAGGCACACCGTGAGCGAGGCGACGATGATCCAGCCGCGGTACTTGGGCAGGAACATGAAGCCGAGGTTGAAGCCGCCCACCAGCTCGGGCGGGATCTGGTACGGCTGGCCCGAACTGCCGTACTCGTTGCGGAAGATGCCCTGAATGATGAGCGCCAGGCCGAAGGTCAGCAGCAGGCCGTAGAGGTGGTCCAGCTTGTACAGCCTGGACAACATCAGCCGTTCGATGACGACGCCGCTGGCGCCGACGACGATGGGCACGATCAGCAGCGCCCACCAGTAGCCGATGCCCAGCTTGGTCAGCAGCAGGTAGGCCACGAAGGCGCCCAGCATGTACTGCGCGCCGTGCGTGAAGTTGATGATGTTCAGCAGCCCGAAGATCACCGCCAGCCCGAGCGAGAGCAGGGCGTAGAACGAACCGTTGATGAGTCCGATCAGCAACTGTCCGAACAGCGCTTGAGTCGGTACGCCGAAGATCTCGGTCATGGCGGGCAGTGGGGGGTGCGGGGGTCCGGCGGCGCCGCGAGCGGCGCCGCCGGCGGGGGCCTTACTTCACCAGCGGGCACTCGCCCTGGTTCAGCGGCCGGAACGCCTGGTCGGCCGGGATCGTCGCGCGGATCTTGTAGTAGTCGTACGGGCCCTTGGACTCCGACGGCTTCTTCACTTCCACCAGGTAGGCCGGGTGCAGCTTGCGGCCGTCGGCGCGGATGCTGCCCTTGCCGAACAGCGGGTCGTCGGTGGGCATCTTCTTCATCTGCTCGACGACGGCCACGCCGGTGTCGGTCTTGCTGGCTTCCACCGCCTTCAGGTAGTGGAGGATCGACGCGTAGACGCCGGCCTGCACCATCGACGGGTACTTGCCGCCGTTGGCCGCCGCGAAGCGCTTGGTCCAGGCGCGCGTCTGGTCGTTCAGGTCCCAGTAGAAGGTCTCGGTGAAGATCAGGCCTTGCGCGGTGTTCAGGCCGAGCGCGTGCACGTCGGTGATGAAGACCAGCATGCCGGCGAGGTTCTGGCCCGCCTTCGTGATGCCGAACTCCGAGGCCTGCTTGATCGAGTTGATGGTGTCGCCGCCGGCGTTGGCCAGCGCGATGACCTTCGCCTTCGACGCCTGCGCCTGCAGCAGGAAGGAGCTGAAGTCGTTGCCCGGGAACGGGTGGCGCACCTTGCCCAGCACCTTGCCGCCGCCCTTGACGACGGCGGCCTCGGTGTCGCGTTCGAGCGCGTGGCCGAAGGCGTAGTCCGCGGTCAGGAAGAACCAGCTGTCGCCGCCGGTCTTGACGATGGCGCTGCCGGTGCCGTTGGCCAGCATCCAGGTGTCGTAGGTCCAGTGCACCGTGTTCGGGCTGCAGGCCTTGCCGGTGAGGTCGGACGTGGCGGCACCCGAGTTCAGGAAGACCTTGTTCTTGTCCTTCGTGATCTGGTTGACCGCCAGGCCCACCGACGAGGTCGGCACGTCGACGATGACGTCGACCTTGTCGACGTCGTACCAGGTGCGCGCGATGGTGGAGCCGACGTCGGGCTTGTTCTGGTGGTCGGCCGAGACGATCTCGACCTTCATGCCCTTCTTGGCGGCGCCGAAGTCTTCCACCGCCATCTTGGCGGCGGTGACGGAGCCGGGGCCGGCGATGTCGGCGTACAGGCCCGACATGTCGTTCATGACGCCGATCTTGATGACGCCGTCGGTGATCTGCGCCTGGGCGGCGCCGCCGGCGATGCCGAACGCGGCGGCGACCAGGGTCGAGAGGAGGGTTCGCTTCATGTCAGGCCTTTCAGCAGTTTTCATCGGGCCGGCGTGATGCCGGTCTGTCTCACACACCCAGCACTTCGTGCAGCATGTCCTTCTTCGCCTCCAGTTCGGCGGCCGCGAAGGTCTCGATCACGCGGCCGTGTTCGACCACGTAGAAGCGGTCCGCGAGCGGCGCCGCGAACCGGAAGTTCTGTTCGACCATCACGATGGTCAGCCCCTTGGCGCGCAGCGTGCGGATCGCGCGGCCGAGCGCCTGCACGATGACCGGCGCCAGGCCTTCGGAGATCTCGTCGAGCAGCAGCAGCTTGGCGCCGGTGCGCAGGATGCGCGCCACCGACAGCATCTGCTGCTCGCCGCCGGACAGGCGCCCGCCGGGGCTGTGGCGGCGCTCCTTCAGGTTGGGGAACATGTCGTAGATCTCGTCCACGCTCATGCCGCCGCTGGCCACCGGGGGCGGCAGCAGCAGGTTTTCCTCGCAGGTGAGGCTGGTGAAGATGCCGCGCTCTTCCGGGCAATAGCCGATGCCCAGGTGGGCGATGCGGTGCGGTGGCAGCGCCACCGCCTCGGTGCCGTTGACCATGATCGAGCCGGTGCGCCGGCCGACGAGGCCCAGGATGGCCTTCAGCGTGGTGGTGCGGCCGGCGCCGTTTCGGCCGAGCAGTGTGACGACCTCGCCGCGGTTCACCGTGAGGTCCACGCCGTGCAGGATGTGCGACTCGCCGTAGAAGGCGTGCACGTCGGTCAGGCGCAGGAACTCGACGCCGCTGTTCTTGCCGTCAGCCATGGGCGCCCTGCAGTTCGACGTCTTCGCTGCCCATGTAGGCCTGCAGCACCTGCGGATTGCGCGAGACCTCGGCGTACGGCCCTTCGGCGATGACCGAGCCGCGCGCCAGCACCGTGATGGTGTCGGCGATGCTGGAGATGACGTTCATGTTGTGCTCGACCATCAGCACCGTGCGGTTGGCCGAAACCTTCTTGATGAGCTGGGTGACGAGTTCGACGTCTTCGTGGCCCATGCCCTGCGTGGGTTCGTCGAGCAGCATCATCTTCGGCTCCATCGCCAGCGTGGTGGCGATCTCGAGCGCGCGCTTGCGGCCGTAGGGCAGCTCGACGGTGACGACGTCGGCCAGGTCGCGCAGGCCCACGGTGTCCAGCAACTCGAGCGCGCGGTCGTTCAGTTCGTCGAGCACGCGCTCGGAACGCCAGAACTGGAACGACACGCCCAGCTTCTGCTGCAGCGCGACGCGCACGTTGTCCAGCACCGTCAGGTGCGGGAAGGTGGCCGAGATCTGGAACGAGCGGATGACGCCGCGGCGCGCGATCTGCGCCGGCTTCTCCTTCGTGATGTCGGCGCCCTCGAACAGGATCTGGCCACGCGTGGGCACGAGGAACTTCGTCAGCAAGTTGAAGCACGTGGTCTTGCCGGCGCCGTTGGGGCCGATCAGCGCATGGATGTCGCCGCGCCGCACCTTCAGGTCGACGCCGTCGACGGCCACGAAGCCCTTGAACTCCTTGACCAGGCCACGCGTTTCCAGGATCACATCACCGGACATGGGTTTCGCCGGCGACGACGCCGTGCTTCGCTCTCGTGCTGCAACGCAACGATTATTCGGGCTGCGGTCGGCGCGACGCGCCCGGGTTTGTGCTTAAGGGGCTTCGCCAAGGCGACGCGGTCGCTGTTCGTACACTCGACGCCTCCCGCATGCACCGAGCCGGAACATGAGCATCTACGACCAGCACCTCGACAAGACGGCGGCGAACTTCGCGGCCCTGACGCCGGTGAGCTTCGTCGAGCGCAGCGCCGAGGTCTTCGGCGACCTGCCCGCCACCGTGCACGGCCAGCGCCGCTACACCTGGGCGCAGGTGCGCGACCGCTCGGCGCGCCTGGCGGCGGCACTGCGCGCGCTGGGCGTGGGCCGCGGCAGCACGGTGAGCACGATGCTGCCCAACACGCCCGAGATGGCCGAGGCGCACTACGCGATCCCCGCGCTGGGGGCGGTCATCAACACGCTGAACACGCGGCTCGACGCGCCGCTGCTGGCCTGGCAGATGAACCACTGCGAGGCGACCGTGCTCATCACCGACTGCGAGTTCGCACCCACCATGCGCGAGGCGCTGCGCCTGCTGGGCGAAGAACACGGCCGCCGCGTGACCGTCATCGACGTCTGCGACAGCGAATACACCGGGCCCGGCGACCGTCTGGGCGAGCACGAGTACGAGGCGCTGCTGGCCGCGCACGCGCCGCTGCCGAAGCTGGAAGGCCCGGCCGACGAGTGGGACGCCATTGCCGTCAGCTATACCAGCGGCACCACCGGCGACCCGAAGGGCGTGGTCACGCACCACCGCGGGGCCTATCTCAACGCGGTGTGCAACGCGGCCACCTGGACCATGCCGCACTTCCCGAAGTACCTGTGGACGCTGCCGATGTTCCACTGCAACGGCTGGTGCTTCCCGTGGACGGTGGCGATGCTCGGCGGCACCCACGTCTGCCTGCGCAAGGTGGAGGCGAAGGCCATCCTCGACGCGATGCGCGAGCACGGCGTCGACCACTACTGCGCGGCGCCGATCGTGCACAACCTGCTGATCAATGCGCCGGCCGAGTGGCGCGCCGGCATCACGCAGAAGGTGCGCGGCATGGTCGCCGGCGCGGCGCCGCCGGCGTCGATGATCGAGGGCATGGCGAAGCTCGGCTTCGACATCACGCACGTCTACGGGCTCACGGAGGTGTACGGCCCGGCCGCGGTGGCGGTGAAGCGCGACGCCTGGGGCGGCGAGAGCCTGTCGGAGCAGACGCGCCTGAACGGCCGCCAGGGCGTGCGCTACATGCTGCAGGACGGCATGACCGTGCTGGACCCGGAATCGATGGCCGAGACGCCGGCCGACGGCCAGACGATGGGCGAGATCGTGTTCCGCGGCAACATCGTCATGAAGGGCTACCTGAAGAACCCGGCGGCCACCGGCAAGGCCTTCGCCGGCGGTTGGTTCCACACCGGCGACCTGGCGGTGATGGAGCCCGACCGCTACGTGAAGATCAAGGACCGCAGCAAGGACATCATCATCAGCGGTGGCGAGAACATCAGTTCCATCGAAGTCGAGGACGCGCTGTACCGCCACCCGGCCGTGCTGGCCTGCGCGGTGGTGGCGCGGCCCGACCCGAAGTGGGGCGAGACGCCGGTGGCCTACGTCGAGACCAAGGCCGATGCGCAGGTGAGCGCCGCCGATCTCGTCGCCCATTGCAAGACACTGCTCGCCGGCTACAAGGTGCCCAGGGAGATCCGCTTCGAGCCGATCCCGAAGACCAGCACCGGCAAGATCCAGAAGTTCCAGCTGCGCGAGCGTGCGAAGAGCGCGTCCGCCATCGAATAGGAGAGCCCCCATGTCGACCGAACCCCTGGTGCTGCAGCGCAAGGACGAACGCGGTGTCGTCACGCTCACCCTGAACCGGCCGCAGGCCTTCAACTCGCTGAGTGAAGGCATGCTCGAGGCGCTGCAGGCGGCGCTCGACCGGGTGGCAGGCGACGACGGCGCGCGCGTCGTCGTCATCGCCGCCGCCGGCAAGGCCTTCTGCGCCGGCCACGACCTGAAGGAGATGCGCGCCGCCCCCAGCCAGGACTACTACGAGCGCCTGTTCGCGCAGTGCGGCCGCATGATGATGACGATCCAGCGCCTGCCGGTGCCGGTGGTGGCACGCGTGCACGGCGTCGCCACCGCGGCGGGTTGCCAGCTGGTGGCGATGTGCGACCTGGCGGTGGCCGCGGCCGACGCGCGCTTCGCCGTCAGCGGCGTCAACCTGGGCCTGTTCTGCAGCACGCCGAGCGTGGCGCTGTCGCGCAACCTGGGGCGCAAGGCGGCCTTCGAGATGCTGGTCACGGGCGAGTTCATCGGCGCCGCCGAGGCCCAGGCCAAGGGCCTGGTCAACCGCGTCGCCGCGCCCGAGGCGCTGGACGCCGAGGTCGAGCGCCTGGTGGCCAGCATCGTCGCCAAGCCGCGCGTCGCGGTGGCGATGGGCAAGCAGCTCTTCTACCGCCAGCTCGAGACCGGCATCGCCGCCGCCTACGCCGACGCCGAGCGCACGATGGCCTGCAACATGATGGACGGCGCCGCGCTGGAAGGCGTGCAGGCCTTCATCGACAAGCGGCCGCCGGCCTGGGCCGAGCCCAAGCGATGATTTCTGCGCTTCAAGTTCCCGATCTTCGCGCCCGATAAGCACATCTGACCCATCCGGGTCGGATTGTTCATCGGAGTCGAGGCGAATGAAGGTCTTGAAGAAGCTCAGTGTTCGCGGCAGCGTGTTGCTGTTCGCCGGCGTCGCCGCCTGCGGCGTGCTGCTCCAGGGGGCGGTGGCGCTGTACGTCGGGCAGGACGCGAACGCGCTGGCCGAACGCCTGGTGCGCAGCGTCCAGGTGGCGCGCGCCGCCGGCACCGTCGACATGATGCACGACGCCCTGCGCTCGACGACGCTGCGCGCTCAGATCGCCGGCGCCGGCGCGACGGCGGCCGAGCAGCAGGCCGTGCGCGACGAACTCGACCGCTTCGGCAACACGATGACGAAGGCGCTCGAGACCGCCGCGAAGAGCGGCACGCCCGAGGTGGCGCGGGCGGTGGCGACGGTGCAGCCGCTGGTGCAGCGCTACATCGGTTCGGCGCAGACGCTCACCGAATCGGCGCTCGCCGACCCCGCCTCGGCGGCACCGCTGCGCCCGGCCTTCGAGCTCGACTTCGAGGCGCTGGAGACCGCGCTCGAGACGCTCAGCGCGCTCGTCGAGGAACAGGCCGCGGCGCAGGCACAGGAGCGCGAGGCGGTGCAGCACAAGGTCGACGTGCTGATCCCGCTGGGCATGCTGCTCACCGTGGGCATGATCCTCGGCGTGGGCCTGCCCTTCGCGCGCACGCTGCTGCAGCGCCTGGGGGCCGAGCCGGCGCAGCTGTCGCGCTTCGCGACGCGCATCGCCGCCGGCGAGCTCTACGCGCCCTTCGACGAGCGCGGCGCGCGCGAGGGCAGTGTCGCCGCCGCGATGCTGGGCATGCGCGACCGGCTGCGCGCCGCCGTCGGCACCATCCGCCACGGTGCCGACAGCGTGGCCACCGGCAGCGAGCAGATCATGGTCGGCAACCAGGACCTCGCGCAGCGCACCGAGCTGCAGGCCAGCAGCCTGCAGCAGGCGGCGGCCAGCATGGAGCAGATGATCGGCGGCGTCGCGCAGACGGCCGACAACGCGCGTGCCGCCGCCGCGCTGGCCACCGGCGCCAGCGACGTCGCCCAGCGCGGCGGTGCCGCGGTGCGGCGCGTCGTCGAGACCATGGGCGAGATTCAGTCGTCGAGCCATCGCATCGCCGAGATCATCAACGTCATCGACGGCATCGCCTTCCAGACCAACATCCTGGCGCTGAACGCCGCGGTGGAAGCCGCACGTGCCGGCGAACAGGGCCGCGGGTTCGCGGTGGTGGCCGGCGAGGTGCGCAGCCTGGCGCAGCGCAGCGCGACCGCGGCGCGCGAGATCAAGGCGCTCATCGGCAGCAGCGTCGAGCGCGTCGAGGCCGG
>CAUJHQ010000133.1 GCA_963204815.1 Pseudomonadota bacterium | reverse complement strand
CTGTCGGCCGTTTGCGGCACATTGCGGGCACTCGCGTTCGGAGAGCCGCGCGAAGGCCGAGGACGCCGGGTGCCGGGCTCCGCTCATGTCCCCCGCGCTGGGCAGCGCCCAGCGCTCCTCCTTTACTTCGCTCCACCCGGCACCCGGCGTCCTCGGCCAGGCACCACCGCGGCGTGCGTCCTGGTTGCATGCCACGAGCGGTGCCGGAGCGAGTGCCCGGGGTGCCCCACGGAGCGAAGTAAAGGAGGAGCGGCGGGCGCAGCCCGACGCGGGGGACATGAGCGCAGTGGGGTACCCCGGGCGCTCGCGACTGCCACCGGGGGAGCGGCAACATCACTCCGCCTTCCACGCCTGCGTCCTCTTCTGCACCCACAGCGACACACCCCAGAACAGCAGCGTGGCCACCGCGGAGGCGGCCGCGATCAGGATCGCCATCGCGGCCGCGGCGCCGGTCTCGCCCGCTTCGTCGAGGTTCAGGATGGCGATCGAGGCGACCTTGGTCTCGGGTGAGTACAGAAAGACCACGGCCGAGATCGTCGTCATCGCGTTGACGAAGAAGTAGCGCGCGATGTCCACCAGCGCCGGCGTGCAGATGGGCAGCGTCACGCGCCAGAAGGTCTTGTAGAACGGCACCTTGAGTGACGCGCTCACCGCTTCGAACTCGGCGTCGAGCGACTTCAGCGCTGTCACCGCCGTCAGGTGGCCGGTGGTGTAGAAGTGGACGATGGTGCACAGCGTCAGCAGCGCCATCGTGTGGTACAGGAAGTTGAGCGGGTTGCCCGGCGCGTTGAAGAAGAAGATCGTGCCCAGGCCCAGCACCAGGCCGGGCACCGCCATCGGCAGCATGGCCAGCAGTCGCACGCCGCTGCGCAGCGGTGCCGCGCCTTGCGTCTTCTCGAGCAGGTAGGCGCCGCAGAAGACCAGCGCGGTGCCGAAGACCGCGGTGCCGGCGGCCATGCGCAGGCTGTTGACGAAGCCTTCGCCGACCTCGGCGTCGACCAGGCCCATCGTGTAGTGACGCAGGCTGGGCTGCAGGTTGTAGGGCCAGAAGCTCGCGAAGCTGGCGAACAGCGCCATGCCCAGCATCGCCAGCACCAGCAGTGCGATGACGAGGCAGTAGAGCGTCATCAGCGTGTCGAACCAGCGCACGCGCTTCGGGCGGTAGGGCACGGCGCGTGCCGACAGGCCCGCGGTCTGCTTGCGGCTGATGAAGCGGTCGACGCTGAACGTCAGCAGCGCCGGCGCGAGCAGCAGTAGCGCGACGACGGCGCCGCGCTGGAAGTCCTGCTGGCCGATGACGAGCTTGAAGACGTCGGTTGCCAGCACGTTGAAGTTGCCGCCGATCACCTTCGGGATGCCGAAGTCGGTGACGACCAGCGTGAAGGTGACCAGGGCCGCCGAGATCAGGCCGTACTTCGCGCCCGGCAGCGTGATGGTGAAGAACTTGCGCGCCGCGCTCGTGCCCATCGAGTCGGCGGCCTCGTAGAGCCGCGCGTCGGCGGTGGTCAGCGCCGTCACCAGGATCATCAGCGCGTGCGGGAAGACGGCGAAGATCTCGGCGATGACGATGCCCGGCGCGCCGTAGATGTTCTCGATGCCGAACCAGCCCTTCAGCGCGCCCTGGTTGCCGAACCAGTAGATGAGGCTGATGGCCGGCAGCAGCGAAGGCGCCAGCAGCGGGATCAGCGTGATGCCGCGGAACACCGCCTTGCCGGGCATGCGGCTGCGCGTGAGCGCGTAGGCGAAGCCGAAGGCCAGCGGCACCGCGACCGCCGTGACCACCGCCGACACCCACAGGCTGTTCCACAGCGAGTCCAGCAGCGCCGGCGTCTGCGCGTAGGCGATGAAGTTCGACAGGCCGACGAAGTGGCCCTTCGCGTCCTGCACCGCCTGCTGCAGGATGGCGAACAGCGGCCCCGCCAGGAAGGCCAGCAGCACCAGCGCGACCACGGCCAGCGCGGCATGCGCGAGGCGGTCGCTGCCGGTGGCGCGCAGCGAGAGCGTGGCGGACGAACTCACCGGCGCCGGCCCTTCAGTCGAAGACCCGCATGCGGTCGGGCAGCAGGCGCAGCGGCAGCCGGCCGCCCGCTTCCAGCGCATGCTCGGCCAGGAAGTTCAGCGACAGGTACACGGTGAGCTTGTGCTCGCCGAGCGCGGCGCTGGACACGCGCACGAGACAGTACGAGCCGAGGAACTCGACCTTCTCGATGACGGCGTCGAACACGTTCGAGTCGCCGGGCGCGATCGGCCGCGCCAGCACGTCTTCCGGGCGCAGGTAGATCTTCACCGCGCCGCCCGCCGCGCGCTCGTGCGGGCATTCGAAGGTGGTCGACCCGATGCGCACGCGGCCGCCGGCTTCCAGCGTGGCCGGCAGCACGTTGATGCGGCCGACGAAATCGGCCACGAAGGGCGTGGCGGGGTCGCGGTAGACCTCCATCGGCGTGCCCACCTGCTCGATCGCGCCGTGGTTCATCACGACGATGCGGTCGGCCACCGACAGCGCCTCTTCCTGGTCGTGCGTGACCATGATGGTCGTCACGCCCAGCTTGCGCTGCAGGCTGCGGATTTCCTGCCGCAGGTGCACGCGCACGATGGCGTCCAGCGCCGACAGCGGCTCGTCCAGCAGCAGCAGGCCCGGGCTGGTGGCGAGCGCGCGCGCCAGCGCGATGCGCTGCTGCTGCCCGCCCGACAGTTGCGCCGGGTACTTGCTCTCGCTGCCCGGCAGGCCGACGAGCCTGACCAGTTCGCTCACGCGCGCCTGCACCTCGGCCTTCGGCACCTTGCGGTTCACCAGGCCGTAGGCCACGTTGTCCGCCACCGTGAGGTTGGGGAACAGCGCGTAGCTCTGGAAGACGATGCCGTAGTCGCGCCCCGCCGGCGGCGCGCGGCTGATGTCGCGCCCGCCCTGGTGCAGCGTGCCGGCGCTCTGCGCTTCCAGGCCGGCGATGATGCGCAGCAGCGTCGTCTTCCCGCAGCCCGAAGGCCCCAGGAAGCAGACGAACTCGCCCTTCTCGATCTCGAGGTCGACGCCCTTCAGGGCGGTGAAGCTGCCGAAGCGCTTTTCGATGCCGGCCAGCCGCAGGAAGCCCGGCACGTTACTTCTTCGGCTCCGACTTCGCGTTGTAGCGCTTGTTCCACTCGGCGAGGATGCGTTCGCGGTTCTCGGCCGCCCATCCGAAGTCCATCTTCACGAGGCGCGCCTCGTAGTCCTTCGGCACGTTGGCCAGCGGCTGCGCCACGCCCGGCTGCGCGGTGATGGCGAAGTTCTTGCCGTACAGCAGCATCGCGTCCTTGCTGCTCGCCCAGTCGGCCAGTTTCTTGGCGGCGGCGAGGTTCTTCGTGCCCTTGTGGATCGCGAAGGCCTCGAGGTCCCAGCCCAGGCCCTCCTTCGGGAACACGAGGTCGATCGGCGCGCCCTTGGCCTTGTTGGTGTTGCCGCGGTACTCGAAGCTGATGCCCACCACGTACTCGCCACTGGCGGCCATGTTGCAGGGCTTGCTGCCGGAGTGCGTGTACTGCGCGATGTTCTCGTGCAGCGCGTCCATGTACTTCCAGCCGTCGCCCTTGCCGTCCTTGTCGCCCCACAGCGTGAGCCAGGCGGTGACGTCGAAGTAGCCGGTGCCCGAAGACGCCGGGTTCGGCATCACGATCTGGCCCTTGTAGGCCGGCTTGGTGAGGTCCTTCCAGGTCTCGGGCTTCGGGATGCCCTTCTTCTGCGCTTCCACGGTGTTGAAGCAGACCGTGGCGCCCCAGACGTCCATGCCGAACCAGGCCGGCGGCTTCTTCTTGTCGACGTACTGCGGCATCAGCGCGTCGTAGTTGAGCGGCTTGTAGGGCTCGAGCATGCCGTTCTTGTCGAGCAGCGCCAGGCTCGACGCGGCCACGCCCATCACGGCGTCGGCCTGGGGGTTCGCCTTCTCGGCCAGCAGCTTGGCGGTGATGACGCCGGTGCTGTCGCGCACCCACTTGATCTCGATGTTCGGCTCGACCTTGTTGAAGCCTTCCTGGTAGGCCTTCAGCTGGTCGGTCTCGAGCGCGGTGTAGACGAGCAGCGTGGTCTTCTGCGCGAAGGCGCCGCTGCACGCCAGCGCGAGGCCGGCAACGAGGGGAAGGGTGGTGAATCGCATCTCGGCTCCTGACAATTGGGGACGTTTTCGGGCGAGGTCGGACGTGTGCATTGATCGTGCCCGCCGTCACCGAGTGTGTCAACGGTAGTTTGTCGATTGTTGACAATCCGATGACAGGGCGCTCCAATGCCGTGCATGAAAACCCTGACCGGTGCGGCCGCTGTGCTGGCCGAACCGCTGCACCCGACGATCACGCTGCTGCAGACCAGCTCGCTGACCAGCGTGGTGCAGGGCGAACTGGAGCGCCTGATCCTGTCGGGCGAACTGGCGCCGGGGGCCAAGCTGACCGAGATGGCGCTCGCCACGCGGCTGGGCGTGAGCCGCGGGCCGCTGCGCGAAGCCTTCCGCATGCTCGAGGAAGCCGGCCTCGTGCGCACCGAGAAGAACCGCGGTGTCTTCGTGCGCGACATCCCCATCGACGAGGCGATCGAGATCTTCGACCTGCGCGCCGCGATGGACGAACTGGTCGGCCGCCGGCTCGCCGAACACATCACGCCGGTGCAGCTGAAGGAGGTGAAGGCGATGGTCGACGCGATGGAGCGCGCCGTGAAGGCGAGCGACGCCCGCGGCTACCACCTGCTGAACCTGCAGTTCCACGACCGCCTGGTCGAGATGGCGGGCAACCGCAAGCTCACCGCGATCTACCGCAAGCTGATCAAGGAACTGTCGCTGTTCCGCCGCCTGAACCTGGCCGACGGCTGGCTGATGCCGATCTCCGCCGGCGAGCACCGCGCCATCGTCAAGGCCATCGCGTCGGGCGACGCCGAAGCCGCCGGCAAGGCGATGTTCGACCACGTGATGGAAAGCAAGGACCGCACGGTCGCCAACCATCTGAAGCGGCAAGCCGCCGCCCCCACCGAAGCCCTCACCGGAGCCCCGCATGCTCGAAGTCAACGCTAGGCGCTATGCGCTGCCGAAGGCGCCCACCGTCATCGTCTGCGTCGACGGCTGCGAGCCCGACTACCTGGCCCAGGCCACCTTCGACGGCCACATGCCGTGGATGAAGCGCGTGCTCGCCGAAGGCACGGCGCTGGTGGCGGATTGCGTGGTGCCCAGCTTCACGAACCCGAACAACCTGAGCATCGTGACCGGCGCGCCGCCCAGCGTGCACGGCATCTGCGGCAACTACCTCTACGACACCGCCTCGGGCACCGAGGTGATGATGAACGACCCGAAGTGGCTGCGCGCGCCGACGATCCTGGCCGCGCTGGCCGACGCCGGCAAGGCCTGCGCGGTGGTGACCGCGAAGGACAAGCTGCGCCGGCTGCTCGGCCACGGCATGCGCGGCATCTGCTTCAGTTCCGAGAAGGCCGACACCTGCACGGTGGCCGAGAACGGCATCGACGGCGTGCTGCCGCTGGTGGGCATGCGCGTGCCCGACGTGTACAGCGCTGAACTCTCGGAGTTCGTCTTCGCCGCCGGCGTGAAGCTGATGCAGACGAAGCGTCCCGACGTGATGTACCTCAGCACCACCGACTACATCCAGCACAAGCACGCGCCGGGCACGGCAGGTGCGAACGCCTTCTACGCGATGATGGATCGCTACCTCGGCGAACTCGATGCGATGGGTTGCGTGATCGCGCTCACCGCCGACCACGGCATGAACGCGAAGGTCAAGCTCGACGCCAGCCCCGACGTCATCTACCTGCAGGACCTGCTCGACGGCTGGCTCGGCGCTGCCGCGGCGCGCGTGATCCTGCCCATCACCGACCCCTACGTGGTGCACCACGGCGCGCTCGGCTCGTTCGCCACCGTCTACCTGCCCGCGGGCAGCGAGGCGGCGATGGTGGCGAAGCTCGGCAAGCTCAAGGGCATCGAGTGCGTGCTGACGCGCGCGCAGGCGGCCGAACGCTTCGAGCTGCCGGCCGACCGCATCGGCGACCTCGTCGTCGTCAGCGAGCGTTCGGTGGTGCTCGGCACGGCGGCGGCGCGCCACGACCTCACGGCGCTGGAAGTGCCGCTGCGTTCGCACGGCGGCATCAGCGAGCAGCGCGTGCCGCTGGTGCTGAACCGGCGCATGGAGGGGCTGGACCCGCAGCGCCGCTGGCGCAACTTCGATGCCTTCGACCTCGCTCTCAACCGGGCCCAGTGACATGCGAGAAGAGTCGCTCCGCATCGCCGGCGAGAAGGTCGCCGCCGCGCACCGCTTCGAGGTGCGCAACCCGTTCACTCGCGAAGTCGTCGGCACCGTGCCGAAAGCTTCGCTCGCACAGGTGCGCCAGGCCTTCGACACGGCGCTGGCCTACAAGCCGAAGCTGAGCCGCTTCGACCGCAGCCACATCCTGAACAAGGCGGCGTCCGCCGTGCGCGAGCGCACGGCCG
This sequence comes from Pseudomonadota bacterium, assembly GCA_963204815.1. GTDB lineage: Bacteria > Pseudomonadota > Gammaproteobacteria > Burkholderiales > Burkholderiaceae_C > Rubrivivax. The sequence continues at coordinate 1,355 of CAUJHQ010000133.1, read as the reverse complement.
AGATCGCGGCGCTCATCACCGCCGAGAGCGGCCTGTGCCTGAAGGACAGCACCTACGAAGCCGGCCGCGTGGCCGACGTGCTGATGTTCGGCGCCCAGGAATGCCTGCGCGACGACGGCCAGAGCTTCAGTTGCGACATCACGCCGCACGGCCGCGCGCGCCGCGTGCACACGCTGCGCCAGCCGCTGCTGGGCGTGATCACCGCCATCACGCCGTTCAACCACCCGATGAACCAGGTGGCGCACAAGGTGGTGCCGGCGGTGGCCACCAACAACCGCATGGTGCTGAAGCCGTCGGAGAAGGTGCCGCTGTCGGCGCTGCTGTTCGCCGACATCCTCTACGAAGCCGGCCTGCCGGGCCCGATGTTGAGCGTGCTCACGGGCGACCCGAAGGAGATCGCCGACGAGCTGCTCACGCACCCGGCGGTCGACCTCGTCAGCTTCACCGGCGGCGTGGCGATCGGCAAGTACATCGCCGGCAAGGCCGGCTACCGGCGCGTGGTGCTGGAACTGGGCGGCAACGACCCGATCATCGTGATGGACGACGCCGACCTCGAGGAAGCGGCCACGCTGGCGGTCTCGGGCTCGTACAAGAACTCCGGCCAGCGCTGCACTGCCATCAAGCGCATGCTGGTGCACGAGGCGGTGGCGGCGCGCTTCACCGAGCTCGTCGTCGAGAAGACGAAGGCGTGGACCTTCGGCGACCCGTCGAACCCGAAGCACGAGATGGGCACCGTGATCGACGAAGCGGCGGCGAAGAGCTTCCAGGCGCGCGTCGACGAGGCGCTGGCGCAGGGCGCGCGCTTGCTGGCCGGCCACGAGCGCGACGGCGCGCTCTATGCGCCGACCGTGATCGACCGCGTGCGCCCCGAGATGACGGTGGTGCGCGAGGAAACCTTCGGCCCGGTGTCGCCCATCATCACCTTCGGCGGCATCGACGAAGCGATCCGCATTTCCAACGGCACCGCCTACGGGCTGTCGTCGGCGGTGTGCACGCAGCGGCTGGACCACATCATGCGATTCGTCAACGAGTTACAGGTGGGCACGGTCAACGTGAGGGAAGTTCCCGGATACCGCCTGGAGCTGACCCCCTTCGGCGGCATCAAGGACTCCGGCCTGGGCTACAAGGAAGGCGTGCAGGAAGCGATGAAGAGCTTCACCAACCTGAAGACGTACTCCCTGCCGACACAGTGAAGTGAGCGGACTCTCGATTTCTCCTTTCGGCATGTTGCGGACGTTCGTTCTGTGGCGGTCGCGAGCGCCCGGGGTGCCCCACTGCGCTCATGTCCCCCGCGTCGGGCTGCGCCCGCCGCTCCTCCTTTACTTCGCTCCGTGGGGCACCCCGTGCACTCGCTC
>CAUJHQ010000132.1 GCA_963204815.1 Pseudomonadota bacterium | reverse complement strand
GAGCGCCCGGGGTACCCCACTGCGCTCATGTCCCCCGCGTCGGGCGGCGCCCGCCGCTCCTCCGTTACGTCGCTCCGTGGGGCACCCCGGGCACTCGCTCCGGCACCGCTCGTGGCATGCAACCAGGACGCACGCCGCGGTGGTGCCTGGCCGAGGACGCCGGGTGCCGGGTGGTGCGATGTAATGGTGGAGGCGCGGCGGGAGGCCGGGCCGGGGGACATGAGCGGAGCCCGGCACCCGGCGGCCTCGGCCTTCGCGCCAATCCGAGCACGCGAGTGACTGCCACGCGCCGCAAGCAGACATAGGAGACCCAACACCATGGACCGTGACCGCATCCTCCTCACCCCCGGCCCGCTGACGACCACGCTGCGCACCAAGCTCGCGATGCTGAAGGACTGGGGCAGCTGGGACGCCGACTTCAACGCCGTCACCGCGCAGGTGCGCGAGCGCCTGCTCGACATCGTCAACGGCCGCGACACGCATGTCGTCGTGCCGCTGCAGGGCAGCGGCACCTTCAGCGTGGAAGCCGCGGTGGCCACGCTGGTGCCGCGCGACGGCCATGTGCTGGTGCTGGACAACGGCGCCTACTGCAAGCGCGCCGCCAAGCTGACGCAGATGATGGGCCGCAAGGCCACCGTGATGGCGTTCCCCGAAGACGCGCCCGTGTCGCCCGAAGCGCTGGAAGACCGCCTCAAGGCCGATGCCAGCATCACGCACGTGGTGCTGATCCACTGCGAGACCGGCACCGGCGTCGAGAACCCGCTCGCGGCCGTGGCCGCGCTGTGCGACCGGCACGGCAAGGGCCTGATCGTCGACGCCATGAGCAGCTTCGCCGCCCTGCCCATCGACGCCGCGAAACTGAAGTTCGACGCGCTGATCGCCGCCAGCGGCAAGTGCCTGGAAGGCGTGCCCGGCATGGGCTTCGTCTTCATCCGCAAGGCGGTGCTCGACCGCTGCGCAGGCAACAGCCAGAGCCTGGCGATGGACCTGCACGACCAGCACGTGTACATGGGCAAGACCGGCCAGTGGCGCTTCACGCCACCCACCCACGTGGTGGTGGCGCTGGCCGAGGCGATGCAGCAGTTCGTCGAGGAAGGCGGGCAGCCGGCGCGGCTGGCGCGCTACACGCAGAACTACCGCACGCTGGTCGACGGCATGGCCGCGCTCGGCTTCAAGCCCTTCCTGCGGCCGGAAATCCAGGCGCCGATCATCGTCACCTTCCACGCGCCGGCGCACCCGGCGTACGATTTCAAGCGCTTCTACGACAGTGCCAAGGCCAAGGGCTTCATGCTGTACCCCGGCAAGCTGACGCAGGTGGAGACCTTCCGCGTTGGCTGCATCGGCGCCATCGGCCCGCTGGAGATGCAGCAGGCGGTGAACGCCGTCGCCGCCACGCTGCGCGAGATGGGCATCCCGAACGGCAACCCCGCCCACTGAGGAACCGACGCATGGCCACGAAGAACAAGGAACACCCGGCGCTCGCCGCCGTGCGCGAGAGCGGCGCGACGAAGGTCAAGGTCGCCTGCAGCGACATCGACGGCATCCTGCGCGGCAAGTACCTGCACCGCGACAAGTTCTTCGGCGCTGTCGAAGGCGGCTTCGGCTTCTGCGACGTGGTGTTCGGCTGGGACGCGCACGACGTCTGCTACGACAACACGCAGGTCACTGGCTGGCACCACGGCTTCCCCGATGCGCTGGCGCGGCTGGACCTGGACACCGGCCGCCACGTGCCCTGGGACCACGGCGTGCCGTTCTTCCTGGGCGAGTTCGTCCAGGCCGACGGCAGGACGCCGTTCGAGGTGTGCCCACGCCAGACCCTGAAGCGCGTGTTGAAGCGCGCCGAGAAGCTGGGCGTGCTGCCGATGGCCGGCATGGAATTCGAGTGGTTCAACTTCGCCGAGACGCCGCAGAGCTGGGCGGCGAAGAAGGGTGTCGGCCCCGAGCCCATCACGCCGGGCATGTTCGGCTACTCGCTGCTGCGCATGGGCGACCAGCGCGAGTTCTTCAACGCGCTGATGGACGACATGCTCGCCTTCGGCGTGCCCATCGAGGGCCTGCACACCGAGACCGGCCCCGGCGTCTACGAAGTCGCCATCCAGTTCAGCGAAGCGCTGGAGGCCGCCGACCGCGCCATCCTCTTCAAGACCGGCGCGAAGGAGATCGGCAAGCGCTTCGGCGTCATGCCCAGCTTCATGGCGAAGTGGAACCAGCACCTGCCCGGCTGCAGCGGCCACATCCACCAGAGCCTCTCCGACGGCAAGACCAACCTCTTCTACGACGCGAAGTCCAAGCGCTCGATGAGCAAGCTCTTCGAGAGCTACCTCGCCGGCCAGGTGGCCTGCCTGATGGAATTCGCGCCGATGTTCTGGCCCACCATCAACAGCTACAAGCGCCTGGTCGACGGCTTCTGGGCGCCGGTGAAGCCGACCTGGGGCCTCGACAACCGCACCGCCAGCTTCCGCGTCATCGCCGGCAGCCCGAAGGCCACGCGGCTGGAGACGCGCTGCCCGGGCGCCGACGTGAACCCGTACCTCGCGATGGCCGCCGTCATCGCCGCCGGCCTGCACGGCGTGGAGAAGGGCCTGAAGCTCACCGCGCCGCCCATCACCGGCACCAACCAGGGCGCCGAAGACATCCCGCGCGCGCCGCGCTCGCTGCTGCGCAGCAACCACACCTTCAAGGAATCGAAGATCGCGCGCGACTGGCTCGGCGACACCTTCGTCGACCACTTCGCCGCCACGCGCGACTGGGAGGTGCGGCAGTGGCAGGACGCCGTGACCGACTGGGAGTTGAAGCGCTACTTCGAGATCATCTGAACGCCACCGCATCACTGCGAGCCCACCCCCATGGCCATCACCAAGTTCTCGTTTCCGACCACCATCCACTTCGGCGCCGGCGCGCGCCGCATGGTCGGCCCGCACCTGCTGGAGCAGGGCCTGAAGCGGCCGCTGATCGTGACCGACCGCGCACTCGGCGCGCTGCCCGTGCTGGCCGAGTTTCGCGGCCACCTGGGTGGGCTGGAGGTCGGCGTCTTCGACGGCGTCTTCGGCAACCCGACCGCCAGCCAGGTCATGGCCGGCGCCGCCGCCTACAAGGCGCACCGCGCCGACAGCGTGATCGCCTTCGGCGGCGGTGCGGCGCTGGATGTCGCCAAGGTGGTCGCGCTGATGGCGGTACACGAAGGCGACGTCATCGAATACGTGTGGGACCACCCGAAGGTGCGGCCCATCGTCAATGAACTGCCGTACCTGGTGGCGCTGCCGACCACTTCCGGCACGGGTTCGGAAGTCGGCCGTTCGTCGGTGGTCTCGGAAGACGGCAATCACGTGAAGCGCGCCGTCTTCAGCCCCAAGCTGCTGGCCAAGGTGGTGTTCGCCGACCCCGAGACCACGCTCGCGCTGCCGCCCGCCGTGACCGCCGCCACCGGCATGGACGCGCTCACGCACAACATCGAAAGCTACCTGTCGCCGGCGTATCACCCGCTGTGCGACGGCATCGCGCTCGAAGGCCTGCGCATCGGCGCGCGCGCGCTGGCGAAGGCGGTGCACGAGCCGGGCAACCTGGAAGCACGCGCCGACATGATGATGAGCTCGATGATGGGCGCCATCGCATTCCAGAAGGACCTGGGCTCGGTGCACGCCTGCGCGCACGCGCTCGGCGCCGTCGTCGACATGCACCACGGCCTGGCCAACGCGCTGATGATCGACACCGTGCTCGCCTGGAACCACGAGGCCGTGCCGCAGAAGTTCGACGAACTCGCGCACGCCGCCGGCGTGGCCGGCGGCGGCTTCGCGTTCGTGCCGTGGCTGAAGCAGCTGAAGTCGCAGGTCGGCATCACCGGCGGGCTGGCTTCGCGCGGCGTCACGCGCGAGCACATCGCGAAGATGGTGCCGCTGGCCGCGAAGGACTTCGCCGGCGCCACCAACCCGCGGCCGGCGATCGAAGCCGACTACGAACGGCTCTTCACCCAAGCACTCTGATCGACGACCGTGATCGACGATTCCCTGCGCCCGCTGCTCATCGGCGTCTCGGCCCGCATCTACTACCCCGAAGGCCCGGTGCTGGACCTGGGCGGCGTGTGGACGAAGACGCTGCACTACCTGGAGCAGAGCGTCGCCCACTGGGTCATGCACGGCGGCGCGATGGCGGTGATGATCCCCGCCGTCGACTCCGACAGCGTCGTCACGCGCGAAGACCTCAACCTCGGCCATTACGCGCAGGCGCTCGACGGCCTGGTGCTGCAGGGCGGCAACGACGTCGCGCCGCAGAGCTACGGCGAACAGCCGCTCGACCCTCGCTGGCGCGGCGACGCCGTGCGCGACCGCTACGAGATGGAACTGGTGCAGGCCTTCGTCGACGCGGGCAAGCCGGTGTTCGGCATCTGCCGCGGCCTGCAGTTGCTGAACGTGCAGTTCGGCGGCACGCTGTGGCAGGACATCCCGACCCAGCGCCCGGACGCGCAGGACCACCGCGACGGCAGCAAGTACGAGCGCCACTTCCACGGCATCGAACTGGTGCCGGGCACGCACCTCGCGCAGCTGTACCCCGGCGTCACCGGCGGCGTCACGAACAGCATCCACCACCAGGGCATCAAGGACCTGGCGCCCGGCTTCACGGTGGAAGCGGTGTGCCCGCAGGACGGCATGGTCGAGGCCTTCCGCCGCGAGGGGCCCGGCTTCGTGGCCGGCGTGCAGTGGCACCCCGAATTCCACCGCTCGCTCGCCCACGACGGTTTCGACGACACCCCGATGCTCAACGACTTTCTCGCCGCGGCCCGCGCCGCACGGCGCAGGTGAACCGCATGAAGATCTTCAATCCCGCCAACGGCCAGTTCATCACCGAGCTGCGCGCCGACGACGCCGCCGGCGTCGCCGCCAAGGCCGCCGCCGCGCGCGCCGCGCAGCCGGCCTGGGCCGCCGTGCCGATGGCCGAGCGCAAGGCCGTGGTGCAGCGCTTCCGCGCCGCCGTCGTCGCCGAGCTCGACACGCTGGCCGTCACGCTGACGCAGGAGATGGGAAAGCCGCTGCAGCAGGCGAAGAACGAACTGAACGGCCTGCTGCCGCGGCTGGACTTCTTCCTCGAACAGGCCGAAGCAGCCGTGCGCGAAGAACAGGTCTACGACGCCGGCGGCATGCGCGAGCGCATCACGCACATCCCGCTCGGCGTGGTGGCCAACATCTCGGCCTGGAACTACCCCTGGTTCGTCGGCTGCAATGTCATCGTGCCGGCGCTGCTGACCGGCAACGCGGTGCTCTACAAGCCCAGCGAATACGCCACGCTCACCGGCCTGCACATCGTGCGCCTGCTGCATGCCGCCGGCGTGCCGCGCGACGTGCTGGCACCGCTGGTCGGCACCGGCGACGTGGGCGGCGCGCTGCTGCAGCAGAAGATCGACGGCGTGTTCTTCACCGGCAGCCACGCCACCGGCGTGCGCATCGCCAACGCGGTGGCCGGCCGGCTGGTGAAGGTGCAGCTGGAGCTGGGCGGCAAGGACCCCAGCTACGTGCGCGCCGATGCCGACCCCAAGGTCGCCGCCGAGTCGCTGGCCGATGGCGCCATGTACAACACCGGCCAGAGCTGCTGCTCGGTCGAGCGCGTGTACGTGCACGCCAGCCTGCACGACGCTTTCGTCGCCCACTTCGTCGAGACCGTGAAGGGCTTCAAGCTCGGCGACCCGATGGACGCCGGCACCTACATCGGCGCCGTCACGCGCGAACCGCAACTGGCCGTGCTGGAAGCGCAGGTGGCCGACGCGCTGGCCAAGGGCGCCGTGCTGCATACCGGCGGCAAGCGCCTGCCCGGCCCCGGGAACTGGTTCCAGCCCACCGTGCTGACGAACGTGAACCACACGATGGATCTGATGCGCGAGGAGAGCTTCGGCCCCGTGATCGGCATCCAGAAGGTGGCGGGCGACGAGGAAGCGGTGGCGCTGATGAACGACACCCGCTACGGCCTCACCGCCGGCGTCTACACGAAGGACGAGGCCGCCGCGCAGGCGCTGCTGGCGCGCGTCAACGCCGGCAGCGTGTACTGGAACTGCTGCGACCGCGTGAGCCCGCGCCTGCCGTGGAGCGGCCATGGCGATTCCGGCATCGGCCTCACGCTGTCCACCGAAGGCATCCGCACCTTCACGCGGCCCAAGGCCTGGCACCTGCGCACGCCTTGAGGCTCACGCTCTTCGACCTCGACCACACGCTGCTCGACGGCGACAGCGACGTGCTGTGGTGCGCCTTCCTGCAGCAGCGCGGCCTGCTCGACCCGGCCGAGTTCGGCCCGCGCAACGCGGCGATGGCCGCGGCCTACCAGGCCGGCACGGTGAGCGTGCACGACTTCTGCGCCTTCTACGTCGGCACGCTGGCCGGCCGCACGGCCGCGCAGTGGGAGACGCTGCGGGCCGAGTTCCTGCACGAGTGCATCACACCCGCATTGCCGGCCAGCGCACACGCGCTGGTGAAGTCGCACCAGCAGACCGGCGACCTCGTCGTGCTGACCACCGCCACCAACCGCGTCATCACCGAATTGACCGCCGCGCACCTGGGCATCGAGCACCTGATCGCCACCGAGTGCGAGGTCGACGCGGACGGCCGCTACACCGGCCGCATCGCCGGCACACCGAACATGCGCGCCGGCAAGGTCGAGCGCCTGCACGCCTGGCTGGCGGCGCGCGGCGAACGGCTGGCCGACTTCGCGATCACCACCGCCTACAGCGATTCGATGAACGACCTGCCGTTGCTGGAAGCCGTGGCGCGACCGGTCGTCGTCAACCCCGACCCGCGGCTCGCGGCCGAGGCACGCTCGCGCGGCTGGGCACGGCACGACCTGCACGCACGATGACGCGGCCCGCCGGTTCGGCCGGCGCCGGCTTGCGCTGTGCCGCGGCGATGGCCGGCATGTTCGTCTCGATCCAGTCGGCCAGCGCCTCCACGCGCTGACCCACCTCGCGCCCCATCGGCGTGAGGCTGTATTCGACGTGCGGCGAGGCCGACGCCATCTGCCGCCGTTCGACGAAGCCGTCGTCTTCCAGGCCGCGCAGCGTCTGCGCGAGCATCTTCTCGCTCACGCCGCCGACCTTGCGGCGCAGTTCGCTGAAGCGGTGCGTGCCGCCCAGCAGCGCCATGAACAGCAGCACGCCCCAGCGGCTGGTCACGTGCATCAGCACGTCGCGCGAAGGGCATGCGGCGGACAGCAGGTCGCCGCGGCGCACGTGCTCGGACAGGGTCGGGCGGCTCATCGGGCTTACCTCCAGGTGCGTACCCGGGGGTACGTACTTACGAAAAGTGAGTGAGGTTCGTATCGTAGCGCCACCCCTCCACTTCCGCACAGGAAAGCACACCATGATCGTCGTCACCGGCGCCACCGGCCAACTCGGCCGCCTCGTCATCCAGAACCTGCTGAAGACCGTGCCCGCGGCGCAGATCGTCGCCGCCGTGCGCAGCCCGCAGAAGGCCGCCGACCTCGCGGCGCTGGGCGTGCAGGTGCGCGAGGCCGACTACACGAAACCCGCCACGCTGGCCGCCGCCTTCGCGGGGGCCGACAAGCTGCTGCTGGTCTCGTCCAGCGAGATCGGCCAGCGCGCCGCCCAGCACCGCGCCGCGATCGACGCCGCGCGTGCCGCGGGCGTGAAGCTCGTCGCCTACACCAGCATCCTGCGCGCCCCGACTTCCACGCTCGCGCTGGCCGCCGAGCACGTCGAGACCGAAGCCATGCTGCGCGCCAGCGGCCTGCCGCACGTGCTGCTGCGCAACGGCTGGTACACCGAGAACTACACCGGCAGCGTGCCCGCCGCGCTGGCCCACGGCGCCGTCATCGGCAGCGCCGGCGCGGGCCGCATCGCGGCGGCCGCGCGCGCCGACTACGCCGCCGCAGCCGCCGCCGTGCTGCTGAAGGACGGCCAGGCCGGCAAGGTCTACGAACTCGCCGGCGACAGCGCCTTCACGCTGGCCGCCCTGGCGGCCGAGATCGCGCGCCAGTCCGGCAAGGCGGTGGCCTACCAGGACCTGCCGGAAGCCGCCTACAAGGCCGCGCTCGTCGGCTTCGGGCTGCCGGAAGGCTTTGCGGCGCTGCTGGCGCAGTCGGACGTGGCCGCCTCGCAGGGCGCGCTGTTCGACGACGGCCACCAGCTCGGCGCGCTGATCGGCCGGCCGACGACGCCGCTGGCCGACAGCGTGGCGGCGGCACTGCCGCGCTGAGGTCAACCGAACGGGCTCAGCGCGCGAAGCGCTGCAGCCCCGCCTCGGTGACCATCGCGTCCATCGGGATGTCGTGCGGCTGCGGGTAGACCGTCGGCAGGCGGCCGATCTCGAAGCCGACGCCGATCTTCAGCGGCCGCGCGCCCGCCGCGGCCAGCGCCGCGAGCGTGCGGTCGAAATAGCCGCCGCCGTAGCCGAGGCGGTAGCCGGCGTCGTCGAAGCCCACCGGCGGGATCAGCAGCGCCTGCGGCTGCAGCACCGCGGTGCCCTCGGGGAAGGGCAGGTCGAGCACGCCGCGGCCCATCGGGGCGCCGGGCCACCATTCGCGGAACTCCATCGGCGCGCCCTTGGCCACCACCACCGGCAGCACGATGCGCGCGCCGCGGTCGCGCAGGTGGCGCGCCACGTGGCGGGCGTCGAACTCGCCCTGGTAGGGCCAGCAGCAGCCGACGACCGCGCCTTCGAGCGCCGGGAAGCCTTCGAGCAGCTGGCGCGTGATGCGTTTCGACCATGCCTGGCGCTCGGCGGCGGGCACCGCCACGCGGCGCGCGATGAGGGCGGCGCGCTGCTCGCGGCGCCAGCGGGCGATGTCGGGCGGAACGCTCATGTCGGGGCGGGAGCATGACACGGCCGCGCCGACCCGGTGCATAGAATGGTCCGCGCCCCCCGGTCCACGAGGTTCCGCGATGTCCCTGCTCCGATTCCTGCGCCAGGCGCTGCTGTGCGCCGCCGTCGCCGCCGCCGGCGCTGCCCACGCCGCCAGCCTGCGCGTCGCGTCCGCCTTCGACCCGCAGACGATGGACCCGCAGGCGCTGGCGCTGCTGTACCACTCGCGCATCGTCTTCCAGCTCTACGAGTCGCTCGTCACGCGCGACGAGAAGTTCGAGCTCGAGCCCGGCCTCGCGGTGTCGTGGCAGCCGGCCGGCCCGCTGGCCTGGCGCTTCAAGCTGCGGCCGAACGTGGTCTTCCACGACGGCACCCCCTTCACCGCCGACGACGCCGTGTTCTCCATCGAGCGCGCGCTCGGGCCGACCTCGCAGCGCGCCTTCCAGCTGAAGGGCGTGACGGCGGTGAAGAAGATCGACGCGCTGACGATCGAGCTGCAGTTGGAGCAGCCGGACGCGGTGCTGCCCGAGAAGACGCAGTTCATCGCGATGATGAGCAAGGCCTGGTGCGAGAAGCACGGCGTGCAGAAGGCGCAGGACTTCAACGGCAAGCAGGAAACCTTCGCCGTGCGCAACGCCAACGGCACCGGCCCCTTCAAGCTCAAGCGCTACGAGCCCGACGTGCGCACGGTGCTCGAACGCCATGCCGGCTGGTGGGGCTGGGGCGACAAGCGCCACGGCAACCTCGAGGAGATCAGCTTCACGTCGATCAAGGCCGACGCCACCCGGCTGGCCGCGCTGGCCTCGGGCGAGGTCGACCTCGTGCTCGACCCGCCGTTCCAGGACGTCGAGCGCCTCAAGCGCGACCCGCGCCTGGCGGTGACGAGCATCGCCGACATCGGCCAGCAGTACTTCACCTTCGACCAGGCGCGCGACGAGCTCGCCGACAGCGACGTGAAGGGGCGCAATCCCTTCAAGGACCTGCGCGTGCGCAAGGCCGTCTACCACGCGATCAACGTCGACCTCATCATCCAGAAGGTGCTGCGCGGCCAGGCGGTGCCGACCGGCGGATTCCTCAGCACGCGGGTCGAAGGCTCGCCCGCCGAACTCGACCGCCGCCTGCCCTACGACCCCGCCAAGGCGCGGGCGCTGCTCGCCGAGGCCGGCTACCCGAACGGCTTCTCGATCGCGCTCGACTGCGTCAACGTGGCCTGGCGCGAAGGCGTGTGCCAGGCGGCGGCGGCGATGCTGTCGCAGGTGGGCATCCGCACCACGCTGCGCTCGAGCCCGACGAACCAGTTCTTCCCCAAGCTGAGCCAGGGCACCGCGAGCTTCATCGAGTTCGGCTGGACACCGAACCCGGACGCGTGGTCGTCGCTGAACGCCCTCTTCCGCAGCTACGACAAGGGCGGCTTCGGCACCTTCAACGCCGGCCGCTACAGCAACCCCAAGCTCGACGCGCTGATCGACGCCATGCGCGTCGAACCCGACCTCACGCGCCGCCGCGCGATGGTGGCCGTGGTGCTGCGCATGCTGGCCGAGGACATGCCCTACGTGCCGCTGTACCGCCGCACGCTGAACTGGGCGATGGCCAAGAAGGTCACGCTGGCGCAGTGGCCGAACGACACGATCGAGCTGCGCTTCGTGCGCGTGAAGTAGGCGCGGCTACGGGCACACCGGCCGCGGCTGCCCGGGCCGCGGTGCCTGCACGCCGGCCATCGCGTGCAGGCCGCGACCGAGCGCCTTCGCCACGCGCTCCTGCTTGACCCACGGGCCGCGGTCCCACTTCGTGCGCACGCTCCAGGCGTTGCCTTCCTCGACCATGCGGCTGCCGATGTCGACCTTGTCGAGCATCAGCTCGCCGGTGAGGCGGCCGCTGCGGTCGGTGACGGGGTCGCGCACGCTCACGTTGAGCTGGAACACCAGTTCCTTCAGCGCGTCGCGCGCCTCGGGGCCCCAGGGCTGGCACAGCGCGGGGGCGACGATGCCGGCCAGCTGCACCTGCACCGGCGCTCCTTCGGCGCGCTGCAGCATCACCGTCTGGCCGTCGATGACCCGGGTGACCTTGCCGCTGGCGGCGGGCGCCGCGCCGGCCGCGAACGAGCACGCGGCGAGCAGCGCCGCAGCGAACACCCGGGTCATCACAGACTGTCCTTCATCGCCCACACCAACCCCGCCAGGAATCCGCCCACCGCGAGCACCCAGATCGCGACCACCGCGACCGCGCCCCACAGCAGACGCGGCAGCTTATCGGCTCCGGCCTCGGCTTCGGCCAGCCGGGCCTGCCACAGCGCCGGCGGCGTGAGACGCATCACGAGCGCGATGCCCAGCGGCACCAGCACGATGTCGTCCAGCATGCCCAGCACGGGGATGAAGTCGGGGATGAGGTCGATCGGGCTCACCGCGTAGGCCAGCACCGCCACCGCCACCCACTTCACGGCGCGCGGCGTCTCGGCGTGCTGGAACAGCTTCCACAGCGCCAGCAGGTAGGTGCCAAGGCGCGCGGCATTGGCGGTGCGCAGCAGGCGGCCGATGCGCTTCACCGCACGCTCCTGCGGCGCCGCGGCGGCGGGTCGGCGAGCGCCGCTTCGGCGTCGGCGAGCATGCGTTCGAGTCGGTCCTTCATCTTCTCGGTGCTCAGTTGTTCGCGCAGGCGCTCCACCATCAGCGGCAGCGCGAAGGGGCTGGGGGCCTTCAGGTCGACGCGTTCGAGCGGCAACGCCGCCATGCGCTTCAAGGTGGCGGCCAGGCGCGCCAGTTCAAGCTCCTGCGACAGCACTTCCTGTTCGGCCTGGCCGAGCAGCCGGTTGGCCGCATCGTACTTGCGGAAGACCTCGAAGAAGAGCGAGCTCGACGCCTGCACCTGGCGCAGGCTCTTCGGCGCGCCCGGGTAGCCGCTGAACACCAGCCCGGCCACGCGCGCGATCTCGCGAAAGCGCCGCTGCGCCAGTTCGCCCGAGTTCAGGCTCGCCAGGACGTCGGCCATCAGCCCGTGCGCGCTGAAGAGCACGGCGGGGTCGAGCGCGGCGTCCGGGATCTCCTTGGCGGCCAGGATCTCGAGCCCGTAGTCGTTGACCGACAGCGAGAAGGTGTTCGGCTCGAGCTTGGCCAGCCGCCAGGCCAGCAGCTGCGCCAGCCCGATGTGCACGTTGCGGCCGGCGAAGGGGTAGAGGAACAGGTGGTGCCCTTCGCGCGAGCGGAAGCGCTCGGCCAGCAGCACGCCGCGGCGCGGCAGCTTCGACAGCCGCGCCTGCGTGGCCAGCATCGGCTGCGCGGCCTGCAGTTCGGGGTCGAAGAAGTCGCCCTGCGCCGCGCCGTCCAGCATCGCCTGCACCGCGTCGGCCAGCTCGGAAGACAGCGGCATCTTGCCGCCGGCCCAGGCCGGCACCACGCCCTTGCGCTTCGTCGCCTTGCGCACGTAGGCGGCCATGTCCTGCGTGCGCACGTACTCGAGGACGCGGCCGGCGAAGACGAAGCAGTCGCCCTTGTTGAGCCGCGCGATGAAGCCTTCCTCGATGGTGCCGATGGTGCCGCCGCTGACCCACTTCACCTGCATCGACGCGTCGCTGACGATGGTGCCCACCTGCAGCCGGTGGCGCCTCGCGATGCCGCGGTCGGGCACGCGGTACACGCCGTCGACGAGCGCGACGCGGTGGTATTCCGGGTACGCGCCGAGGCTGTCGCCGCCGCGTTCGACGAAGGCGAGCGCCCAGTCGAACTCGTCGCGCGTGAGGTCGCGGTAGGCCGGCGCGCTGCGCACCTCGTCGAACAGCGCGTCGGCCGTGAAGCCGCCGCCCACCTTGGGATCGGCGGCGAACCCGCCGCCGAGGGCCACCGTCACGAGGTGCTGCACCAGCACGTCCAGCGGCTTGGCGGGCGACCCGCGCGACTCCACCTGCCCGGCCAGCGCAGCACGCCGCGCCGCCGCGGCTTCGACGAGCTCGAGCGTGTTGGTCGGCACCAGCGTCACGCGGCTCGGCCGGCCGGGCGCGTGGCCGCTGCGGCCGGCGCGCTGCAGCAGCCGCGCGACGCCCTTCGCGCTGCCGATCTGCAGCACGCGCTCCACCGGCAGGAAGTCGACGCCGAGATCGAGCGACGAGGTCGCCACCACCGCCTTCAGCCGCCCTTCCTTCAGCCCCAGCTCGACCCATTCACGCACGCCCTTGTCGAGCGAGCCGTGGTGCAGCGCCACGATGCCGGCCCACTCGGGCTTCGCCTCCAGCAGCAGCTGGTACCAGATCTCGGCCTGCGAGCGCGTGTTCGTGAACACCAGCGTCGTCGTGCTGCGCTCGATCTCGTCGACCACCGGCTGCTGCATCTGCGCGCCCAGGTGGCCGCCCCAGCTGAAGCGGCCGGGCTCGGCGGGCAGCAGCGTGTCGATGACGAGGTCCTTGTCGACGCGGCCCTGCACGCGCCGGCCGCCGGGCCCGCCGACCAGCGTGGCCATCGCGCCGTCCACGTTGCCCAGCGTGGCCGACAGCCCCCAGACGACGAGCCCCGGGTTCCAGCGCCGCAGCCGCGCCAGCGCCAGCTGCACCTGCACACCGCGCTTGTTGCCGATGAGTTCGTGCCACTCGTCGACGATCACGGTGTGCACGCCGGCCAGTTCCTCGCGGGCGCGTTCACGCGTCAGCATCAGCGACAGCGACTCGGGCGTCGTCACCAGCGCCTCGGGCAGGCGGCGGTCCTGGCGCGCGCGCTCGGCGCTCGGCGTGTCGCCGGTGCGCATGCCGGCGTTCCACTTCGGCGCCAGCGCGGGCCGCGGCAGTTGCAGCGCGCGCGTGGTGTCGGCGGCCAGCGCCCTCATCGGCGTCAGCCAGAGCGCCTGCAGGCCGGCGTGCGGCGTCGCGCGGGCAAGCGCCCCCATCCACACCGCATAGGTCTTGCCGCTGCCGGTGGTGGCGTGCAGCAGGCCGCTGGCGCCTTCGGCCATCGCGGCCCAGACCTCGCGCTGGAACGCGAAGGGCTGCCAACCGCGGGCGGCGAACCAGGCTTCGGCAGGGTGGGCGGGCGGCGACACGCGGGCGATTGTGGCGGCCCCCGTGAACGCGGGGGGCCGGCGTCACGCCGCGTGACGCTGGCGTGACGCCCCGCTTCCGAAGATGGCTCCCAGAGGCTCGCCATGGGCCGACGGAGACCGAGCATGAAGCGGATCAGCGTGGTGGGACGGCGGTGGATCTGGACCCTGGTGGCGGCGCTCGCGCTGGCCGCCTGCGGCAGTGGCGAAGACGGCACGGGCGAGCCGGCGGGCGAGCGCCCTGCCGGCACCGCCCTGCTGGGCACGGCCGGCGGCACGGTGCACGGCACCGATGGCGCGCGCGTCGACGTGCCGGCCGGCGCGCTGGGCACCGGCGCCGCCCAGTTGTCGATCAACATCGCCAAGGACTCCACCGATGCGCCCCCGGTGCCGCCCGGGCTGCGCCCGCTGGGCAGCATGTACGCCGTCACGCCCCACGGCCTGCAATTCCAGGCGCCGGTGACGGTGAGCGTGCCGTTCGACGCGGCCGCGCTTCCTGCCGGCCGAAAGCCGGCGCTGCTGAAGGTCACCCCCGGGCGGCCCTGGCAGCTGATCGAGAACGTGACGGTCGACGGCAGCCTGGTGAAGGCACAGGTGACGAGCCTGTCCTACTTCGTGCCCGTCAGCGCGCCGTTCGACGGCTGGTTGCTGCAGAACCCGGTGAGCCCGCCGCCACCGACGCAGGCCGCTCTGACGTTGCGGGTCGAGAACTCCGGCTGGACCAGCTTTCCGCCCACCGGCACCAACGCGCGCATCGTGCAGCAGCCCGCGGTCGACCAACCGGCCCAGGTGGACTGGAGCGTGGTGATCCCCGAAGGCTCCGACCTGATGCAGCAATGCTGGACGCAGGACCTTCGCGTGCGCCTGATGCGGCAGTCGGCCGTCGTCTACCGGCTGCCCACCGACCCGCCGGCCGGCACCAACCGGGTCGCCGTGGACCCGAACACCGACGACTACGTCGAGTCGTACCGCAACGTCACCGTCGCGTTCCGGTCGCTGGTGTCATCGAACACCGCCACCGACACCTGGGCGCCGCGCCCGCCCAGCACCGGCCTGAGCGCGCTGCTCGGCCCGGCGGCAGACATCCCCGCCAACGCGATCATCGACAGTATCGGCAGTCACTTCCGCTTGCTGGTGCAATGCGTCCAGGAAGGTGGCGGCAGCGGCGGCCTCTTCTTCGGCGACACCGCCTCGGTGATCTGGGAGATGGACAACGCGGTGCCGCCGGTGGTGGTGGTGCGCGGGTTCACGCCGCCGCGGATCGCCGTCCGGGAACATCCGGTGCCGCGGCCAGTGTTCAACGGTCAGTCCGTCGAGGCCAACAACACACCGGGCGTCGAAGGCTACCTGCCGATGCGCGCGCGCATGTTGCTGAACTTCCCGCGGCCGCAGGGCCTGCAGGGCACGGCGAGTTGGGAACGTGCGGCCGCCGGCAGCAACGCCTGGGTCGCGGTGCCGTCCGTGCTGTCGGAAGCCGAGGCCCCCGCCGGTGGCATCTACTCCCTGGCGCGCGCCGACGGTGTGCTGTTCGACGAGACCATCCTGCAGGGCGTGGCGTCGGCGGCCACCGACAACGGCGCCCAGTTCCGCGCCCGCTTCTGCCTTGCGGCGACCGCCACCACGCCGGCGGAGTGCGCCACGTCGCGGCCCGCCACGCTGACGGTGGCCTCGCAGTACCCGCAACCGCGCATCACGACCCAGCCGCGCAGCCAGACGTTCCAGGCCGGGCGGACGATGTCGCTCGGCGTCGCCTTCGACGCGTTCCCGCTGCCGCTGGTGGTGACCTGGCAGACCCGCACCGCCGACGACCAGCCGTGGCAGGACGTCGACCCGGCGGTCTGGCTGAACGTGCTGCGCCCCGGGTTTCAGTACGACCCGTTCATGCGGCAGTACTACGACCATGGCGGCGACACGCTCGTCTCGACGCGGACGCTGACGGTGGCCGACCGCGGCCGCCAGTTCCGTGCCGTCTTCACGACACCTGGCGGCACCGCCACCTCGCAGGCCGCGACCATCAACGTCACCACCGGGCTCACACCGCCGTCGATCACGACGCAACCGCAGGACCTGAGCGTGGGCAACGGGCAGACGGCTGTGTTCACCGCGCTGGCCGATGGCGCTGCGCCACTGTCCTACCAGTGGACCTTCAACGGCACCCGCATCCCGGGCGCCAACGCGCCGACGCTCGCGTTGGGCAGCGTCAACGCCGGCAACGCCGGGCTGTACGTGCTGGAGGTCGGCAACGCCGAAGACACCGTGCGCAGCCGTGCGGCGCGGCTCACGGTCGGCACCGGCGGCGCAACACCGCCACCCCCGCTGGGCATCGTCAGCGGCCCGGCCGCGCAATCGGTGCAGGCGGGGGGCAACGCCGCCTTCGCCGTGGTGGCCACCGGTGCGCCGCCCGTCACCTACCGCTGGGAACGCAACGGCCAGCCGGTCGTCGGCGCGGTCGACCCGGTGCTGTCGCTCACCGGCGTCACCGCCGGTCAGGCGGGTGACTACGTGGCCGTGGTCAGCGACGCCAGCGGCGCCACCGCGCGCAGCCTGCCGGCGCGCCTGACCGTGCAACCGGTGCAGCCTGCGCTGCAGCCGCCGACCATCGTCACGCCGCCAGTCGGCCTGACCGTGGTGCAGGGCCAGCGCGCCGTGCTGGCCGTCGGCGCCAGCGGCGGCGGCAGCCTGGCCTTCCAGTGGTCGCGCGGCGGCAGCGTGCTGCCGGGCGCGACCTCGCCGGTGCTCGAGATCGCCGCCGCCGGTGGCAGCGACGCGGGCAACTACACCGTCACGATCACGAACGAGGCCGGCAGCGTGACGAGCAGCGCCGCCGGCCTGGTGGTGGTGCCACCGCCCGGCGCGCCGACGATCACGCTGCAACCTGGCGCCACGCTGGGCACGGTGGGCGGCGTCGCGCGCTTCACGGCCACCGTGGCGGGCGACCCCGCCCCGCTCTGCCTGTGGCTGCGCAACGGCATCGTGATCCCCGGCGCCACCAGCTGCACCGGCTACACCACCGATGCGCTCACGCTCGCCGACAACGGCGTGGTCTTCAACGTCTTCGCCTACAACGCCGGCGGCCATGTGTTCGGCAACGGCGCGCTGCTCACGGTGACCACGGCGGTGCCCCCTGTCATCACCACCCAGCCCAGCGCGCAGGCCTGGGGCAGCGGCGGCATCGTGTTCACGGTGGCCGCCACCGGAACCCCGGCGCCCACCATCGACTGGGCCGTCGACCGCGAGCGCATCGGCACCGGCGGCCGCTACGTGCTCGGCGGCTGCAGCTTCGACTTCAGCACCGGCGGCGGCACGCTCACGCTGACCGGCGTGGCCGAGGCCTGCATCGGCAGCACCTTCATGGCCATCGCCAGCAACGTGGCGGGGCGGGTGGAGAGCAACACGGTGGCGCTGATCGCCCCGGGGGTCTTCGCGACGCGCATCGCCGGCCTGCCGGGCACCACCGGCAGCGCCGACGGCGCGGCCGACGCGGCGCGCTTCAACACGCCGAACTACCTGGCACTGGCGCGCGACGGCCGCATCGCCATCGGCGACTTCGGCAACAGCACGATCCGCCTGGTGGCGGTGGACGGCAGCGTCAGCACGCTCGCGGGCAGCGCCGGCGTCTTCGCCTTCGCCGACGGCACCGGCAGCGCGGCGCGCTTCAACGGCAGCGGCGGCGTGGCCTACGACAGCGCCGGCAACCTGTTCGTCAGCGACTGGGACAACCACGTCATCCGCCGCATCGCGCCCGACGGCGTGGTCAGCACGGTGGCCGGCAGCCCGGGCGTGGCCGGCAGCGACGATGGCAGCGGCGCGGCGGCGCGCTTCCGCAACCCGAACGGGCTGGCGATCGACGGCGCCGACAACCTGTACGTCGTCGACTGGGGCAACCACACGATCCGCAAGATCACGCCGGCCGGCGAGGTGAGCACCTTCGCGGGCACGGCGGGCCAGGTCGGCAGCGCCGACGGCACCGGCGCGGCGGCGCGCTTCAGGACGCCGGGCGCGGTGGCGATCGACGGCGCCGGCAACCTGTACGTGACCGACATGTTCAACCACACGGTGCGCAAGATCACGCCGGCCGCCGAGGTCAGCACGCTGGCCGGTCAGCCCGCGCTCTCGGGCACGGCAGACGGCACCGGCAGCGCGGCGCGCTTCGACACGCCGGCCTGGATCGCGGCCACGCCGGGCGGCACGCTGTTCGTCGTCAGCGCGGGGGGCGACACGGTGCGCCGCGTGACGCCGGGCGGCGTGGTCGACACGGTCGTCGGCGTGCTCGGCGACAACACCGCGCTGCGCCTGGGCAGCGACCCGCGCCTGCGCAACGCGCGCGGCGTGTGGGCGGTGGGCGAGAAGGAACTGCTGCTGAACGCCGACCAGTCCGTGATCCGCGTGCAGCTGCCGTGACGCGGGGAATGCGAACATCGCCCCTGCGATGACCCCGCTGACCCTGCATCTGCACGGACCCGCCCGCGTCGTCGCGGCCGACGGCCGCGAGACCCTGCTCGAACGCCGCGCCGCCGCGCTGTGCGCGCTGGTGGCGCTGGCGCCCGGCCTGCCGCGCGAGCGCGCCGCGCTGTGGCTGTGGCCCGACTCGAACGACGCGCGGCGCAACCTGCGCCAGCAGCTGCTGCGCTTCCGCCAGCAGTTCGACCACCCGCTGGTGGCCGGCGAATCGACGCTGGCGCTGGCCGATGGCGTGCAGCTGGCCGCCGCCGACGGCGCCGAGCTGCTGGCCGGCATGACGGCCGGCGACGGCGCGCTCGGCACCTGGCTGGCCGGCCAGCGCGAAGCGGCGCGGCAGGCGCAGCGGGAACCGCTGGTGCAGGCGCGCGTGCGCGCCGAGGAGGCCGGCGACCTGGCCACCGCGCTGCGCCACGCACAGCAGCTGCTCGCGTTGGAACCGCACGAGGAGGCCCACCACACGGCGCTGATGCGCCTGCACTACCTGCGCGGCGAACCCGCCGCCGGCCTGGCGGCCTGGCAGCGGCTGGGCGAGATGCTGGCGGCCCAGTACGGCAGCGCGCCCGGTGCTGCCAGCCGCGAGGTCGCGCAGGCGCGGCGCCGCCCCGCCGCCGCGGCGCCGCGCGCGGTGGCGCCCCGCGCGACGGCGGCGCTGCCAGTCACGCTGAAGCGACCGCCGGTGCTGGCCGGCCGCGCCGCCGAGGTCGGCGCCGTGCAGCGCGCCTGGGCCGAGGGCCTGGCGGTGTGGGTCGAAGGCGAGGCCGGCCTCGGCAAGAGCCGCCTCATCGCCGAACTGCTGGGCGACGGCGCCGGCAGTGCCGTCGGCGCCGGCCGGCCCGGCGATGCGGGCGCGCCGTACGCCACGCTGTCGCGGCTGCTCGCGCCCTGGCTCGATGGGCCGGCGCTGCCCGCCGCCGCTGCGGCGGCCCTGGCGCCGATGCGCGGTACGTCGGCAGCGGGCGCGGCGCCCGCGTCGGCCGGTGCCTTGCAGGCCGCCGTGACGGCGCTGCTGGATGCGCACGCACTGCACACCGTGGTGCTGGACGACCTGCACTTCGCCGACGAAGCCTCGCTCGACCTGGCCGCTGCGCTGTGCGCCGCGAACCAGCCGCCGCGGCGCTGGCTCTTCGCCTGCCGCCCCGCCGAAGCGGCGCTGGCGGCGCGTGCGCTGGCCGACCCGCTGGCCGAACTGCAGCGCCTGCAGACGGTGCGGCTGGCGCCGCTGTCGGAAGCGGCGGCGGCCACGCTCGTCGACACGCTCGCCATCGAAGGCCTGCAGGGACACCGGCTCGCACCCGCGCTCGTGCGCCACACCGGCGGCAACCCGCTGTACCTGCTGGAGACGCTCAAGCAGGGCCTCGTCGACGGCAGCCTCGCGCGCGGCGAGCTGCCGCGGCCGGGCAGCGTGGGCGCGCTGATCGAACGGCGGCTGCAGCGGTTGTCGGAACCGGCGCTCACGCTGGCGCGCGTGGCGGCCGTCGGCGGCGTCGACTTCTGCCTCGACCTCGCGGTGGCCGCGATCGGGCAGCCCGGCGTGCAGCTGGCCAGCGCCTGGAACGAACTGCAGGAAGCGCAGGTGCTGCGCGACGAGGCCTTCGCGCACGACCTCGTGCACGACGCCGTGCTGCGCACCGTGGCGCCGCCGATCGCGCGCCACCTGCACGTGGCGACGGCCCAGTTCCTCGAAGCACGCGGGGGCGAAGCCGCCCGCACCGCCGCGCACTGGGCCGCCGCCGAACGCTGGCCCGCCGCCGCCACTGCCTGGCGGCAGGCCGCCTTGCGCGCCCGCAGCGCCTCGCGCCGCAAGGAAGAGCTGCAGCTGCTGCAGCAGGCCGCCGAAGCGCACGCCCGCGCAGGCGACGCCGAAGGCGAGTTCGAGGCCCTGCTCGAAGCCGCCAGCGCGGTGGTCTACGTCGACGTCGGCGCCCAGGCCGACGCCATCGGCGAACGCCTGCTCGCCGCCGCCAACACCGACCTGCAGCGCACGCGCGCCCTCAACGAGCTGGCGTTCATGGCGCAGAGCCGCGGCGACCGCGGCGCCTGCGAGCGCCACGCGCGCGAGGCGCTCGAACTCGCCGAACGGCTGGGCCGGCCCGACCAGGCCTTCTACGCCGCGCGCTCGGTGGCGGTGGCGGTCGCCATGCGCGGCCAGCCGGCCGAGGCGCTGGCGCTGATCGACCGCCACCGCGACTGGGTGGAAGCACACGGCAGCGACGAGAACCGCTGCGAATACCACAGCGACCGCAGCTGGGCGCTCGGCAAGCTGGGGCGGCTGCACGAAGCACGCGAGGCGCTCGAACTCGCCCTCGCGCTGGCCGAGAAGGCGCAGAACCTGGGCGACGTGAACTCCGTGCTCTACCTGCTGGCCAGCGTGGAGGCGCGCCTGGGCCGCACCGCGCCCGCGATGCGGCGCCTGGAACGCGCGATCGCGATGCACGAACAGCTGGGCAACGACAGCGGCGTACCGAACACGCAATGGCTGCTGCTCGGCGCGCTGCAGCGCGACGCCGGCCGCTACGACGACGCGCTGCGCCTGCTGGGCCGCGCGGTGCAGACGCTGCGCGCCGGCGCGACGGTGGACTTCGCCGCCAGCGCGCAGATGGCGCTGGCGCAGGCCTATCTCGACCTCGGCCGTCCCGAACTGGCGCGCCAGGCGATGCCCGCGCCGCAGGACGGCTGGATCCCGGCGCTGCACGCGATGTGGCAGCACCGGCAGGGCCGCATCGAGCAGGCGCTCGGCCGCCCCGCGGTAGCGCACTTCGAGGCGGGCCTGCAGCAGCTGGGCGGCGATGTCGGCGGGACCGCGAACAACCTGCGCGCCGCCCTCGTGCTGGAACACGCGCTGGCGCTGCGCGACGACGGCGCCTTCGAGCGCGTGGCGGCCGTCGCCGCCAACGCGCAGGCCACGCAGGAGATCGGCCTGGCCATCGTCGCCCTCGCCGCGGCGGCCCAGCTGGCGCGCGAGAACGGCGCCGCGCTGAGCTTCGCGCGCCAGGCGCAGGCGCTGCTGGCCGACAGCCAGCCCGAGTCGTGCCCGCCCAGCACCGTGTGGCTCGCGCTGGCGCGCACCTTCCAGCGCTGCGGCGACACGGCCGCGGCCGAGCGCGCCGCGGCCGAAGGCGCCGCCTGGGTGCGCCGCGTGGCCGCCGCGCACGTGCCCGACGAGTTCCGCGCCGCCTTCGTCGACCGCCAGCCGGTGAACCGCGAGCTGCTGGCCTTCGCCGCGCGGCTGCCCTCGCCCGCGGCCTGAGACGATGGCGCGCGCGCCCACCGCCCCGGCGTTGACGCTGCACCTGCACGGCGTGCCCCGCATCGCCACCGCCGACGGCCGCGAGACCGTGCTCGAACGCCGCGCCGCCGCGCTGTGCGCGCTGGTGGCGCTGGAGCCGGGCTTCCCGCGCGAGCGCGCCGCCGCCTGGCTGTGGCCCGACTCCGCCGACCCGCGGCGCAACCTGCGGCAGCAGCTGCTGCGCTTCCGGCAGCAGTGCGGGCAGCCGGTGCTGGAAGGCGACGACCGCCTCGTGCTCGCGGCCGGCGTGACGCTCGGCGCGGGCGCGGGCGACCTGCTGCAGGACCTGGACTTCGGCGACAGCGCCGAGCTCGCGGCCTGGGTCGCAGCGCAGCGGCAGGCCGCGGTGGCGCAGCGCCGGCAGGCCCTGCGCGACGAGGTCGCCGCCGCCGAGGCCGCCGGCGACCTGGACACCGCGCTGGCCGCCGTGGCGCGCCAGGCCGGCGCCGACCCCGACGACGAGACCGCCGCGCGCGAGCTGATGCGCCTGCACTACCTGCGCGGCGAGTCGGCCGCGGGCCTGGCGGTTTTCGAACGCCTGCGCGCGCGCCTCGCCGCCGGCTACGGCAGCGAGCCCGCCAGCGCGACGCGCGAGCTGGCCGATGCGCTGCGCCGCAGCGGCACGCCGACCCCGGCGCTGCGCACGGCGCCGCCCGGCCTGCCGGTCACGCTGCAGCGCCCGCCGGTGCTGGCCGGCCGCGAGCACGAACACGCCGCCGTGCAGCGCGCCTGGGCCGAAGGCCGCGCCGCGCTGATCGAAGGCGAGGCGGGGCTGGGCAAGAGCCGGCTCATCGCCGAACTCGTGGCCGGCGGCGACGCCCTGATGGCCGCCGGCCGCCCCGGCGACAGCGGCGCGCCCTACGCCACGCTGGCGCGCCTGCTGGCGCCGCTGCTGCGCACGCCGTCACCCGCACTGGACGCTGCCGCGCGCGCCGCGCTGTCCCACGTCGGCCCCGGTGCCGCCGAGGCGCCGAGCGCGGCACCGCTGCGGCCGGGCGCGCTGCAGGCGGGGGTCGACGCGCTGCTGCAGGCGCACGCCGTGCGCACCGTCGTGCTCGACGACCTGCACTTCGCCGACGCCGCGACGCTGGAGCTGGCCGCCGGCCTGGCCGCGGCCGCCGAGCCGGCGCGCCGCTGGCTCTTCGCGGTGCGGCCGACCGAAGCGCCGCCGGCCGCGCTGGCGCTGCGCGATGCGCTGGCCGAACTGCAGCGGCTGGTGGTCGTCACGCTGGCGCCGCTGTCGGAAGATGCCGCGGCCACGCTGGTCGACGCGCTCGCGATCCGCGGCCTCGAAGGCGCCGCCATCGCGCCGGCGCTGGTGCGCCACACCGGCGGCAACCCGCTGTACCTGCTGGAGACGCTGAAGCAGGGCCTGCAGGACGGCAGCCTCGCGCGCGGCAGCCTGCCGCGGCCGGCGGCGGTCGGCACGCTGATCGAACGCCGCCTGCAGCGCCTGAGCGAGCCGGCGATGACGCTCGCGCGCGTGGCCGCCATCGCTGGCATCGACTTCTCCATCGAGCTCGCCGAAGCCGCCACCGGCCAGAGCGCGGTGCAGCTGGCCGGCCCCTGGCACGAACTGCAGGAAGCGCAGGTGCTGCGCGACGAGGCCTTCGCGCACGACCTCGTGGCCGACGCCGCGCTGCGCAGCGTGCCGCCGGTGGTGGCGCGCCGCGTGCACGCGCAGTGCGCGGCCTGGCTGGCGGCGCAGGGCGTGGAGCCGGCACGCGTGGCGCGCCACTGGCGCGCCGGTGGCGATGCGGCGCGCGCCGGCCACGCCTTCGTGGCGGCCGCGCGGCGCGCCGAGCAGGCCTCGCGCCTGCAGGAAGAAGCCGCCCTCTTCGCCGACGCGGCGCAGGCCTTCGCCGACGCCGGCCTCGCCGACGCGGCCTTCGACGCCCGCTGCGACCGCGCCCGCGCGCTCGTGCACGCCGACTTCGGCGACCTCGCGCTCGGCGAGCTGCGCGCCCTGGTTGACGCGGCCGGCAGCGACGCGCAGCGCCTGCGCGCCCAGCACGAACTGGTGGGCCTGCTCACCGAGCGCGGCGAGTCCGCCGCAGCGCTGGACGCCGGCCAGACGCTGCTCGCCCTCGCGCGCCAGTGCCACGACCCCGAAACGCAGGTGCGCACGGCCTGCCACATGGCCACCGCGCTCGGCCGCCTGGGCCGTGCCGACGAAGCGCTGGCGCTGCTGCTGCCGCTGCGCGCCTGGGTCGACGGCCAGCCCGACCCCGCGCTGTGCATGCTCTGGCACGGCGACTGGGCGGCCGCGCTCGGCAACGTCGGCCGCCTGCAGGAGGCGATCGCGTCGTACGACGTGGCGCGCGCCGCCGCCCGGCGCGCCGCGCTGCCCGACGCCGAATCGCGCCTGATGCTCAACGCCGCCGTCGCGCTGCGCCAGAGCGGGCAGTTCGACCGCGCGCTCGAACTCGCGCGCGCCGGCCAGGCGATGTCGTCGGCCGACGGGCTGGACGCCACGCACCGCGGCATCGCCCGCCTGGTGATCGCGCGCGACGAATGCGAGACCGGCCGCTACGACACCGCACTGGCCGCGCTGGAAGACCTGCTGCCGCAGTTCGAGGCCGCGCGCGCCGCCTTCTGGGCCCAGGCCACGCGCATGGTGCTGGCCACGCTGTGGTTGCGCCTGGGCCAGCCGGCGCGCGCGATGCCGCTGCTGCGCGACGACGACCCCATTGCGCCGCCCTGGCTGCGCGCCGACCGCCAGCTGCTGAGGCTGGAACTGGCGCAACAGCTCGAACAGCCGCGGCCGGCCGACGCCCTGACCGCGGCGCTGGCGCTGGCCGCCGAGGACGCGCAGCGCGGCCCCTGGCTGCGCGTGCGCGCGCTCGCCCACCGGCCGCCGGCCGAGGCGCTGCAGGAGGCGCAGTCGCTCGCCGCGGCGCTCGCGCGCACCGAGCGCCGCGGCGTGCTGATAGCGCTGGAGGTGCAGACCGCGCGTGCCGCGCTGGCCGCCGGCCGCGCCGGCGAGGCCGCGGACACCGCGGCGCGCATGCTGGCGCGCTTCGACGACGGCATCGCGCCCGACGGCGCGTACCGCGCCGACGCTTGCTGGGTGGCCGCACGGTCCTTCGGTGCCGCCGGCCGCGCCGCGGAGGCGGCGCGCGCGGTGGCGCAGGGCACGCAGTGGATCGGCCGCCAGGCGCTGCCGCACGTGCCGCCGGCCTTCATCGACAGCTTCCTGCACCGCAACCCGGTGAACCGCGCGCTGATGGCGGCTGCCGCCAGCTGACGCGGCACGCGCGAAACGGGCGGCGCAGCGGCTCAGGGTGTTTCCCGAGCGCGTGGCCGCACGGCCGGCCCGCCCGCGCCCGTACAGTGCGCGGCATGAAGCTGCACACCATCGCCTTCGCACTGCTCGCCGGCGCGTCCACACTGGCCCACGCCTGGCCCGACAAGCCGGTGCGCATCGTCGTGCCCTACCCGCCGGGCGGCCCGAGCGACATCGTGCTGCGCGCGGCGATGGAGAAGATGCAGCCCGCGCTCAAGCAGCCGCTAGTGCTGGACAACAAGCCCGGCGCCGCCGGCAACCTCGGCGCCGCCGAGGTGGCGCGCGCCGCGCCCGACGGCCACACCTGGTTCTTCTCCACCGACAACGTCGTCACCATCAACCCGCACGTCTACAAGAACACCGGCTTCAAGGTCGACGACCTGGTGGCGGTGTCGGTGGCCAGCACCTTCAGCCAGACGCTGGTGTGCCACCCCTCGGTGGGCGTGAAGACGCCGGCCGAGCTGGCGCGCGCCGCGAAGGCCGGCAAGCTGAGCTACGCCAGCGGCGGCGCCGGCGCGCCCGGCCACCTGGCGATGGAACTGTGGCTGGCCACCGCCGGCGTCGACATGCAGCACATCCCGTACAAGGGCCCGGCGCCGGCGATGCAGGACGTGATGGGCGGCCAGGTCCCCTGCGGCTTCCTCGCCGGGCCGACGGTGGCGCCGCAGGTGAAGGCCGGCAAGCTGGTGGCACTCGCCGTGTCGGGCACCAAGCGCTCGCCGGTGCTGCCGGAAGTGCCGACGATGGCCGAGGCCGGCGTGCCCGGCTACGACGCCGGCTTCATGCTCGTGCTGTACGCGCCGCGCGGCACGCCGCCGGCGGTGGTCGACGCGATGCACAAGGCCTTCACCGACGCGCTGCGCCAGCCCGACGTCGCGGCCCGCCTGCAGGCCACCGACCAGAGCGTGGTCGCCAACACGCCTGCGGAGGCGGCGGCCGTGCTGCAGGCCACGTCGCGCAAGTGGGCCGACGTGGCGAAGCGCATCGGCCTCAGCCTGGACTGACCAGCCGATGAACGTCCTCTTCATCATGGCCGACCAGCTGCGCTGGGACCACCTCGGCTGCGCCGGCCACCCGTACCTGAAGACGCCCAACCTCGACGCGCTGGCCGCGCGCGGCGTGCGCTTCGCGAACGCCTTCGTCAACAGCGGCGTCTGCGGCCCCAGCCGCATGAGCTACTACACCGGCCGCTACCCCATCAGCCACGGCGCGACCTGGAACCGTGTGCCGCTCAGCGTGGGCGAGGTCACGCTGGGCGAGATGCTGAAGGGCGCCGGCCTGTCGCTCGCGCTGGCCGGCAAGACGCACGTCATGCCCGACCGCGCCGGCCTCGCGCGGCTGCAGCTCGAAGGCGGCAGCGAACTGGCCACGCTGCTGGAACGCGGCGGCTTCGAGGAGATCGACCGCTACGACGGCCACCACGCGCCGGGCGACGAGTCCGGCTATCCGGCCTTCCTGCGCGCTCACGGCTACGACGGCGCCGACCCGTGGACCGAACATGTCATCGCCGGCCTCGACGCCAGCGGCCAGGTGCAGAGCGGCTGGTTCATGCGCAACGTGCACCTGCCGGCGCGCGTGAAGGAGGAACACTCCGAGACCGCCTACATGACCGACCAGGCCATAGCCTTCGTCGACCGCATGGGCAGCCGGCCCTGGGTGCTGCACCTGAGCTACGTGAAGCCGCACTGGCCCTACATGGCGCCGGCCCCGTACCACGCGATGTACACGGCCGACCAGTGCCTGCCGGTGCAGCGCAGCGAGCGCGAGCTGCACGATCAGCACCCGGTGCTGGCCGCCTACCGCCAGCAGGAAGAGTGCGTGAGCTTTCAGCTCGACGACTGCATCCGCACCGTGCGCCCGGCCTACCAGGGCCTGATCACGCAGCTGGACACGCACCTCGGCCGCCTCTTCGAGCACCTGGAGAAGCGCGGCCGCTTCGACGACACGCTGATCGTCTTCACCGCCGACCATGGCGACTTCCTCGGCGACCACTGGCTGGGCGAGAAGGAGCTCTTCTACGACACCGTGCAGAAGGTGCCCTTCATCGTGCACGACCCGCGCCGCGAGGCCGACGCCACGCGCGGCACGGTCGAGCAGCGCTTCGTCGAAGGCGTGGACGTGGTGCCGACGATCCTGGACACGCTGGGCGTGCCCGCGCCGACGCACCGCCTGGAAGGCACGAGCCTCTTGCCGCTGCTGCGTGGCGAGACGCCGGAAGGCTGGCGCAGCGCGGCGTACAGCGAGCTCGACTACAGCTACCGCCAGGCGCGCCTCACGCTCGGCCAGCACGTGCACCAGTGCCGCGCCTTCAGCCTGCGCACCGAACGCTGGCGCTACGTGTACTGGCTCGACCAGCCCGAGCAGCTGTTCGACCTGCAGGCCGACCCGACGGAGATGCAGGACCTGGGGCGCGACGCCGGCAGCGAAGCGGTGCGCGAACAGTTCCGCACCCGCCTGCTCGACTTCCTGGCGCGGCGGCGGCACCGCACCACGGTGAGCGACGCGGCCGTCGAGCACGGCACCAACCGCTACAAGCAGGCGGGGGTGTTCTTCGGGCAGTGGTGAGGCAACGCTGGTGCAGGCCCTCGGCAAGCCGGGCCAAAGCCTTGTAGCCTTGCCTCGCACACAACCCCCACGGAGACCCCGCATGTCCACCGAAGCCCCGTACACACCGCCGAAGGTGTGGACCTGGAACAAGGCCAACGGCGGCCGGTTCGCCAACATCAACCGCCCGCTCGCCGGCCCCACGCATGAACAGGCGCTGCCGGTCGGCCGCCACCCGCTGCAGCTGTATTCGCTGGCCACACCCAACGGCGTGAAGGTCACGGTGATGCTGGAAGAGCTGCTCGCGCTGGGCCACGCGGGGGCCGAGTACGACGCCTGGCTGATCCCGATCGACCAGGGAGCGCAGTTCGGCAGCGGCTTCGTCGACGTGAACCCGAACTCCAAGATCCCGGCGCTGGTCGACCGCTCGGGGCCGGTGCCGGTGCGCGTGTTCGAGAGCGGGGCCATCCTGATGCACCTGGCGGAGAAGTTCGGCGCCTTCCTGCCCACCGAGCTGGCCGCGCGCGCCGAGGTCCTGAGCTGGCTCTTCTGGCAGATGGGCAGCGCGCCCTACCTGGGCGGCGGCTTCGGCCACTTCTACGCCTATGCGCCGGTCAAGATCGAATACGCCATCGACCGCTTCGCGATGGAGGCCAAGCGCCAGCTCGACGTGCTGAACCGCCGCCTGGCCGAAGTGCCGTACCTCGGCGGCGCGGACTACAGCATTGCCGACATCGCCACCTGGCCCTGGTACGGCGCGCTCGCCAAGGGGCAGATCTACGAAGCCGGCGAGTTCCTCTCGGTGCACGAGTACACCCACGTCATCCGATGGGCCGACGCGATCGCGGCACGGCCGGCCGTGCAGCGCGGACGCAAGGTCAACCGCACCTGGGGCGCAGCGAGCAGCCAGCTGCCCGAGCGCCACGACGCGCGCGACTTCGACAGCCTGCCCCCGGCATGATCACGCTCTACGACTGCGCCACCGCGCCGAGCCCGCGCCGCGCGCGCATCCTGCTGGCCGAGAAGGGCGTGGCGCACGCCACCGTGCAGATCGACCTGCGGACCGGCGAACAGCTGGGCGACGCCTACCGCGCGATCAACCCGCAGTGCACGGTACCCGCACTGCGCACCGAAGACGGCCTGCTGCTGACCGACAACGCCGCCATCACCGCCTACCTGGAGGCGCGCCACCCGGAACCGGCGCTGCTGGGCCGCACGCCCGCGGAGCGCGCCGCGGTGGCCAGCTGGAACTGGCGCGTCGAG
>CAUJHQ010000131.1 GCA_963204815.1 Pseudomonadota bacterium | reverse complement strand
CTCGCAGACGTTGAGCGACTGCTCGAGCACGTTCAGCTCGCACAGCGCCTTCAGCTTGAGCGTCTCGTCCTCCATGCCGTCGATCCAGGTGCGGTGCTTGTTGCGCACGTCCTGCACGTGGCGGATCCAGTTGTCGGCCAGTCCGACGCGGCGGTTGTGCAGCGCCGCGGCCACGCCACCGCAACCGTAGTGGCCCACCACCATGATGTGGCGCACCTGCAGCATGTCGATGGCGAACTGCATCACCGACAGCGCATTCAGGTCGGAGTGCACCACCACGTTGGCCACGTTGCGGTGCACGAACACGTCGCCCGGCAGCAGGCCGAGGATCTCGTTGGCCGGCACGCGGCTGTCGGCGCAGCCGATCCACATGTAGCGCGGGTTCTGCTGCTGCGCCAGCCGCGTGAAGAAGCCGGGTTCGCGCGCCTCGGTGTCGGCGGCCCAGCGGCGGTTGTGCGCGAGCAGGTCGTCGAGTTCCGCGCTCACATCGTCTCCGCGAAGAGCTCGCGGCCGATCAGCATGCGGCGGATCTCGCTCGTGCCGGCGCCGATCTCGTACAGCTTGGCGTCGCGCCACAGCCGGCCGAGCGGGTACTCGTTGATGTAGCCGTTGCCGCCGAAGACCTGGATGCCCTCGCCGGCCATCCAGGTCGCCTTCTCGGCGCACCAGAGGATGACGCTCGCGCAGTCCTTGCGCACCTGGCGCACGTGCTGCGGGCCCAGCTTGTCGAGGTTCTTGCCCACCGTGTAGCAGAAGGCGCGCGCCGCCTGCAGCACGGTGTACATGTCGGCCACCTTGCCCTGGATGAGCTGGAACTCGCCGATGCTCTGGCCGAACTGCTTGCGGTCGTGGATGTAGGGCACCACGTTGTCCATCACCGCCTGCATGATGCCGATGGGGCCTGCGGCGAGGACCGCGCGTTCGTAGTCGAGGCCGCTCATCAGCACCTTGGCGCCGCCGTTGACGGCGCCCAGCACGTTGGCCGCCGGCACCTCCACGTTGCTGAACACCAGCTCGCCGGTGTGGCTGCCGCGCATGCCGAGCTTGTCGAGCTTCTGCGCGATGGAAAAGCCCTTCATGCCCTTCTCGATCAGGAAGGCGGTGACGCCGCGCGCGCCGAGCTCGGGCTCGGTCTTCGCGTAGACGACCAGCGTGTCGGCGTCGGGACCGTTGGTGATCCACATCTTGCTGCCGTTGAGCAGGTAGAAGCCGCCCTTGTCCTCGGCCTTCAGCTTCATGCTGATGACGTCGCTGCCGGCGCCGGGCTCGCTCATCGCCAGCGCGCCGACGTGTTCGCCGCTGATCAGCCGGGGCAGGTACTTCGCCTTCTGCGCCTCGCTTCCGTTGCGCTTGATCTGGTTGACGCACAGGTTGCTGTGCGCGCCGTAGCTGAGGCCGACCGAGGCGCTCGCGCGGCTGATCTCCTCCATCGCGATCATGTGCGCCAGGTAGCCCATGCCGGCGCCGCCGTGCTCCTCGGGCACCGTGATGCCGAGCACGCCGAGCTCGCCCATCTTGCGCCACAGGTCCATCGGGAACTGGTCGCTCTTGTCGATCTCGGCGGCGCGCGGCGCGATCTCGGCGTCGGCGAAGGCGCGCACGGCGTCGCGCAGCGCGTCGATGTCCTCGCCGAGCTGGAAGTCGAGTCCGGGCAGGTTCATTTGGTGGTCTCCTTGACGTGTTCCTTCGGCGGCCGGGCGCCCTTCGCCGCCGCCAGCAGCGCGCGGCAGCGCGCCTCGTGCTGCGCGATCTCGGCCAGCGTCACCTCGAGGTCTTCCTGCTGCCGCTCGAGCTGGCGCCGGTGCTCGGCCAGCACGCCGAGAAAGGCCTGCAGCTGCGGCGCGGTGTCCGACGGCGAGTCGTACATGTCCACCAGCTGCTTGATCTCCGACAGCGACAGGCCCAGGCGCTTGCCGCGCAGCGTGAGCTTGAGCCGCGTGCGGTCGCGCTGCGTGTAGACGCGGTTGCGGCCGGCGCGCGCCGGCTCGAGCAGGCCCATGTCCTCGTAGAAGCGGATCGCGCGCGGCGTCACGTCGAACTCCTGCGCGAGCTCGGTGATGGTGAAGGTGCGCGCGGCGGACCGCGGGGCGTCGGGCATGGTCGGGCTGACGTTGACGTAAACGTAAATGTAAGCCCGCGCGGGCGGCGCGCCGGGCGCCAGACCACAGGATGAAAACGGGGGGGGGTGGGCAGAAGGCGAGAACCGGGCGGCAGGCTGTGAGGTGGCCTGCCGCCGGCGCCCGAGCCGCGTGGCGGCCTGTTTCTTCTCCCTGCGCTACCGTCGAGACAGCGTCGCAGCCAGTGTGCCCAAACTCGCGCGGCGCCGGCATCCCTCGGACGGCGGATTTCTAGGGGGGCTAACGGTCAAATTTCGCGTTCAGTCGAAGACCGGCAGCAGTTCGTCGCGCAGCGTCGAGCGCGAACGCTCGTACTCGGGCAGCACCGAGCGCACGACGTTCCAGAACGCGGGGCCGTGATTCATCTCGCGCAGGTGGGCCAGCTCATGCGTCACCACGTAGTCGATGACCGGAAGTGCGAAGTGCACAAGTCTCCAGTTGAGGCGGATCGAACCGTCGGCACTGGCGCTGCCCCATCGGGTGGAGGCCGAGCTCAGCGACAGCCGCGTAATGCGCACGTCCAGCCGTTCGGCGTAGACGCCGCAGCGCTCCTCGAAGAGGCGGCGCGCCTGGCGCTGCAGCCAGCTCTGCACGACGTCGCGCACCTGCGCGGGGTCGGCGGCCGGCGGCAGGCCGACGCGCAG
Organism: Pseudomonadota bacterium; assembly: GCA_963204815.1. GTDB lineage: Bacteria > Pseudomonadota > Gammaproteobacteria > Burkholderiales > Burkholderiaceae_C > Rubrivivax. Next base: position 16,133 of record CAUJHQ010000131.1, on the reverse strand, counting down.
CAGGCCGGCCTCGGCGTCGAGCATCGCACCGGCGGCGCGCGGGTCCAGCCGCACCGTGACCGGGCGGCCGAGGAAGGGGATCGAGGCGCCATCGCGCCAGTCGATGCGCGCCTGCGCCACGCGGTCGGCGCGTTCGCGCTGTTCGTGCAGCTTGCGCAGGATCCAGTTCGCCTTCTCGCGCAGCGCCGCCTCGACGTCGCCCAGCCCGACCCAGCGCGGCGCGCTGACGCTCAGCCCTTCGGCACCGACGACGAAGCCGATGCTGCGCCGACGGGCACGCCGCAGCTCGTAGGCGACGACATGCTCGCCGAAGCGGATCTCGCGCTGCGAGCGCGGGTGGCGGAAGACGCCGGGGGCCGACGGTGGTGGTGGTGGTGGCGGCGCGCTGGCCGGCGGCGGCGGCTCGTCGAACAGCGAGAGCTGGCTCGGCGACGAAGCGGCAGGCGCGAACGGCATGAGCGGCGATTCTAGGAGTTCCCGCCGGCGCCTTCGCGATCCGGGCCAACCGGTCGCGCAGCGGCGACGTCGCCTGGCACCGCCCGCCTGGGGCGGCCGGCACGCCCCCCGGGATAATCGCGCCATGCCCCGCCCGCCCCGACGCCTGCCATGACCGGCACGGTGAAGCTCGTCTTCGCCGGCGAGGTGCTCGACGGCTTCGACCCCGTCGAGGTGATGGCGCGCGTGGCGCACACGCTGCAGGTCGACGAAGCGCGCATGGCGCACCTGTTTTCCGGCCGCCGCGTCGTGCTGCGGCGCGGCGTGGAGGCCACGCGCGGCCAGCGTTACGCGCTGCAGTTCGCGCGCATGGGCGCACGCTTGCACCTGGAGCCCGACGACGGCGCGCCGTCCAACCCCGCCGCGGCCGCGCCGGCAGCCTCCGCGCCGGCCCCGCCGGTGGCCGCGGCGTCGACACCGGCCGCCGCCGTGCCGGACTCGAGCGGCGGCTACGGCTACTCGCGCCGCCGCAAGCGGCCGACGGCCCCCGGCGCGCCGGTCTTCGGCATCGGCATGGCCGGCCGCCTGGGCCGCCAGCCCTACGCCGCGGCAGGCCTCGTCGCGGTCGCCGCGATGGCGCTCGCCACTGCCTTCGCGGTGCAGCACCCGGTGCCGCTGCGCCTGGCCGTCGCCGGTGCCGTGTTCGTCGCGGCGACGCTGCTGTCGCTGCGCTGGACCGTGCTGCGCCTGCACGACTTCGGCCGCCCGGGGCACTGGGCGTGGCTGGTCGCCGTGCCGTGGCTGGGCGTGCTCGCCGGCGCCGCCATCGCCAGCGTGCGCAGCGACCGCGGCGCCAATGCGCACGGGGAGGAACCGCGGCGCGGCCCGTGGTGGCGCACGGCGTTGTTCGGCAGCGGCGTGGCGCTCGCCACCGGCGTGCTGATGGCGGTGCTGCTGACGCAGTTCTCGCCGCTGGGCGCGCAGCTGAGCGGCCAGGCGGCGGCGGTGTTCAACGGCCCGTACCAGCGGGCCGGGCTGCACAAGGCCTTCGCGCTGTCGCCCGGGGCCTCGTTCGGCTGGCGCGCCGGACTGCCCACGCGTGCCGACGCGCGGCGCGAGGCGGTCGCCAACTGCGAACGCTACCGTCCGCCCGGCCGGCCGCGCTGCACCGTCATCGACATCGACGGCGCGCCGCCCGGGATCGGCGACTGAACGGCAATGCCGCTCAGGTGCTGCGGTAGGCCTCGGGATCGAGGCGGCGCATCTCGGCCTCGATCCAGGCCTCGACCTCGCGCATCAGTTCGTCGGGCTGGCGCCCGGCCGACGGGATCGGCTTGCCGATGGAGATGTCGACCACGCCCGGCCGCAGCAGGAAGCTCTTGCGCGGCCAGCACTTGGCCGAGGTGGCGGCGATCGGCACGATCGGCACGCCGGTGGCGATGGCCAGCCGCGACGCGCCGCTCTTGTAGACGCCCTGGCCGCCGCGCGGCGTGCGCGTGCCCTCGGGGAACATGATGACCCAGGTGCCCTGCGCGAACAGGCGCTTGCCCTGCTCGGCGACGCGGTTCCAGGCCTCGGTGCGCTTGGAGCGGTCGATGTGGATCATGTCCATGCGCGCCATCGCCCAGCCGAAGAACGGGATGTAGAGCAGCTCGCGCTTGAACACGTAGGCCAGCGGGTGCGGCATCAGCACCGGGAAGGCGAAGGTCTCCCAGGTGCTCTGGTGCTTGGGCGCCAGCAGCACCGCGCTGCGCGCGTCGGCGGCGGTCGGCACGTTCTCCATGCCGGTGATGCGCCAGCGCACGCCGCAGATCACGCGCGCCGCCCAGACGGCATTGCGCAGCCAACCCACGCAGGCCCAGTAGACCGGGTCGCCGCGCTTGAAGATCGACAGCACCAGCACGGCGATGGCCCAGGGCATCACCGACACGGTGAGCCAGAGCACGAACAGCGCGGAACGCAGCGCCCAGACGAGTCGCATCAGGCGAGCCCCCCGCTCTCGGAATCGTGGATGTGGTCGCGCGCGAGGATGAACTCGGCGAACGCGGCGAGGTCGGCGTGCGCGCGCGCGCCCGGCACCTGTTCGAGCATCTGGTGCAGCTGCTCGTCGCCGATGCGCTCGGCGCGGCCGGTCAGCACGAGGTGCGGCTCGCAGCCGGCGGCGCGCGCCGCGGTGAGGTCCCGCAAGGTGTCGCCGGCCATCGGCACCAGCTTCAGGTCGACGCCGTAGCGGCGGCCGATGTCGGCCATCATGCCCGGCAGCGGCTTGCGGCAGTCGCAGTGGTCTTCCGGCGTGTGCGGGCAGAAGAAGACGGCGTCGACGCGCGCGCCCTGCGCCATCAGGCTCTGGTACATGTGGGTGTGCACGGCGTTGATGGTCGCCATGTCGATCATGCCGCGGCCGATGCCCGCCTGGTTGGTGGCCACCACCACGTGCCAGCCGGCGTGGTTCAGGCGCGCCACCGCCTCCATCGCGCCGGGGATGGGCACCCACTCCTCGGGCGACTTGACGTGGTCCTCGCGGTACGCGTTGAGGATGCCGTCGCGGCCGAGGATCACGAGCTTGGTGGAGTACATGGCGGCGGCGCCTAGGCGGCCAGTCTCGACAGGTCGGCGACGCGGTTCATCGCGGCGTGCAGGCTGCCGAGCAGCGCGAGCCGGTTCTGGCGCAGCGCGGCGTCGTCGGCGTTGACCATCACGGTGTCGAAGAAGGCGTCGACGGGCGACTTCAGCACCGCCAGCGCCTGCAGGCTGGCGGTGAGGTCGCCGCGCTCGAAGGCGGCGTCGGCGCGCGGCGCGGTGTCGGCGAGCGCGGCGTGCAGCGCACGCTCGGCCGGCTCGGCGAAGAGCGCCGGGTTCACGGCGGTGACCGGCGCGCCTTCGCTCTTCTTCAGGATGTTGCCGACCCGCTTGTTGGCGGCGGTCAGCGCCGGCGCCTCGGGCAGCGCGGCGAAGGCGCGCACGGCCGCCAGGCGCGCCGGCAGGCTGCCCCAGCGGTCCGGCCGCAGCGCGATGACGGCATCGACCTCGTGCGCGCTGTAGCCCTGCTCGCGCAGGTAGCCGACCAGGCGGTCGTAGAGGAAATGCGCCACCTCGGCCTGCGCCTGGCCATGGCCTTCGGGGAAGGCGTGGAAGGCGTCGGCCACGAGCCGCGGCACGGCCAGCGGCAGGTCGCGCTCGACCAGCATGCGGATCACGCCCAGCGCGTGGCGGCGCAGCGCGAACGGGTCCTTGTCGCCGGTGGGCAGCTGGCCGAAGCCGAACAGGCCGGCCAGCGTCTCCCGCGTGTCGGCCAGGGCGACGACGAGGCCGGCGGCGCCCGCCGTCTCGCGCGGCAGCGCGTCGCCGGCGAAGCGCGGCCGGTAGTGGTCTTCGACGGCGAAGGCCACGGCCTCGCTTTCACCGTCGTGGCGCGCGTAGTAGCCGCCCATCACGCCCTGCAGCTCGGGAAACTCGCCGACCATGTCGGTCAGCAGGTCGGCCTTGGCCAGCAGCGCGGCGCGGTCGGCCTGCGCCGCCAGCGCCTCGCCGCCCAGCGCCGCCGCGATCTTGCGCGCGATGGCGCGCACGCGCTCGACGCGCTCGCCCTGCGTGCCCAGCTTGCCGTGGTAGACCACCTTCGCGAGGCCGGCCACGCGCGACTCGAGCGTCTTCCTGCGGTCCTGGTCGAAGAAGAACTTCGCGTCGGCCAGGCGCGGGCGCACGACGCGCTCGTTGCCCTGCACCACGCGGCTCGCATCGGCCGGACGGATGTTGCTGACGACCAGGAACTGGTTCGTCAGCCGGCCTTCGGCGTCGAGCAGCGGGAAGTACTTCTGGTTCGCCTTCATCGTCAGGATGAGGCATTCCTGCGGCACCGCCAGGAACTCGGGCTCGAAGCGGCAGCTGAGCACGTTCGGCCGCTCGACGAGCGCGGTGACTTCGTCGAGCAGCGCGTCGTCGTCGATCGGCTGCAGGCCCTGTGCCGCGGCGGCGGCGGCGAGCTGGCGCACGATCTCGGCCCGACGCTCGGGGAAGCCGGCGATGACGGCGCCCTGCTCGGCGAGCTGGCGCTCGTAGTGGTCGGCGTCCAGCAGCATGACGGGGTCGACCGCGGCCTCGAAGCGGTGGCCGCGCGTCTGCCGGCCCGAGGTCAGGCCGAGCGCCTTCACGGGCACGACATCGGCGCCGTGCAGCGCGACGAGGCCGTGCGCCGGGCGCACGAAGTTCACGCTCGTCCAGCCGTCTTCGAGCTGGTAGCCCATGACCTTGGGGATCGGCAGCTTAGCGATCGCCTCGTCCAGCGCCACCTGCAGGCCGGCGGCCAGCGTGGCGCCGGGCACCAGGCTTTCGAAGAACAGCGCCTCGGCCTTGCCGTCGGGCTGGCGCTTGAGCGTGGGCACGACGGCCGCGTCGGCGCCCAGCGCGGCCAGCTTCTTCAGCAGCGCCGGTGTGGGCGCGCCGTTCGCGTCCAGGCCCACGGCCACAGGCATCAGCTTCTGCGACACCGCCTTGTCGTGCGCCACCGGCAGCACGTGGCTCACGCGCGCCGCCAGCCGGCGTGGCGATGCGAAGACGTTCAGCGCCGAGTGTTCGCCCGCCAGGCCCTGCGTGCGCAGGCCGGCCAGTAGCGCGGCGCCGAAAGCCTCGCCGAGCTTCTTCAGCGCCTTCGGCGGCAGTTCCTCGACGAAAAGTTCGACGAGCAGGTTCTTGTTGGAGGACATGTTCAGGCCGCCTTCTTCGCGATCTGCGCGACAACCTCGTCGGCCCAGGCCTTCGGCGCCATCGGGAAGCCCAGCCGCGCACGGCTGTCCAGGTAGCTCTGCGCCACCGCGCGCGCCAGGTTGCGGATGCGGCCGATGTAGGCGGCGCGCTCGGTCACGCTGATGGCGCCGCGCGCGTCCAGCAGGTTGAAGCTGTGGCCGGCCTTCAGCAGCTGCTCGTAGGCGGGCAGCGCGAGCTGCTGTTCCATCAGGTACTTGCTCTGCTTCTCGTGCGCCGCGAAGGCGGTGAGCAGGAACTCGACGTCGCTGTGCTCGAAGTTGTAGGTGCTCTGCTCGACCTCGTTCTGGTGGTAGACGTCGCCGTACTTCAGGCCCTTCGTCCACTCCAGGTCGTAGACGTTGTCCACGCCCTGCAGGTACATCGCCAGCCGCTCCAGGCCGTAGGTGATCTCGCCGGTGATCGGCTTGCAGTCGATGCCGCCGACCTGCTGGAAGTAGGTGAACTGCGTGACCTCCATGCCGTTCAGCCAGACCTCCCAACCCAGGCCCCAGCAGCCCAGCGTGGGGTTCTCCCAGTCGTCCTCGACGAAGCGCACGTCGTTGCTCTTCAGGTCGAAGCCCAGCGCCTCCAGGCTGCCCAGGTAGAGCTCGAGGATGTTCGCCGGCGCCGGCTTCAGCACCACCTGGTACTGGTAGTAGTGCTGCAGGCGGTTCGGGTTGTCGCCGTAGCGGCCGTCCTTCGGGCGCCGGCTCGGCTGCACGTAGGCCGCGCTCCAGGGCTCGGGGCCGATGGCGCGCAGGAAGGTGGCGGTGTGGCTGGTGCCGGCGCCGACTTCCATGTCGTAGGGCTGCAGCAGCGCGCAGCCGCGGTCGCCCCAGTAGGACTGGAGCGTGAGGATGATCTGCTGAAAGGTGAGCATCGGGCGGCGAGGCGGGAAACCCGCAAGTTTACGGGCCGCGCCGCGGCGCCAGCGCCGCCGCCAGCACGACGAGCGCCGCCGCCAGCGCCAGCGGCCACAGGCCGGCGCGCGCCGCCCACCAGGCGTAGGGCGTGATGCCGCTGCGCCCTTCCACCGGCCCCTGCAGCGTGCCGCGCGTGAACGGCGCCAGTTGCGCCGTCACGCGGCCGCGGTGGTCGACGATCGCCGTCGCGCCGGTGTTGGTGGCGCGGATCATCGGCCGCTCGAACTCGAGCGTGCGCAGGCGCGAGATGTTCAGGTGCTGCGGCAGCGCCACGGTGTCGCCGAACCAGCCGATGTTGCTGACGTTGGCGAACACCGTCGGCGCCGTCGCCGCGTCGGCGAAGCGCAGCGCGAGTTCCTCGCCGAACAGATCCTCGTAGCAGATGTTGGGCGCGATGCGCTGGCCGCGCGCCGCGAACGACGGCGGCACGCGCACGCCGCGCGCGAAGTCGCCGAGCGGGATCTGCATCGCGTCGGTGAACCAGCGGAAGCCGGTCGGGATGAACTCGCCGAACGGCACCAGGTGCTGCTTGTCGTAGCGGTACGGCGGCTCGGCCGGCAGGCCGACGACCGAGTTGGTGTAGCCGCGGTCGAAGTCGCCCAGGGGCATGCCGAACAGCGCCGCCGGCGCACCGGGCGCGGCGAAGTGGGCGCGCAGCTCGGCCCAGTAACCCGGCGCGAACTCGTCCAGTTGCGACGGCAGCAGCGGCACCACCGTCTCCGGGCCGACGACGAGGTCGGCACGCGCAGAGCGCAGCGCCGCCGACACCCAGGCCAGCGTGGCCGGCAGCCGCTCGGCAGCGAACTTCTCGTCCTGCGGCACGTTGGACTGCACGAGCGCCACCTCGAGCCTGCCCGCCGCGTCGCTGAAGGTCAGCGGCCGCAGCGCCAGCGGCGCCGCGAGCAGCGCCGCCGCCACCGCGGCCGGCGCCCAGGCGGTGCGGCGCACGTGGGCCAGCGCCGCCGCGACGGCCGCGCCCCAGGCGCCGAGCCCGTAGACGCCGAGCCAGGGCGCCAGCGCCGCCAGCGGGCTGTCGACCTGCGCGTAGCCGCTCGCCACCCAGGGAAAACCGGTGAAGATCAAGCCACGGGCCAGCTCGGCCAGCAGCCAGAGTGCCGCGAACAGCGGCACGTCCCAGGCCGCGCGGCCGCGCCGAAAGCGCGCGTAAGCCGCCATCGCCGCCGCGAGGTAGAGGGACAGAAACGCCGCCAGCGCCAGCACCGCCAGTGCCGCCAGCGGCGCCGGGATGTGGCCGTAGCGGTGCATGCTGATGAACAGCCACCAGGTGCCGCCGACCAGCCAGCCGACGCCGTAGGCCCAGCCGAACAGCGCGGCACGTGCCGGCGTGGCCCGCGCCGCCGCGGCCGCCAGCGCCGCCGCAGCGGCGAGCGGCAGCGCCCAGGCCACGGTGTGCACGAACGCCAGCGTCTGCAGCGCCCCCAGCGCGGCGAGCGCCAGCGCCGCCGCGCGGGCGCGGCTCATCCGGTGTCGTCGCGCTCGTCGCCGGGCACCCGCACGACGCGGAACCAGCGCACCGCGCCGCCGCGCGTCAGCATCACCGTGAAACGCAGGCCGCCGATCTCGGTCGCCTCGCCGCGCCGCGGCACGTGGCCGAGCTCGTGGGCGACGAGGCCGCCGATGGTGTCGAACTCGTCGGCCGGCAGCGCAATGCCGAAGGCCGAGTTGACGGCGTCGATGGCGGTGTCGCCGGCCACGCGCTGGCTGCCGTCGGCCAGCGTGTAGATGCCGCTCTCGGTGACCGCGGCGTCGTCGAACTCGTCCTCGATCTCGCCGACGATCTCCTCCAGCACGTCCTCGATCGTGATCAGCCCGGCGGTGTTGCCGAACTCGTCGATGACGATCGCGAGGTGGTTGCGGTTGGACCGGAAGTCGCGCAGCAGCTCGTTCAGGCGCTTGCTCTCGGGCACGAACACCGCCGGGCGCAGCAGCGTGCGCAGGTTCAGCTCGGGGGCCCGCTGCAGCTTGAGCAGGTCCTTGGACATCAGGATGCCGATGACGTTCTCGCGCTGGCCCTCGTAGACGGGGAAGCGCGAGTGGCCGGTGCGGATGACGGCGCCGAGCAGTTCGTCGTAGTCGGCGGCGATGTCCAGCAGGTCCATGCGGGGCGCGGCGACCATCACGTCGCCGGCGGTCATGTCGGCCATGCGCAGCACGCCTTCGAGCATCAGGCGCGACTCGGGCTCGATCAGCTCGCGCTGCTCGGCGTCGGCCAGCGTGCGGATCAGCTCGTGCTTGCTGTCCGGGCCCGGCATGACGAATTCGACCAGGCGTTCGAAGAGGGAACGTTTATCCGCGCCAGCCCCGGGAAGGGCGCCGCGCACGGACCGAGCGGAAGGAGGTTCGGACACGAAACCTGTGTCGGCAGCTGCGAGGAGGCGAAGAATACCCCAGCCGCTTGACACACCCGGGGGCTTGAACCACAGTCCCCGGCCCTCACATCCGACCCTCTTCTTCCGGCTCGAGCACCCCATGACCCAAGGCCTCATTCCCGCCACCATCCTCACGGGCTTCCTCGGCAGCGGCAAGACGACGCTGCTCAAGCGCGTGCTCAGCGAACAGCACGGCCAGAAGATCGCCGTCATCGAGAACGAATTCGGCGAGGAGAACATCGACAACGACATCCTCGTCGCCGAGACGAAGGAGCAGGTCATCCAGATGAGCAACGGCTGCGTCTGCTGCACGATCCGCGAGGACCTGCGCAGCACGCTGTCGGACCTGGCCGAGAAGCGCCGCAAGGGCGAACTGCAGTTCGACCGCGTCGTCATCGAGACCACCGGCCTGGCCGACCCCGGCCCGGTGGCGCAGACCTTCTTCATGGACGACGAGATCGCCGAGAGCTACCTGCTCGACAGCGTGCTGACGCTGGTCGACGCCAAGCACGCCGATGCCCAGCTCGACACGCGCCAGGAAGCGCGCCGCCAGATCGGCTTCGCCGACCAGATCTTCATCAGCAAGACCGATCTCGTGGCCAAGGACGAGGTCGACGCGCTGATGCACCGCCTGAAGCACATGAACCCGCGCGCGCCGCAGCAGGCGGTGCACTTCGGCGAGGTGCCGATCGCCAGCGTCTTCGACCTGAAGGGCTTCAACCTCAACGCCAAGCTTGAGATCGACCCCGAATTCCTGAACGCCGACGACCACGGCCATGGTCACGATCACGGCCACGACCACCACGACCACGAGCACGAGCACGGCGAGCACTGCGACCACCCGCACCACCACGCCCACGACGACGACGTGAAGTCCTTTGTCTTCCGCAGCAAGAAGCCGTTCGCGCCGGCCAAGCTGGAAGACTTCCTGGGCGCCATCGTGCAGGTCTACGGCCCGAAGATGCTGCGCTACAAGGGCGTGCTCTACATGAAGGGCAGCGACCGCAAGGTGGTGTTCCAGGGCGTTCACCAGCTGATGGGCAGCGACCTGGGCCCGAAGTGGGCGCCGGGCGAGGAAAAAGTCAGCAAGATGGTGTTCATCGGCATCGACCTGCCCAAGGAGATCCTGCTCCAGGGGCTGGAGCAGTGTCTGGTGTGATCCAGGCGTGGCTACAATCCGCGCGCTTTTGAACTCCCCCGGATGTCCGAGGGGGTTTCCCGAACCGGCAGCGGCCCCTCTGCCGGGAGAGCGTCTGAACCAGGCGAGGTGTCCCCCGTGAGCAAGCCTCCAGCCAAGCCAGCGGCTGCCCCCAAGACGGCGGCGAAGGCCGCCCCGAAGGCGTCCGCCCCCGCGCCCGCCCCGAAGGCCGCCGCTGCCGTGCCGAAGGCGGCCGCGAAGGCGGCCCCCGCGAAGGCCGCGCCTGCCCCGACGCCCAGTCCGGCTCCGCCGCCTGCCGGCAACCGATTCACCGAACGCTTTGCCCCGGCTGTCGCCCCCGCGAAGCCCACGAACGAACCGATGGATGTGACCAAGCCCGCCGCCAAGGTGGACCCGAAGCTCGCCAACGCCTGGAAGAACAAGGCCGGCCGCGACCTCACGGAAGACGAACTGCTCGCCATGCCCGAGGGCGAGTACATGAACGACAAGCAACTCGAGTTCTTCCGCACCCGCCTGCAGGCGCAGAAGGACGATCTGCTGTCCAACGCCGGCGAGACCACCGAGCACCTGCGCGAGGACACCTCGATCGTGCCGGACCCGGCCGACCGCGCCACGATCGAGGAAGAGCACGCCCTGGAGCTGCGCACGCGCGACCGCGAGCGCAAGCTGCTGAAGAAGATCGCGCAATCGCTGGCGCGGCTGGACAGCGGCGAGTACGGCTACTGCGACGAAACCGGCGAGCCGATCGGCCTGGCCCGCCTGCTGGCCCGCCCGACCGCCACGCTCTCGCTCGAGGCGCAGCAGCGCCGCGAACTCAAGCAGAAGATGTTCGGTGACTGACAGCGGCCGGGGAAGCGTCCGCCGCGCGGACGATTTCTCGCCGACGCCGACCGTGCCCGCGGGTCTCCCGTGGGGCGGCGCCATGGCCAGAGTACGATAGTCGATCCATGGCCGAAAACGAGAGCTTCTTCCGCAAGGTGGTCCGGTTCGTCGCGAACCCGGCCACCGACTGGACGGATCTCAACACCCGGCAGGAAGACTCGCGCGAGCTCGAGATCGAGAAATCCGAGCTGAAGGCGATGATCGAGCGCAAGCGGCGCAACGATTTCGTCCGCAAGCGCGAGTTCGACATGCTGCGCAAGGTGCGCCGCGAAGGGTTGTCGCCCGAGCAGCTGGCCGCGCTGGGCGGGTCGTCCAAGCTCGACGACTCCGAAGCGCGCCTGCCCGAGACGAACACTGCACGCCCCGACGGCGTGAAGGCCAAGATCGACGAGATCGAGCAGCAGATGGTGGGCGATGGCTTCGCCGCCAGCACGCGCCGGCCGGCCGCCTTCTACCCCTCGCGCTCCGACGGGACCGGCTCGGGCCCGAAGGGCCCGGTGCCGCTGCTCAGCGACGAGGCCGACCGCCTGCCCGCGCTGCCGCCGCTGCCCGACATCGACCTCGCGCCCGTCGCCGCACCGTCACCGGTGCAGGTGGCAGGCGGCCTGCCACCGCTGGCGCCGCTGGGCGGTGGCGACGGCGGCACCTCGGGCGCCGGCGCGGCCGACTTCGGGGCGCCGTTCGCCGTGGAAGTCAGCGAGGTCGTGCACGACCCGGAGCTCGACGAGGCCGTGATCGCGTTCGCCAACGCCGACTTCGCCCAGTGCGAGCAGGCGCTGCAGCAGATCACGCAGCCGGGTGGCGCCCGCAACCAGCACGCCGAGACCTGGCTCGTGCTGTTCGACCTGTACCGCGCCATCGGCCAGCAGCAGCGCTTCGAGAGCCTGGCCATCGACTACGCGCAGCAGTTCGGCTGGTCGGCGCCGCAGTGGTTCTCGCTGCCGCGGCTGGTGGCGGACGCCGTCGCCGAAGAGGCACCCGACCGCAGCGCCAGTGCCGCCGCCCGCCTGGTCGGCGATGTCGGCTGGGTCTGCCCCGAGGTGCTGGACATCGACGCCGTGGCGCGGCTGCGCTCGCAGACGCTGCAGATGCCGCTGCCTTGGATCTTCGACTGGGGTTCGCTGCAGAACGTCGACGCGGAAGCGGCGATGCAGCTGTCCACGCTGTTCCGCCTGTGGGCCGGCCAGCAGCTGGAAATGCGCTGGATCGCCGGCGAGCGGCTGTTCCAGGTGCTGGCCGAGGCGGCGCCCACCGGCGTGCGCGACGCCGACCCGGCGTTCTGGCTGACGCGCCTCGATGCACTGCGACTGGCCAACCGCGCCGACCAGTTCGACGAGGTCGCCATCGACTACTGCGTCACCTACGAGGTGTCGCCGCCGTCCTGGGAGCCGGCGCGTTGCCAGGTGCGCGTGAGCGGCACTTCGCTGTCGACGCGCACGCCGCCGATGTCGGTGGTGAGCGACGTCTCGACCAGCTTCTTCGAGTCGGCCCTCGCCGACGATTCGGTCGGCCAGATCACGCAGGCCAACGTGGAGCTCTCGGGCCAGCTGCTCGGCGACATTGGCGCCACGCTGACGCGCCTGGACACGCAACTCGGCACCGCGCCGGTGGTCAGCGTGTCCTGCCACAAGCTCATCCGCGTCGACTTCATCGCCGCCGGCGACCTGCTGAACTGGGTGCTCGCCAAGCGCGGCGAGAGCCGCAGCGTGCAGTTCGTCGACGCGCACCGCCTGGTCGCGCTGTTCTTCGGCGCGATGGGCATCAACGAGCATGCGAAAGTCGCGGTCCGCAAGGTCTGAGCCTTGAGGCCGGGGCGCGCAGCCCCAACTGCAGAGACCCATGGAAAGCTACCACGGCACCACCATCGTCAGCGTGCGCCGCGGCGCCAGCGTCGCCCTCGGCGGCGACGGCCAGGTGACACTGGGCAATATCGTCGTCAAGGCGAGCGCGAAGAAGGTGCGCAAGCTCTACCGCGACCAGGTGCTGGCCGGCTTCGCCGGCGCCACCGCCGACGCCTTCACGCTCTTCGAGCGCTTCGAGGCCAAGCTCGAGAAGCACCAGGGCCACCTGGTGCGTGCCGCCATCGAGCTGACCAAGGACTGGCGCACCGACCGCGTGCTGCGGCGCCTGGAAGCCATGCTCGCGGTGGCCGACAAGGAAGCCTCGCTCATCATCACCGGCAACGGCGACGTGCTCGAGCCCGAGCACGGCATCGTCGCCATCGGCTCCGGCGGCGCGTACGCGCAGGCCGCCGCCCGCGCGCTGCTCGAGCACACGCAGATGCCGCCGGACCAGATCGTCAAGCGCTCGCTCGAGATCGCCGGCGACCTGTGCATCTACACGAACCAGCATCACACCGTGGAGACCCTCGGATGAGTCAGTCCATGACGCCGAAGGAGATCGTCTCCGAGCTCGACCGCCACATCGTCGGCCAGCAGGCCGCCAAGCGCGCGGTCGCCATCGCTCTGCGCAACCGCTGGCGCCGCCAGCAGGTCGACGACAAGCTGCGCGGCGAGATCACGCCGAAGAACATCCTCATGATCGGCCCCACCGGCGTCGGCAAGACCGAGATCGCGCGCCGTCTGGCGCGGCTGGCCGACGCGCCCTTCATCAAGGTCGAGGCGACCAAGTTCACCGAGGTCGGCTACGTCGGCAAGGACGTCGACACCATCATCCGCGACCTCGTCGACGTGGCCGTGAAGCAGGAGCGCGAACGCCAGGTGCGCACGAAGCGCGCGCTGGCCGAAGACGCCGCCGAGGAACGCGTGCTCGACCTGCTGGTGCCGCCGCCGCGCGACGGCCTCGGCAACCCCGACAGCACCGCGCGCCAGGTGATGCGCAAGCGCCTGCGCGAGGGCGTGCTGGCCGACAAGGAGATCGAGGTCGACGTCGCCGACGCCAAGCCGGCGCTGGAGATCCTCGGCCCGCAAGGCATGGAGGACATGGCCGAGCAGCTGAAGGGCCTGTTCTCGCAGATGGGCGGCGGCAAGCGCAAGCTGCGCAAGATGAAGGTCGGCGAAGCGCTGGAGCGCCTGACCGAGGAAGAAGCCGCCAAGCTCGTCAACGAGGACGAGATCCGCGCCGCCGCGCTGGCGAACGCCGAAGGCAACGGCATCGTCTTCATCGACGAGATCGACAAGGTGGCCTCGCGCAGCGAACACGGCGGTGCCGAGGTCTCGCGCCAGGGTGTGCAGCGCGACCTGCTGCCGCTGGTGGAAGGCACCAGCGTCAACACCAAGTACGGCATCGTGAAGACGGACCACATCCTCTTCATCGCCAGCGGCGCGTTCCACCTCGCCAAGCCGAGCGACCTGATCCCGGAACTGCAGGGCCGCTTCCCGATCCGCGTCGAGCTCGGTTCGCTGTCGGTCGACGACTTCGAGGCCATCCTCACCAGCACCCACGCGAGCCTGGTCAAGCAGTACCAGGCGCTGCTGGCCACCGAGGGCGTGACGCTGGAAATCGGCGCCGACGGCGTGCGCCGGCTGGCGCAGATCGCCTACGAGGTGAACGAGCGCACCGAGAACATCGGCGCGCGGCGCCTCGCCACCGTGATGGAGCGCCTGCTCGACGAGATCAGCTTCGAGGCACCGGACCGCAGCGGCCAGACGGTGACGATCGACGCCGCCGCGGTGGATGCCCGCCTGGGCGACCTGGCGAAGAACGAAGACCTGTCGCGCTACATCCTGTAGGCCACTCGGCCGCTAGAGCGCCAGGCGGTGCGACTGCATCGCCAGCAGGCCGTCGAAGATCAGCGCATCGACGGTCTCGAAGCGCAGGTCCGTGATCGGCGCCAGCTTCACCGCGGCACCGCCGGTCATCAGCAGCAGTGGCTCGCGGCCGGTGCGCGCGATGAGCTTGCGGTGCTGGCGCTCGATGGCGCCGGCAATCGCGTTGGCGCCGCCGCTCATCAGCGCGTCGCTCGTGTTGGTGGGGAAGTCGACCACCTCGCCGGTGGGCACCTTCAGGCCCGCGGTTCCCATTTCCAGCGCGCGCAGCATGAGGCCGAAGCCCGGCAGGATCAGCCCGCCGAGGAAATGGCCTTCGGTGTCGATGGCGTCGACCGTGACCGCCGTGCCCACCATCACCACCAGCGCCGGCCGCGGCGTGCCGCCGGCCAGCGCGCGCGCACGGGCGCCGATCAGCGACACCCAGCGGTCGGCGCCGAGCCGGCTCGGGTGGTCGTAGCCGTTCGTCACGCCGGCCTCGTGGGCACCGCTGACGACCCAGCGCGGCTCGATGTCCCAGAGCTCCATCTGCTCCTCGACGCGGCGGCGCACCACGTCGCCGGCCACGCAGCTGCCCAGCATGCTGTGCGGCGCGGGCAGCGCCTTCCAGTCGGTCTCGGCGAGGCTGTCGATGGTCTCCAGGAACACCGCGCCGTGCCCCAGCAGCGCCGCGCCGGGCAGCGGCTGCGCGTAGAGGGCCCACTTGAGCCGCGTGTTGCCGACGTCGATCGCCAGGAAGGTCATATTAGTAAGGATGTTTACTATCTCGCGCGAAGGGGCGCATGGTGGCATCATCGCGCACTTGACGTTTACGTCAACGTCAAGCCCTTCGACACCGACCTGCCAGAGCCGCCATGACCGACCTGTCCGCCGAATTCAAGGCCCTTGCCGAGTATCGCCCGACGCACAAGGTGCGCTTCGTCACCGCCGCCAGCCTGTTCGACGGCCACGACGCCGCGATCAACATCATGCGCCGCATCCTGCAGGGCATGGGCGCGGAAGTGATCCACCTCGGCCACAACCGCTCGGTCGACGAGGTCGTGACCGCCGCGCTGCAGGAAGACGTGCAGGGCATCGCGATCAGCAGCTACCAGGGCGGCCACGTCGAGTACTTCAAGTACATGGTCGACCTGCTGCGCGAGCGCGGCGGCGCGCACATCCAGGTCTTCGGCGGCGGCGGCGGCGTCATCGTGCCGGCGGAGATCCGCGAACTGCAGGGCTACGGCGTCAGCCGCATCTACAGCCCGGAAGACGGCCAGCGCATGGGGCTGCAGGGCATGATCGGCGAGATGGTCATGCGCTGCGACGCCGACCTGTCGCCGCACGCGCCGAAGGACGTGGCCGCGCTGCAAGGCCATTCCGACGCCGCCTGGCGCGCCCTCGCCCAGGCCATCACCGCGCTCGAGAACGGCAAGGCCGACCCGGCCTTCAAGGCCGCGCTGGCGGCGAGCCCGAAGCGCGCCCCGGTGCTCGGCATCACCGGCACCGGCGGCGCCGGCAAGTCCAGCCTCACCGACGAGCTGATCCGCCGCCTGCGGCTGGACCAGGGCGACGCGCTGCGCATCGCCGTCATCAGCATCGACCCGAGCCGGCGCAAGAGCGGCGGCGCGCTGCTCGGCGACCGCATCCGCATGAACGCGATCTCGCCGTGGTCCGCCGGCCCGCGGGTCTTCATGCGTTCACTGGCCACGCGCGACTTCGGCAGCGAGATCAGCCAGGCCCTGCCCGACGTGCTGCTGGCGTGCCAGGCCGCCGGCTTCGACCTCATCGTCGTCGAGACCTCGGGCATCGGCCAGGGCGACGCCGCCATCGTGCCGCTGGTCGACGTGCCGATGTACGTGATGACGCCCGAGTTCGGCGCCGCCAGCCAGCT
>CAUJHQ010000130.1 GCA_963204815.1 Pseudomonadota bacterium | reverse complement strand
CAGCACCTGGCGGGCATGAAGGACAGCAAGGTCATCGTGGCCATCAACAAGGACGCCGAGGCGCCGATCTTCAGCATCGCCGACTACGGGCTCGAGGCCGACCTGTTCGCGGCCGTGCCCGAGCTCGTGGCCAGCCTGTAGGCTTCATCACCCCTGAAGGGCGCCCCCGCGGCGCCCTTGTCGTATCCGGAGACCCACCATGACCTACCGTGCCCCCATCAAGGACATGCTGTTCGCGATGAAGGAACTTGCGGGCATCGACCGCGTTGCCCAGCTGCCCGGCTTCGAGGACGCCGGCTACGACACCGCCGCCGCCGTGCTGGACGAATGCGCCAAGCTCAACGAAGGCGTCGTCTCGCCGCTGAACCGGGAGGGCGACAAGAACCCGTCGTACTTCAAGGACGGCCAGGTGTTCACGACGCCGGGCTTCAAGGACGCCTTCCGCCAGTTCGCCGCCGGCGGCTGGCAGGGCCTGCAGCACCCGGTGGAGTTCGGCGGCCAGGGCCTGCCCAAGCTCGTGGGCGCGGCCTGCATCGAGATGGTGAACAGCGCGAACCTCAGCTTCGCGCTGTGCCCGCTGCTGACCGACGGCGCCATCGAGGCGCTGCTCACCGCCGGCTCGCACGAGCAGCAGCAGACCTACATCCCGAACATGATCTCGGGCGCGTGGACCGGCACGATGAACCTCACCGAGCCGCAGGCCGGCAGCGACCTGAGCCTCGTGCGCACGCGTGCCGAGCCGCAACCCGACGGCACCTACAAGCTCTTCGGCACGAAGATCTTCATCACCTACGGTGAGCACGACATGGCCGAGAACATCGTCCACCTCGTGCTGGCGCGGGTGACCGGCGCGCCCGAGGGCGTGAAGGGCATCTCGCTGTTCATCTGCCCGAAGTTCCTGGCCGACGGCCGCCGCAACGACGTGCACTGCGTCAGCATCGAGCACAAGCTGGGCATCAAGGCGAGCCCGACCGCGGTGCTGCAGTTCGGCGACCACGGCGGCGCCGTCGGCACGCTGGTGGGCCAGGAGAACCGCGGCCTCGAGTACATGTTCATCATGATGAACGCGGCGCGCTACGCCGTCGGCATGCAGGGCATCGCGCTCGCCGAGCAGGCCTACCAGAAGGCCGTGCAGTACGCGCGCGACCGCGTGCAGAGCCGGCCGGTCGACGGCTCGCTGAACAAGGCGGCGCCGATCATCCACCACCCGGACGTGCGCCGCATGCTGATGACGATGCGCGCTTGGACCGAAGGTTGCCGCGCGATGGCCCTGGTGGCCGCCGCCGCCTACGACGCTTCGCATGCCCACCCCGACAGTGCCGCGCGCGCACAGAACCAGGCCTTCTACGAGTTCATGGTGCCGCTGGTGAAGGGCCTGTCGACCGAGATGAGCCTGGAGGTGGCGAGCCTGGGCGTGCAGGTGCACGGCGGCATGGGCTTCATCGAGGAGACGGGCGCCGCGCAGTACCTGCGCGACGCGAAGATCCTCACCATCTACGAAGGCACGACGGCGATCCAGGCGAACGACCTCGTCGGCCGCAAGACCGCGCGCGACGGCGGCCAGACCGCGCGCGCCATCGCGTCGCAGATCGAGGCCACCGAGGCCGCGCTCGCCGCGCGCGCCAGCGTGGCCTGCCGCGCGATGGCCAAGCGGCTGGGCGCGGCACGGCGCGCCTTCGTGGAGGCGGTCGACTTCGTCGCCGGCCAGACGAAGGCCAGCCCGAACGCCGTCTTCGCCGGCAGCGTGCCCTACCTGATGCTCGCCGGCACCGCCGTGGCGGGCTGGCAGATGGCGCGCGCGCTGATCGCGGCCGAGGACCGCCTCGCCGCCGGCGAGGACGCCGAGTTCATGCGGGCGAAGATCACCACCGCGCGCTTCTTCGCCGACCACCTGCTGGTGCGCTGCGGCGCCTGGCGCGACGCCATCGTCGATGGCGCCGAGTCCGTGACCGAACTGCCGCTGGAGGCCTTCTGATGTCGCTGCCCCCCGTCCTGTCGAAGCTGGCGCTGCCGGTCATCGGCTCGCCGCTGTTCATCGTCAGCAACCCCAAGCTCGTGATCGCGCAGTGCACGTCGGGCATCGTCGGCTCGATGCCGGCGTTGAATGCGCGGCCGGCCGAACAGCTCGACGAATGGCTGGCCGAGATCACGGAGTCTCTGGCCGCCTGGGACCGTGCGCACCCCGACCGCCCGGCGGCGCCGTTCGCGATCAACCAGATCGTGCACAAGAGCAACGACCGCCTCGATCACGACATGCAGGTCTGCGCGCGCTACAAGGTGCCGGTGGTGATCACGTCGCTGGGCGCGCGCACCGATGTCAACGACGCCGTGCACGCCTGGGGCGGCATCGTGTTGCACGACATCATCAACAACTTCTTCGCGAAGAAGGCAATCGAGAAGGGCGCCGACGGACTGATCGCCGTGGCCGCTGGTGCCGGCGGCCACGCCGGCATGAAGAGCCCGTTCGCGCTGATCCAGGAGATCCGCGAGTGGTTCGACGGCCCGCTCGCGTTGAGCGGCGCCATCGCCACCGGCGACGCCGTGCTGGCCGCGCAGGCGATGGGCGCCGACCTCGCGTACATCGGCTCGGCCTTCATCGCCACCGAGGAGGCGCGCGCCTCCGACGCCTACAAGCAGTGCATCGTCGACAGCAACAGCGACGACATCGTCTACTCGAGCCTCTTCACCGGCGTGCACGGCAACTACCTGAAGCCGTCGGTGCGCAACGCCGGCCTCGACCCCGAGAACCTGCCCGAGAGCGACCCGAGCAAGATGAACTTCGGTGGCGGCGGCGCGGCCAAGGCCTGGAAGGACATCTGGGGCTGCGGCCAGGGCATCGGCGCGGTGAAGGCCGTGCTGCCCACCGCCGAGCTCGTGGCACGCCTGAAGCGCGAGTACGACGCGGCGCGGGCGAGGGTGCTGTGAAGCCGAAGCGGCGGGTCGTCCGCAACGCGAACGTCTTCGACAGCGTCACCGGCGCGCTGCGGCCGGGCAGCACGATCGTCATCGAGGGCGAGCGCATCGCCAGCGTCACGCAGACGCCGATCCTCGTCGACGACGCGGAGGTCATCGACGCCGCCGGCGCCGTCGTGCTGCCGGGGCTGATCGACGCCCACGTGCACGTCGTCGCCGCGTCGCACGACCTCGTCGGCCTGGCGCTGCAGCCGCCGTCGCTCGTCGCCGCCGAGAGCGGCCGCATCATGCGCGACATGCTGCACCGCGGCTTCACGACGGTGCGCGACGCCGCCGGCGCCGACTTCGGCCTGCAGGAAGCGGTGCAGCGCGGGCTGTTCGAAGGCCCGCGCCTGTTCATCGCCGGCGCGCCGATCAGCCAGACCGGCGGCCATGCCGACATGCGCCCGAAGGGCGTGAAGTCGCGCGAGATGTTCTGCAGCTGCGCCGGGCTGGGGCTCGTCGGCGCCATCGCCGACGGCGTCGGCGAAGTGCGGCGCGCGGTGCGCGAGCAGGTGCGCAGCGGCGCGAACCACATCAAGATCATGGCCGGCGGCGGCATCTCCAGCCCGACCGACCCGATCGACGGCACACAGTTCTCGGTTGACGAGTTGCGCGCTGCGGTCGAGGAAGCCGAGGCGGCCAACCTCTACGCGCTGGCCCATGCCTACTCGCCGCGTGCCGTGACGCGCGCGGTGCAGGCGGGCGTGCGCAGCATCGAGCACGGCAACCTGATCGACGAGGCGACGGCGCGCGTGATGAAGCAGCACGGCGCCTACCTGGTGCCCACGCTGTCGACCTACGCCGCGCTCGCTGATGAAGGCGTGCGGCTGGGCTGGTCGGCGGCGATGCTGGACAAGCTCAAGGTGGTGCAGGACCGCGGCATCGAGGCGGTGCGCCTGGCCCGGGCCGAAGGCGTGCCGGTGGTCTTCGGCACCGACCTGCTGGGCCACATGCACCACCGCCAGCCGGGCGAGTTCGACCTGCGCCTGCAGGCCATGCGCCCGGTGGAGGCGCTGCAGAGCGCCACCATCGTCGCCGCGCGGCTGATGCGGCAGGAGGGCCACATCGGCCAGCTGGTGGCCGGCGCGTTCGCCGACCTGCTGGTCGTCGACGGCGACCCGACGAAGAGCCTGGAGATGCTGACCAGGCCGGATGACGGCATCCGCGTGCTGATGCAGGGCGGGCGCGTCGTGCTCGACCGGCGGCCCGAGCGCCAGGCGCGCGTGGCCTGAAGCGGCGCTGCCGCCCGGCCATGAGAAAGGGGCCCCGCGGGGCCCCTTGTCGTTGGCCGAAGCCGGGACTACTTGATCGACGTGAAGCGCGCTTCCGGGCGGTCGTCCGAACGGTGCACGGTGGTCACGCCGGCCTTCATCGCCCACGGGCGCATCTGGTGGTGCAGCGGGATCGTCAGCACTTCGTCGCGCGTGCGGATCAGCGCTTCGCGGATCATCGCGTTGCGCTTGGCGACGTCGGTCTCGCTCTTCATCGCGTCGACCAGCTTGTCGACCACGGGGTCGCTGATCTTCGAGAAGTTGAAGTTGCCGTCGGCACCGCCCGTGCGGGTGCGGATCAGCGACTGCAGCGTGTACTGCGCGTCGTAGGTGGCGACGCCCCAGCCCAGCATGTACAGCGAAGAGTCGAAGTTCTGGAACTTCTGGCTGAAGGTGGCCATGTTCTCGGCCACCAGCGATGCCTTCACGCCGATCTTCGACCACATCGCGACGATGGACTGGCAGATCTCCTCGTCGTTGACGTAGCGGTTGTTCGGGCAGTTCAGCCGGATCTCGAAGCCATCGGGGTAGCCGGCCTCGACGAGCAGCTTCTTCGCGCCGTCGACGTCCAGCTTGGCCGGCACGTCGATGTCGGGCGTGTTGCCGTTGACACCCGGCGCCACCATGATGCCGGCCGGGATCGACAGGCCGCGCATGATGTTGCGCTGGATCGCGGCGCGGTCGATCGACATGCTGAGCGCCTGGCGCACCCGCTTGTCGGCGAACGGGTTCTTGCCCTTCACGTTGCTGTACTTGAGCTCGGGGCTGCCGAGGTCGGGCGCGAGGTAGATCGTGCGCACCTCGGGACCGTCGACGATCTTCAGCTTGCCGTCACCACGCAGGCGGGCGACGTCCTGGGTCGGCAGGTCGGTCAGCATGTCGACGTCGCCCGACAGCAGCGCGGCCACGCGCGTGGGGTCGCTCTTGATCGGCGTGTAGATCACTTCCTTGACGTTGCCGGTGTGCTTGTCCCACCAGTCGTTGTTGACCGTCATCGTGATGCGCTGCTCGGGCTGCCAGCCGGTGATCTTGTAGGGGCCCGTGCCCATCACGTTGCGCGAGGCGAAGTTCTCCTCCTTCGCCTTGTAGTCCTGCACGTTGGCGGTGCGGTTCTTCTCCGCCCACGCCTTGCTCATGATGCGGAAGTCGACGATGTTGCGCAGCAGGATCGGGTTCGGCGCCGTCAGGATCATGTCGATCGTGTGGTCGTCGATCTTCTTGATCTCGCCGATGCCGGTGACGTAGATCTGCATCGTGCCCTGCGGCTGCTTGATGCGGCCGAACGAGAACAACACGTCGTCGGCGGTGAAGGGCGTGCCGTCCTGGAACTTGACGCCCTTGCGCAGTTCGAAGCGCACCTGCGTCGGCGAGATGAAGGTCCACTTGGTGGCCAGCGCCGGCTCGATCTGGTAGGTCGGGCCGTAGCGGGTGAGGCCTTCGTAGGCGTGCATCAGGATGGCGTTCGTCGTCGCATGGTTCTGCGAGTGCGGGTCCATCGTCAGGATGTCGTTCTGCGCGGCCCAGCGCAGCGTCTGCGCGCCGGCCGGGCCCGCCAGCGAGGCGGCCACCGCGACCGCGGCGAGCAAGGCTTTGAGCTTCATGAGGGGTGTCTCCAGGAAAAGCGAAACCCGCATGCTAGAGGCGTGCCAGCGCGCCGCCAGCGGTAGAAGTCCGGAGGGGCGCCGCCGCTCAGGCGGCTTCGAGCGTGCAGTCGCAGCCGCTGGCCGACGAGATCCAGCGCAGCGCCAACCGGCGCGTCCACGCCGCCGGCAGCCAAGGCACGAAGCGGCGCGGCGCGGCGACCACGCCGCATCGGTAGCGGCCCCTGCCTTCGGCCTCCCACAGCAGGGCACGGCAGGCGCCGCGCCGCCGGCGCGACAGCAGCGCGCCCAGCGGGCAGGGTTCGGCCGCGCAGCAGACGCCGCAGCCGTTGCAGGCCGCGCCGGCGGGCGGCTTGGGCGGTGCGTCGGCGTGCAGCAGGATCACCTGTTGTGGCATCGGCCCCACACTGTGCCGAAGACCCCGTCACGCTGTCAGCAAAACAACAGGGTCCGGGGCGCCCAATTGCGGTCAGGGAGCAGCACCGCTGGTGCTAGAGTTCGGCGCTGTACCCAGGGTCCTTCCCGTCCCCTTGCTGGTGAGTTCATCGAAATTCAGCAAGGCGGGTCGCAATCCGCCAACCGGTCGAGCCGGGGCCGCGGAAGGTTGATCAACCCATCGGAGCTTGCGGAAACCGCAGGCGAAAGGTGAGCGAAAGATGATGCAGCAGCACAGGTCCAACTCGTACCTGTTCGGGGGCAACGCCCCTTACGTGGAAGAGTTGTACGAGGCCTACCTCGACAACCCCGGCAGCGTGCCCGACAACTGGCGCGCCTACTTCGACAACCTGCAGCACGTGCCCGCGGTCGACGGCACCGACAGCCGCGATGTCGCCCACGCCCCGGTCGTCGAGTCCTTCGCGCAGCGCGCCAAGGCCAATGCCTTCGCCCTCAAGGCCAGCGAGGCCGACCTCGCCGTCGCGCGCAAACAGGTCCACGTCCAGAGCCTGATCGCCGCCTACCGCAACCTCGGCAGCCGCTGGGCCGACCTGGACCCGCTGAAGCGCGCCGAGCGCCCCAAGATCCCCGAACTCGAGCCGGCGTTCTACGACCTGACCGAGTCGGACATGGACATCCCGTTCTCGGCCGCCAACACGTACTTCAGCAAGGCCGAGAACATGACCCTGCGGGAGATCCTGCAGGCGCTGCGCGAAACCTACTGCGGCACCGTCGGCGCCGAGTTCATGCACTGCATGGACCCGGCCGAGAAGCGCTGGTGGCAGGAGCGCCTGGAGTCGATCCGCAGCAAGCCGACCTTCAGCGTCGCCGAGAAGAAGCACATCCTCGACCGCCTGACCGCCGCCGAGGGCCTGGAACGTTACCTGCACACCAAGTACGTCGGCCAGAAGCGCTTCAGCCTGGAAGGCGGCGAGAGCTTCATCGCCAGCATGGACGAAGTGGTGCAGCGCGCCGGCACGCACGGCGTGCAGGAGATCGTCATCGGCATGGCCCACCGCGGCCGCCTGAACGTGCTGGTGAACACGCTGGGCAAGATGCCCAAGGACCTGTTCGCCGAGTTCGACCACACCGCGCCCGAGGCGCTGCCGGCCGGCGACGTGAAGTACCACCAGGGCTTCAGCTCCGACGTCACCACGCGCGGCGGCCCGGTGCACCTGAGCCTGGCGTTCAACCCCAGCCACCTCGAGATCGTGAACCCGGTCGTCGAAGGCTCGGTCAAGGCGCGCATGGAGCGCCGCGGCGACAAGACCGGCGCCCAGGTGCTGCCGGTGCTGGTGCACGGCGACGCCGCCTTCGCCGGCCAGGGCGTCGTGATGGAGACGCTGGCGCTGGCGCAGACGCGCGGGTACTTCACCGGCGGCACCGTGCACCTGGTCATCAACAACCAGATCGGCTTCACCACCAGCGACCCGCGCGACAGCCGCTCCACGCTGTACTGCACCGACGTCGTCAAGATGGTCGAGGCGCCGGTGCTGCACGTGAACGGCGACGACCCCGAAGCCGTCGTCCTGTGCACGCAGCTCGCGATGGACTACCGCCAGCAGTTCCAGAAGGACGTGGTGGTCGACATCATCTGCTTCCGCAAGCTCGGCCACAACGAGCAGGACACCCCGAGCCTGACGCAGCCGCTGATGTACAAGAAGATCGCGCAGCATCCCGGCACGCGCAAGCTGTACGGCGAGAAGCTGGTCGCGCAGAACGTGCTGCCGGCCGACGGCCCGGACGCGATGGTCAAGGACTTCCGCGCCGCGATGGACGCCGGCAAGCACACCGTCGACCCGGTGCTGACGAACTTCAAGAGCAAGTACGCCGTCGACTGGGCACCGTTCCTCGGCAAGAAGTGGACCGACGCGGCCGACACCGCGCTGCCGCTGGCCGAGGTCAAGCGCCTGGCCGAGCGCGTGACGACGATCCCGTCGAACTTCAAGGTGCACCCGCTGGTGGAGAAGGTCCTCGCCGACCGCGCCGCCATGGGCCGCGGCGAGATCAACGTCGACTGGGGCATGGGCGAGACGCTGGCCTACGCATCGCTGGTGGCCAGCGGCTACAGCGTGCGGCTGTCGGGCGAGGACTGCGGCCGCGGCACCTTCGTGCACCGCCACGCCGTGCTGCACGACCAGAACCGCGAGAAGTGGGACATCGGCACCTACGTGCCGCTGCAGAACGTGGCCGACGGCCAGGCGCCCTTCGTCGTCATCGACTCGATCCTGTCGGAAGAGGCGGTGCTCGGCTTCGAGTACGGCTACGCCAGCGCCGAGCCGAACACGCTGACCATCTGGGAGGCGCAGTTCGGCGACTTCGCCAACGGCGCGCAGGTCGTGATCGACCAGTTCATCGCCTCGGGTGAGGTCAAGTGGGGCCGCGTCAACGGCCTGACGCTGATGCTGCCGCACGGCTACGAAGGGCAGGGCCCCGAGCACAGCTCGGCGCGCCTGGAGCGCTTCATGCAGCTGGCCGCCGACAACAACATGCAGATCGTGCAGCCCACCAGCGCCAGCCAGATCTTCCATCTGCTGCGGCGCCAGATGGTGCGCCAGTTCCGCAAGCCGCTGATCATCTTCACGCCCAAGAGCCTGCTGCGCGCGAAGGACGCCACCTCGCCGCTGGCCGAGTTCACGAAGGGCGAGTTCCGCACCGTGATCGGGCCGAACAAGCCCGAGGTCGAAGGCGACAAGGTCAAGCGCGTGGTCTGCTGCTCCGGCAAGGTCGCCTACGACCTGCTGAAGAAGCGCGAGGAGAAGAAGGCCTACGACGTGGCGATCCTGCGCGTCGAGCAGCTTTACCCGTTCCCGCACAAGGCCTTCGCGGCCGAGATGAAGCGCTTCCCGAACGCGACCGAGGTCGTGTGGTGCCAGGACGAGCCGCAGAACCAGGGGGCCTGGTTCTTCGTGCAGCACTACATCCACGAGAACATGCTCGAAGGCCAGAAGCTCGGCTACGCCGGGCGCCCGGCCTCGGCGTCGCCGGCGGTCGGCTATTCGCACCTGCACGTCGAGCAGCAGAAGGCGCTGCTCGAGCAGGCGTTCGGCAAGCTGAAGGGCTTCGTCCTCACGAAGTGATCACGCGGCCTTGCCGCACGCCCACGCGGTCGGCCGCCAGGCCGCCGCGTGCGCGCCACCAGAACACCCCAAGAGATAGATCATGGCAATCGTTGAAGTGAAGGTTCCGCAGCTGTCGGAATCGGTGGCCGAAGCCACGCTCCTGCAATGGAAGAAGAAGCCCGGCGACGCCGTGGCGATGGACGAGATCCTCATCGAGATCGAGACCGACAAGGTCGTGCTCGAGGTCCCCGCGCCGGCCGCCGGCGTGCTGGCCGAGCACGTGGTGGCCGACGGCGGCAGCGTCGTCAGCGACCAGGTCATCGCGAGGATCGACACCGAAGGCAAGGCCGGCGCCGCCGCCCCGGCGCCCGCCGCCGCGCCAGCCGCGGCACCGGCGGCAACGCCGTCGTCGGCCGCCGTCGCGGGCAGCGTGGCGATGCCCGCCGCGGCCAAGCTGATGGCCGACCACAACCTGGCGGCCGGCTCCGTGGCCGGCACCGGCAAGGACGGCCGGGTGCTGAAGGGCGACGTGCTGGGCGCGCTGGCCGCGCCCGCGCCCGCGGCACCGAAGGCTGCCGCGCCGGCGCCCGCCGCTGCCAAGCCGCTGCCCGCGGTGCAGGCGCCCAGCGGCCCGAACCTCGGCGACCGCCCCGAGCAGCGCGTGCCGATGTCGCGCCTGCGCGCGCGCATCGCCGAACGCCTGGTGCAGTCGCAGTCCACCAACGCCATCCTGACGACCTTCAACGAGGTCAACATGGCCCCGGTGATGGAGATGCGCAAGAAGTTCCAGGAGCGCTTCGAGAAGGAACACGGCACCAAGCTGGGCTTCATGAGCTTCTTCGTGAAGGCGGCGGTCGCGGCGCTGAAGAAGTACCCGATCGTCAACGCCTCGGTCGACGGCAACGACATCGTCTACCACGGCTACTTCGACATCGGCATCGCCGTCGGCTCGCCGCGCGGCCTGGTCGTGCCGGTGATCCGCAATGCCGACCAGATGAGCTTCGCCGACATCGAGAAGAAGATCGCCGAGTTCGGCAAGAAGGCGGCCGACGGCAAGCTGGGCATCGACGAGCTGACGGGCGGCACCTTCAGCATCAGCAACGGCGGCACCTTCGGCTCGATGCTGTCGACGCCGATCATCAACCCGCCGCAGAGTGCCATCCTCGGCGTGCACGCCACGAAGGACCGTGCCGTCGTCGAGAACGGCCAGGTCGTGGTGCGGCCGATGAACTACCTGGCGATGAGCTACGACCACCGCATCATCGACGGCCGCGAAGCCGTGCTGAGCCTGGTGGCCATGAAGGAAGCGCTGGAAGACCCGGCGCGCCTGCTGTTCGACATCTGAGGCCACGACGATGAGCAAGAACTTCGACGTCGTCGTCATCGGCGGCGGCCCCGGTGGCTACATCGGCGCGATCCGCGCCGCCCAGCTCGGCTTCAACACGGCGTGCATCGACGAGTGGAAGAACGAGAAGGGCGGCCCGGCGCCGGGCGGCACCTGCACGAACGTGGGCTGCATCCCGAGCAAGGCACTGCTGCAGAGCAGCGAGCACTACGAGCACGCGGCGCACTCGTTCGCCGACCACGGCATCGGCCTGAAGGACCTCAGCATCGACGTGAAGAAGATGCTGGCCCGCAAGGACACCGTCGTGAAGCAGAACAACGACGGCATCCTCTACCTGTTCAAGAAGAACAAGGTGACGTTCTTCCACGGCCGCGGCTCGTTCGTGAAGGCGGTCGACGGCGGCTGGGAAATCGCGGTGGGCGGCGAGACGCTGGTCGCCAAGCAGGTGATCGTCGCCACCGGCTCGAACGCGCGTGCGCTGCCGGGGGTGCCGTTCGACGAGGAGACCGTGCTCAGCAACGACGGCGCGCTTCGCGTCGGCGCGGTGCCGAAGAAGCTGGGCCTCATCGGCAGCGGCGTCATCGGCCTCGAGATGGGTTCGGTCTGGCGCCGCCTCGGTGCGCAGGTCACCGTGCTCGAGGCGCTGCCCACCTTCCTGGGCGCGGTCGACGAGCAGATCGCCAAGGAAGCGCACAAGGCCTTCACGAAGCAGGGCCTGAAGATCGAGCTCGGCGTGAAGGTCGGCGAGATCAAGGCCGCCAAGGGCGGCGTGAGCGTGGCCTACACCGACGCCAAGGGCGGCGCGCAGAAGCTCGAGGTCGACAAGCTCATCGTGTCGATCGGCCGCGTGCCGAACACGAACGGCCTGAACGCCGACGCCGTGGGCCTGAAGCTCGACGAGCGCGGCGCCATCGTCGTCGACGACGAGTGCCGCACCAACCTGCCCGGCGTCTGGGCCGTGGGCGACGTGGTGCGCGGACCGATGCTGGCGCACAAGGCGGAGGAAGAGGGCGTCGCGGTGGCCGAGCGCATTGCCGGCCAGCACGGGCACGTCAACTTCAACACCATCCCGTGGGTCATCTACACGAGCCCCGAGATCGCCTGGGTCGGCAAGACCGAGCAGCAGCTGAAGGCCGAGGGCCGCGCCTACAAGGCCGGCAGCTTCCCCTTCATGGCCAACGGCCGCGCGCGCGCGCTCGGCGACACCACCGGCATGGTCAAGTTCCTCGCCGACGCGGCCACCGACGAGATCCTGGGCGTGCACATCGTCGGCCCGATGGCCAGCGAACTGATCGCCGAGGCGGTGGTGGCGATGGAATTCCGCGCCAGCGCGGAGGACATCGCGCGCATCTGCCACGCGCACCCGTCGCTCAGCGAAGCGACGAAGGAAGCCGCGCTCGCCGTCGACAAGCGCACGCTGAACTTTTGAGCCCCCAAGCGCCCTCCCGGTCGCTGCCCCCCGAGGGGGCTCCGGCTGCGGACCGGCAGAGCCGGATCCGCGCCGGGGCCTGAATCGAAGTTCCACCGTTGAGCGTCCGCCAACTCTACGAATCCACCCTCGCCGAGCGCGGCTACCGCGCCGACGAGGCGCAGCTGCATGCGGTGGCGGCGCTCGAGCGCTGCGAGAAGGAGTGGGCCGACTACAAGGCGCGCCGCAGCAACGCGGTGACGAAGCTGCTGGTGCGCCCGCCGATCCCGCGCGGCGTCTACATGTACGGCGGCGTCGGGCGCGGCAAGAGCTTCCTGATGGACTGCTTCTTCCAGAGCGTGCCGCTGACGCGCAAGACGCGCCTGCACTTCCACGAGTTCATGCGCGAGGTGCACCGCGAGCTGCAGGACCTGAAGGGCACGGTCAACCCGCTGGACGAGCTGGGCAGGCGCATCGCGCGCCGCTTCCGGCTGATCTGCTTCGACGAGTTCCACGTCGCCGACGTGACCGACGCGATGATCCTGCACCGCCTGCTGGACGCGCTGTTCGCCAACCGCGTCAGCATCGTCACGACCTCGAACTTCCATCCCGACGGGCTGTACCCGAACGGCCTGCACCGCGACCGCATCCTGCCCGCCATCGAGTTGCTGAAGAGCCGGCTTGAGGTCGTCAACGTCGACGCCGGCGTCGACTATCGCCAGCGCACGCTACAGCAGGTCGAGATGTACCACTGCCCGCTCGGCGAGGCCGCCGACGCGGCGATGGAGCGTGCCTTCGCCCAGCTCGCCGAGGCGCGCGACGAGGACCCGGTGCTGAACATCGAGAGTCGCCAGCTGCGGGCCTGGCGGCGCGCCGGCGGCGTGGTGTGGTTCGACTTCAAGACGCTGTGCGGCGGCCCGCGTTCGCAGAACGACTACCTCGAGCTGGCGTCGCGCTTTCACACGCTGCTGCTGTCCAACGTGCCGCAGATGGCGCCGCGCATGGCCAGCGAGGCGCGCCGCTTCACGTGGCTCGTCGACGTGCTGTACGACCGGCGCGTGAAGCTCATCGTGTCGGCGGCGGTGCCGCCCGAGCAGCTCTACACCGAAGGGCCGCTCGCGCACGAGTTCCCGCGCACCGTCTCGCGCCTGGCCGAGATGCAGTCGGCCGAGTTCCTCGCGCTCGAGCGGCGCGAGGTCGACACCGGGCTGACCTGAGATGGGCCGCGGCCGCGCCTTCGTGATGGCGGTGCTGGCCGCGTCGGCCGCGGCGCCGTCCCTGGCAGCCGACGACGCCGGCGAGCGCGCCCGCCTCGACGCCGAGCGGCGGCGCATCGAGGCGCGCCACGGCGCCGACGTGCAGGCCTGCCAGTCGCGCTTCGCTGTCAACGCCTGCCTGGAGGAGGCGCGCGCCCAGCGTCGCGCCGCGCTGGAACCGCTGCGGCGGCGCGAACTCGACCTCGACGACGCCGAGCGGCGCCGCCGCGCGGCCGAGCGCGAGCGCGAGGTGGAACAGCGGCGTCAGGAAACGCTGGTGCGGCCGCCGCCGCCCGCGCCGACGCCGGAAGCGCCGCCGCCGGCCGCCGTGGTCGCCGCGCCGGCCGCCGCGCCAGCCGCCAGCGCGGCCTTGCGGCCGCCGCGCCAGAACACCGCCAGCGCCGTGGCAGCGGCCCGCCGCGCCGAGGCGGCGCGCGAACGCCGCGAGGCCGCCGAGGCCGAACGAGAGAAGATCCGCCGCCGCGAAGCCGAGCGCAAGGCGCGCCAGAAGTCCGCCGAACCGTTGCCGACGCCGGCGCTGCCGGCGCGCTGAAGGCCGCTACTTCAGCGGCTCGATGCGCATCAGCGCCAGCGACAGGTTGTCGCCGCCGCCACGGGCGCGCTGGCGCGCCTTGCTGACGAGCATCTCGCTCGCTTCGCGCGGCGGCAGCGCGTGCACGATGGCGCCGATTTCCTTCGGCGTGAAGTAGTGCCACAGCCCGTCGGAGCAGGCCATGACGCTGTCGCCGACCTGCAGCGCGTCGATGCGCCAGGGCGTGATCGGCGGGTCGGCGTGGGTGCCCAGGCAGCCGGTCAGCAGGTTGGACTGCGGGTGCGTGTTCGCCGCCTCCTCGCTGATCTTGCCTTCGTCGATCAGGCGCTGCACGAACGAGTGGTCGGTGGTGCGCTTGACGAGGTCGGCGCCGCGGAAGTGGTAGACGCGCGAGTCGCCGGCGTGGATCACCTGGCAGGCCAGGCTGGGCAGCAGCACGAAGGCGGCGACCGTGCTGTGCGGCTCCTCCTCGGACGTGATCGCCGTCAGCTTGATCATCAGGTGCGACTCGTTGACCAGTTGCTTGAGCAGGTCGGCCGCGTCGTCGTGGTTTGGCGCGTAGCGCTCGAAGAGCTGGCGGCCGGTGAGCAGCACCTGGTCGGCCGCCTTGCGGCCGCCGCTCTTGCCGCCCATGCCGTCGGCGACGATGGCCAGCGCACAGCCGCCGACCCGATCGTGGACGATGATCTCGACCTGGTCCTGCTGGTACGCGCGGTCGCCGCGGTGCAGGCCCGTCGCGGCGGCGATGCGGAAGCTCGGCAGGGTGCTCGGGGGCATCGGCTGAATATAAACTCAGCCTGCCCGAGCACCTGTGCAGCAATGGACGAGAACCTGCATTCCCCACAGCGCCGCCTGATCGAGCTGCGCATGGAGCATGCCGACCTCGACGACCTCATCGACCGCAACGTGCTCGACCGGCCGGCCGACGACCTCACGCTGCGGCGGCTGAAGAAGCGCCGCCTCGCGCTGCGCGACCAGATCGCGCGTCTCGAATCCGAACTCGAACCTCCGGAACCCGCGTGAAGGGCGGCGCCCGATGAGCGCGCCGGGCCGCTCCCAAGCGCTCATCCCGGAGCGCGCAGCGCGGAAGGCTGTCCGATGAGCGCGCTGGCGCGCGAGGTCGCGAAGGCGTTTGCGGCCGACGGCCCGCTGGCGCGCAGCGACCCCGGCTTCCTGCCGCGCGAGGCGCAGGATCGCCTGGCCGCCGCGGTGGCCGACGCGGTCGAAGGCCGGAGCGCGCTCGTCGCCGAGGCCGGCACCGGGGTCGGCAAGACCTTTGCGTACCTGGTGCCGCTGCTGCTGTCGGGCCGGCGCGCGCTGATCAGCACGGCCACCAAGAGCCTGCAGGACCAGCTCTTCCTGCGCGACCTGCCGCGCCTGGTGCAGTCGCTCGGCGTGCCGGTGCAGATGGCGCTGCTGAAGGGCCGCGCCAGCTACCTGTGCCGCCATCGCCTGCAGCAGGCGCGTGCCACTGCGCAGCTGCCCGACCGCTTCGCGGTGCGCGCGCTGGCCCGCATCGAGGCCTGGGCACCGGCCACGCGCACCGGCGACCTGGCCGAGGTGGAGGGCCTGGACGAGCGCTCGCCGGTCATCCCCATCGTCACGTCGACGCGCGAGAACTGCCTCGGCACCGAGTGCCCCGAGCACCGCAACTGCCACGTCATGCAGGCCCGCCGCGAGGCGATGGCGGCCGACCTCGTGGTCGTCAACCACCACCTGTTCTTCGCCGACATGGCGCTGCGCGACAGCGGCGTCGCCGAGCTGCTGCCCACGGTGGACGCGGCGGTCTTCGACGAAGCGCACCAGCTCGTCGAGACCGGCGTGCAGTTCCTCGGGCAGATCTTCGGCACCGGCCAGGTCATCGACTTCGGCCGCGACCTGCTGGCCGCCACGCTGGCGCAGGCGCGCGGCCTGCAGCGCTGGGGCGAGATCCAGGCCGAGGTCGACCGTGCCGCGCGCGACCTGCGCCTGGCGTGTGCCGGGCCGCTGCGCGAGGTGCGCGGCTTCCTCAAGCTGCGCTGGGACGAACGGGGCGCCGGCGGCGCGCTCGTCGAACCGCTGCAGGCGCTGGGCGCGGCACTGCGCCATGCCGCCGACGCTCTGGCCACGGTGGCCGCCGTCGGCCCCGACCTCGCCAAGCTGGAGCAGCGCGCACGCGAGCTGGCCGCGCGCGCCGCCGCCTTCGAGGCCGACACCGCCGAAGGCCACGTGCGCTGGATCGATCTGTCGCCGCAGCAGGCGCGCCTGGTGGAGAGCCCGCTGGACATCCGCGAGATGCTGTCGGCGCAGCGCCAGCTGCAGCCCAAGGCCTGGGTCTTCACGTCGGCGACGATGGGTGCAGACGAGGCGCTCACGTGGTTCACGTCGGCCACCGGGCTGGAAGACGCGACGACGCTGCGCGTCGGCAGCCCGTTCGACTACGCGGCGCACGCGCGGCTGTGGATCCCGGCGCGTTTCCCCAAGCCCAACGAGAGCGCGCACCCGGCGCAGGTGGGGCGGCTGGCGGCACGGCTGGCGGGTGCGCTGGGCGGCCGCACCTTCGTGTTGACGACCACGCTGCGCGTGCTGCCGCTGATCGCCGAAGCGCTGCGCGAGGAGGCCGAACGCCACGGCCACGAACTGCAGGTGCTGGTGCAGGGCAGCGAGCCGCGGCGCGCGCTGCTGGCGCGCTACCGCGACGGCCGCGGCTGCGTGCTGGTGGGTTCGCAGAGCTTCTGGGAAGGCATCGACATGCGGGGCGACGCGCTGCAGTGCGTCGTCATCGACAAGCTGCCGTTCCCGCCGCCGAACGACCCGCTGGTCGAGGCGCGCGTGCGCCAGTTGAAGGCGCAGGGTCGCGACCCGTTCAACGAGTTCCACCTCGCCGAGGCGGCGATCTCGCTGAAGCAGGGCGCCGGGCGCCTGATCCGCAGCGAGACCGACCGCGGCCTGCTCGTCGTCTGCGACCCGCGCATGCGGCAGATGGGCTACGGCGCCCGGCTGCGCGCGGCGCTGCCGCCGATGACGCCGCTGGACGGCGAGGACGATGCGATGGCCTGGCTGGGCGAACTGGCGCTGGCGCACTGAGGCGCCGCGGCCTCAGGCGCTCAGAACAGCTTCCACCACGGCCGCTCCTTCGAGGCCAGGCCCTCGGTGAGGTAGCGGCTCTGCGGGTAGTTCAGGCGCAGCACGCGGTCGGCGGCGTCGCGCAGCTGGGTGAGTTCGAGCCGGTCGTAGGCCTGCACCAGGATGTACAGCGCCTCCTCGATGGCCGGCGTCTGCTGGAAGTCGGTCACCGTCTGCTGCGCGCGGTTGGCCGCCGCGAGGTAGGCGCCGCGCCGCAGGTAGTAGCGCGCCACGTGCACTTCGTAGGCGGCGAGCGAGTTGACGATGTAGTCCATGCGCGCACGCGCGTCCGGCGCGTAGCGCGAGGTCGGGAACTGGTCGACGAGCTGCTTGAACGACTGCCAGGCGTCGCGTGCGGCGCGCTGGTCGCGCTCGGACAGGTCCTGGCCGGCGAAGCTGCCGAGCAGGCCGAGGTCGTCGTTGAAGTTGATCAGGCCACGCAGGTAGATGGCGTAGTCGAGGCCGGCGCTCGACGGGTTCAGCTTGATGAAGCGGTCGATGCTGGACAGCGCCTGCGCCTTCTCGCCGGTCTTCCAGTAGAGCCACGCGAGGTCGAGCTGCGCCTGCTGCGACAGCAGCGTGCCGGCGGCCAGGCCCTCGACGCGCTCGAGCGCCTTGATCGCGCGCTCGTAGCCGCCGGCGTCGATGTCGTCCTTGGCCTCGGCATACAATTTTTCGGCGTTGCGGCCGGCGAATTCGTCGCCACCCGTCGCGCAGCCCGCGAGTTGCAGGGCGACGGCGATCGTGCCGAGCAGGGCACCACGCTGCCAGAGGGAGAAGGTCATCGGAAGACGAGGCGTCGGGAAAGCCGCCGATTATAGGGAGGCCCCCCCGGCGGACCCCGGCGTGGCCGAGGACGAGACCGGCGCCGACCCCGGCGCGCCGCCGTTCGAGACCCGCAGCGCCGTCGTCGACGCCGCGCTGCACGGCCAGCGGCTCGATAAGGCGCTGGTCGCGCTGGCGCCAGAGTTCTCGCGCAGCCACCTGCAGCACCTGATCGAACTCGGCCACGTGCGCCTGGACGGCGCGCCCGCGGCGCCGCCCGCGCGCCGGCTGCGCGCCGGCCAGCGGCTCGAACTGGAACTGGTGCCGACCGACGAGAGCCGCGCCTTCCGCCCGCAGGCGATGGCGCTGGCCATCCTGTTCGAGGACGAGCACCTGATGGTGATCGACAAGCCCGCCGGCCTCGTCGTCCACCCCGCGCCGGGGCACTGGCAGGGCACGCTGCTCAACGGCCTGCTCGCCCACCACGAGGCCGCGGCGACCCTGCCGCGCGCCGGCATCGTGCACCGGCTCGACAAGGACACCTCGGGCGTCATGCTGGTCGGCAAGAGCCTGCCGGCGGTGACCGCGCTGGTGCGCATGATCGCCGCGCGCGACGTGCAGCGGCGCTACCGCGCGCTGGCGCACGGGCGCGTCGAGCCGGCCGAGCAGACGGTCGACGCGCCGATCGGCCGCGACCCGGGTTCGCGCCTGCGCATGGCCGTCGTCGCCAGCGGCAAGCCGGCGCGCACGGACGTGCACCGCGTCGCCGAGCGCGGCGGCATCAGCGCGGTGGAATGCCGGCTGCACACCGGGCGCACGCACCAGATCCGCGTCCACCTCGCGTTGCGCGGGCACCCGCTGGTGGCCGACGCTCTGTACGGCGGCGCGCCGGCGCTCGGCATGGCGCGCCAGGCGCTGCACGCGTGGCGGCTCGAACTGGCTCACCCGATCAGCGGCGGCGCGCTTGCCTTCGAGGCCGCGCCGCCGCCCGATTTCACGGCCGCGTGGGCCGCCGTGGCGGGCTGACGTCACCCGCGCTGGACGGCGCGGGGGCTGGCGCTACAATGTCGGTCCAACGTTTGTCGCTGCGCCGCAGGCACTTCGTGCCGCGCCTCCCCGACAAGAGCCGAACCGGTTGAACCGGACGTGCCCCGCCAGCGCGGCCGAGCCGCGCGGCCCCCCAGGATCCCGAATGAAGCCCGTGACCCCCGCCGCGTGCGGTGGTCGCAGCCACCAGCACAGGCCATGAACACATCGGATGCGAAACGCGTCCTCGAGACGGCGCTGATCTGCGCCGACAAGCCCTTGCCGCTGCGCGAGATGCGCGTGCTGTTCGACGACCAGCTCGGCGCGGACACGATCCGCGCGCTGCTCGACGAGCTCGTGCGCGACTGGGAGCCGCGTGGCGTCGAGCTCGTGGCGCTGGCCTCCGGCTGGCGCTTCCAGAGCCGGCCCGAGATGCGCGAGTTCCTCGACCGCCTGCACCCCGAGAAGCCGCCGAAGTATTCGCGCGCGGCGCTCGAGACGCTGGCGATCGTGGCCTACCGGCAACCCGTGACGCGGGGCGACATCGAGGACATCCGCGGCGTCACCGTGAGCAGCCAGATCGTCAAGCAGCTCGAAGACCGCGGCTGGATCGAGGCGATCGGCTACCGCGAAGCCCCCGGCCGCCCGGCGCTGTACGCGACGACGCGCCAGTTCCTCGACGACCTCGGCCTCGCCAGCCTGGACCAGTTGCCGCCGATCGAGGGCCATGTGCCCGATGCCGCGCAGCTCGCCGGCCTGGCGCAGGAACAGCAGCCGTCGCTGCTGGGCGAGGCGCAAGGCGCGCTGCCGCTGGACGGCGATGCCCCCGCGGATGCGGCGGCCAACGACGCAGCCGAGCCCGCTGTCGAGCCGGCCGCCGAGGCGGCAGCGGCCGATGCGCCGCCCGCCGTGGCGATCGACGAGACGAACGACGAGGCGATTGCACAAGCCCCCGAAGCGGCTCCCGAAGCCGCCCCCGAAGCGCACGACGACCCCGCCGTGCCGCCCCCTGACGAACCCCTTCCTCCAACGGACGTGAGCGCATGAGCACGAACGACGCCGATTCCCCGATCGCCGGCACCCCGGCCATCGACGCGCCCGCCGCCGACGAATCGGCAGCGCCGAAGCGGCGCCGCGCACCGCGCAAGAAGGCCGAAGCCGAAGCGGCGCCGGCGAACGACGCCGCGAGCTTCGAAGCGCCGAGCGCGGCCCAGCTCTTCGGCGCAGCCGAAGCGGCGCCGGCCGCGCCAGCCGAGGCCGCCGCGCCGGCCCGGCCGCCGCGCGCGCCACGCCGCCCCAAGCCCGCAGCCGACGCGCCGGCGGCCGCCGACGTGCAGGTCGAGACCGCGTTGCCCGCCACGGTGGCGGCCGAGGCGCCCGTCGCCGTGGCCGAAGGCAGCGGCGCCAACGAAGGCCAGGCCTCGCCGCCCGGCGCGGGCGGCGAGGCCCCGAATGCCGAAGGCGGCGAAGCGCCGCGCCGCAGCCGCAACCGCCGGCGCGGCCGCCGCGGCGGCGAGCGTGGTCCGCGTGCCGAAGGCGACGCGCCGCTGGCCGGCGCGGAGGGCGCTGCCGAGCGCGACGACGACGCCGGCGACGAGACCACGCCACCGGCGCCCGAGCGCGAGCGCGTGCCGCCGCCGGACGTCGGCGAGGTCTTCGCCGAGGTGCTGTCCGGCGCCTACGACGCCGAGCCGCCGGTCGAGGAGGAGGCTGCGGCCACCAAGCGCGTGCTCGCGCCCGAACCCGACGCGCCCAAGTTGCACAAGGTGCTGGCGCAGGCCGGCATCGGTTCGCGCCGCGACATGGAGCAGATGATCCTCGAGGGCAGCATCACCGTGAACGGCGAGCCGGCGCACATCGGCCAGCGCATCAGCTTCGGCGACCGCATCGCGGTCGGCGGCAAGCCGGTGCGCGTGCGCATCGCACCGCCGCCGCCGCGCGTGCTGGCGTACCACAAGCCGGCCGGCGAGGTCGTCACGCACGACGATCCGCAGCAGCGCCCCACCGTCTTCCGCAAGCTGCCGCGCCTGCAGCAGGGCAAGTGGCAGTCGGTCGGCCGCCTGGACATCAACACCGAAGGCCTGCTGCTGTTCACGAACTCCGGCGAGCTCGCGAACCAGCTGATGCACCCGCGATTCGGCGTCGAGCGCGAATACGCCGTGCGTTCGCTCGGCGTGCTCGACGAGGAGGCCAAGGCCCGCCTGCTCGAAGGCGTCGACATCGACGGCCAGCGCTGTGCGTTCAAGAGCATCACCGACGGCGGCGGCGAAGGCGCCAACCACTGGTACCGCTGCGTCATCACCGAAGGCCGCAACCGCGAGGTGCGCAAGCTCTTCGAGGCGGTGGGGCACGCGGTGAGCCGGCTCATCCGCATCCGCTACGGCAGCGTCGTGCTGCCGCGCGGTCTGAAGCGCGGTGTCTGGGTCGACCTCGACGAGCAAGACGTGCGGTCGCTGCGCCGCATCGCCGGCGCCGGGCAGCCGCAGCAGGGCGCGCGGCCCGGCGGCGAGCGCCCCGATCGCGGCGAGCGCCCGGAGCGCGACGACGCGCGTGGCGAAGGCGGGCGCAACAAGCGGCGCGGCAAGCGCGGCCGCGGCCCGCGTCCGGACGGCGTGTTGCCCGGTGGTGGCGGCGAGGTGCTCAACATCCCGAACCCGCTGCAGCAGACCTTCGACAAGCGCGCCATCCAGCAGGAACGCCGCCAGGTGCGTGACATCCCCGAGGACGGCCCGATCCCGAACCCGCTGCAGCAGACCTACGACAAGCGCGCGCTGCAGCAGGAGCGCCAGACCCGGCGCGACATTCCCGACGACGGCCCGATCCCGAACCCGCTGCAGCAGACCTACGACAAGCGCTTCACGCAGAAGCCGCGCGGCTTCGGCCCGGGCGGCAGCAGCGGTGGCGGGGGTGGCGGCGGCCAGCGCGGCGGCCGCAAGGGCGGTGGTGGCGGCGGCGGCGGCGAACGCCAGCCCGACCCGCTGAAGACGGCGGTCGGCTACATCGGCGGCGACGCCTTCCTGCGCAAGGGTGGCGGCGGCGGGCGCGGCGGCGGCGGTGGCCGGCGCGGCGGCGGCGGCGGCGGCCGCGGTGGCCGTTGACGCAGAACCCACATCACCCGCCGCTAGAATGGCGGGCTTTGCCAAGTCATTGATCCAGGAGAAATTTTCATCATGGCCGTCGAACGCACCCTCTCGATCATCAAGCCCGATGCCGTGGCCAAGAACGTGATCGGCCAGATCTACGCGCGCTTCGAAGGCGCCGGTCTGAAGATCGTCGCCGCGAAGATGGCGCACCTGTCGCGCGGCGAGGCCGAGGCCTTCTATGCCGTGCACAAGGCGCGCCCGTTCTTCAACGATCTCGTCAACTTCATGATTTCGGGCCCGGTGATGATCCAGGCCCTCGAAGGCGAGAACGCGATCGCGAAGAACCGCGAACTGATGGGCGCCACCGACCCGAAGAAGGCCGAGAAGGGCACCATCCGCGCCGACTTCGCCGACAGCATCGACGCCAACGCGGTGCACGGCTCCGACGCCCCGGAAACGGCGGCCGTCGAGATCGCCTTCTTCTTCCCCGGCATGAACGTCTACAAGCGCTGACGCGTCATGGCCGTCAATCTTCTCGACTTCGATCTCGAGGGGCTGGCGGCCTACTGCGAAAGCCTGGGCGAGAAGCGCTTCCGCGCCGTCCAGCTGTTCCGCTGGATCCACCAGAAGGGCGCGGCCGACTTCGAGCAGATGTCGGACCTGGCCAAGTCGCTGCGCGGCAAGCTCGCCGGCGCCGCCGAGGTGCGCGGCCTGGTGCCGATCAGCGAGCACCGCAGCACCGACGGCACGGTCAAGTGGCTGTTCGACGTCGGCGGCGGCAACGCCGTCGAGACCGTCTACATCCCGGAAGACGACCGCGGCACGCTGTGCGTGTCGTCGCAGGCGGGCTGCGCGGTCGGCTGCCGCTTCTGCAGCACCGGCCACCAGGGCTTCAGCCGCAACCTGAGCACCGGCGAGATCGTCGCCCAGCTCTGGTTCGCCGAGCACCGGCTGCGCGCGCCGGGCAGCGCCGAGCGTGTCATCGACAACGTGGTGATGATGGGCATGGGCGAGCCGCTGCAGAACTACGCGAACGTCGTGCCGGCGCTCAAGGTCATGCTCGACGACCATGGCTACGGCCTGTCGCGCCGCCGCGTCACCGTGTCCACGTCGGGCATGGTGGCGATGATCGACCGCCTGCGCGAAGACTGCCCGGTCGCGCTCGCGGTGTCGCTGCACGCGCCGAACGACGCGCTGCGCGACCAGCTCGTGCCGCTGAACCGCAAGGACGGTCTCGACGCGCTTCTCGACGCCTGCGTGCGCTACCTCGACAAGGCGCCGCGCGACTTCGTCACCTTCGAGTACTGCATGCTCGACGGCGTCAACGATGCCCCCGAGCAGGCGCAGGAGCTGGCGCGCCTGGTGAACGGCGAGGCCGCGTCGCGCCGCGGCAAGGGCCGCGTGCCCTGCAAGTTCAACCTGATCCCGTTCAACCCCTTCCCGGAGTCGGGCCTGAAGCGGTCGCCGCGCGAGCGTGTCACCGCGTTCGCCCGCGTGCTGCAGGATGCCGGCATCGTGACGACCATACGCAAGACCCGCGGCGACGACATCGACGCCGCCTGCGGCCAGCTCGCCGGCGAGGTGCAGGACCGCACCGGGGCGCGCGAACGCCTGGTGCAGCGGCGCGCCGTGATCCCGATCGCGGCGGCCGCCGGGGAGGGCGCCCGATGAGCGCGCGGTGGTTCGGCGCCGTGAGGGTGGCGTCGCTGGTGGCGTCGCTGGCGCTGCTGTCGGCATGCACGACGACCACCACCAGTTCGAGCGGCGGCGAATCGACCGAGGCGCGCGGTGGCCGCACCGCCGCCGACAACGCCGACCCCGAGCGCCTGGCGCGCACGCGGCTCGACCTGGCGGCTGCCTACCTGGGGCGCGGCCAGGCGCAGACGGCGCTCGTCGAGGTGCGCGCGGCGCTCGCCGCGAAGGCCGACCTGCCCGACGCCTATCGCCTGCTGGGCCTGATCTACGCCCAGCTCGGCGACCTGCGCCAGGCCGAAGGCAACTTCCAGCGCGCGCTGCAGCTCGCACCGGGCGACGCCGACACGATGCACAACTACGGCTGGTTCCTGTGCCAGCAGCAGCGCTACACGGAAGCCGACGCGCAGTTCACGGCCGCGCTCGCGCAGCCGCTGTACCGCGACGGCGCCCGCACGACGCTGCTGATCGGCATCTGCCAGGCGCGCGCCGGGCGCTGGGCCGATGCCGAGCGTTCGCTGTCGCGCGCCTTCGAGCTCGACCCCGCGAACCCGACCATCGCCTACAACCTGAGCGAGGTGCTGTACCGCCGCGGCGAGTTCGAGCGCGCGCGTTTCTACGTCAAGCGCCTCAACGCGGTGCCCGAGTACACGAACGCCGAATCGCTGTGGCTGGCCGCGCGCATCGAGCGCCGGCTCGGCAACATGGGGGGCGTGCAGGACTTCGCGCGCCAGCTGCGCGAGCGTTTCCCGCAGTCGCGCCAGGCGCAGCAGCTGGAACTGGGGCGCTTCGATGACTGAAGCCGCCGACACCGCGGGCGCCGCCGCGGCCACTGCCGGCGCCTTGCTGCGCGCCGCGCGCGAGAAGCAGGGCCTGCACATCGCCGCGCTGGCCGCCGCGATCAAGGTCGCGCCGCGCAAGCTCGACGCGCTCGAGCACGACCGCTACGACGAACTGCCCGACGCCACCTTCACGCGCGCGCTCGCGCAGACGGTCTGCCGCACGCTGAAGATCGACGCCCAGCCGGTGCTGGCGCTGCTGCCGCTGCCCGAGCCGGCGGCGCTCGACACGGTGGCGGGCTCGTTGAACGCGCCGTTCCGCGACCGCCCGATGCGCGACGACGGCGCCGGCCTCGCCGGCGCGGCGATCCGCCCGCTGACCTGGGCCGGGCTGCTGCTGCTGGTCGCGGCGGCGGCCGTCTACTTCGTGCCGGCCGGCACCTGGCAGCGCCTGGTGGCGCCGTCGGCACCGGTGCCG
Organism: Pseudomonadota bacterium; assembly: GCA_963204815.1. Lineage (GTDB taxonomy): Bacteria > Pseudomonadota > Gammaproteobacteria > Burkholderiales > Burkholderiaceae_C > Rubrivivax. Next base: position 48,720 of record CAUJHQ010000130.1, on the reverse strand, counting down.
GCGGTCGTGCAGGCACCGCTGCCGGCGCCGGCGCCCGAGGCCGCTTCGGCCGTGCAGGCCGCGCCGCTGGCCGCCGAAGCCGCATCGGCCGCCGCCGCCGTCGCGCCGCCGGCGGCCGTCATCGAGACCGTGCACAGCGCGCCACCGCCCGACCCGGCGGCGTCCGCGGTGCCGCGCCTGGTGGCGCTGCGCAGCAACGACGCCTCGTGGGTCGAGGCGCGCGACGTGCGCGGCCAGGTGCTGTTCTCGCGCGTCGTCCAGCCGGGCGAAAGCGTGGGCTTCGACGGGGCCTTGCCGATCCGCCTGACAATCGGCAACGCGCCGGCCACCCAGCTGAGCTTCCGCGGCCGGCCGGTCGACCTGGCGCCGTCCACGCGCGAGAACGTGGCGCGCATCGAACTGCAGTGAGGGTTCCGCGATGAATGCACCGGACAGCGCCGACCTGATCGCCCACGCCGGCGTGCCGGCCCGCCGCACGCGCCAGGCGCGCGCCGTCTGGGGCAGCCGCGTCGTCACGATCGGCGGCGATGCGCCGGTGCGCGTGCAGTCGATGACGAACACCGACACGGTCGACGTCATCGGCACCGCGATCCAGGTGAAGGAGCTGGCCGTGGCCGGCTCCGAGCTCGTGCGCATCACCGTCAACACGCCCGAGGCCGCCGAGGCCGTGCCGCACATCCGCGAGCAGCTCGACCGCATGGGCATCGACGTGCCGCTGGTCGGCGACTTCCACTACAACGGCCACCGCCTGCTGACCGACTTCCCGGCGATGGCGCAGGCGCTGTCCAAGTACCGCATCAACCCCGGCAACGTCGGCAAGGGCGACAAGCGCGACCGCCAGTTCGCGATGATGGTCGAGGCCGCCGCGAAGTACGGCAAGTGCGTGCGCATCGGCGTCAACTGGGGCAGCCTGGACCAGGAACTGCTCGCGGCCATGATGGACGAGAACGCGCAACGCGCGCAGCCCTGGGACGGCAAGCAGGTGATGTACCGGGCGCTGATCCAGTCGGCGCTGAGCTCGGCCGAGGTCGCGCGCGAGATCGGCCTCGACCCGAACCAGATCATCATCAGCTGCAAGGTCAGCGGCGTGCAGGACCTGATCGCCGTCTACCGCGCGCTCAGCGCGCGCTGCGACTACGCGCTGCACCTGGGCCTCACCGAGGCCGGCATGGGCACCAAGGGCACGGTGGCCTCGGCCGCGGCGCTGGCGGTGCTGCTGCAGGAAGGCATCGGCGACACCATCCGCGTGAGCCTGACGCCGCAGCCCGGCGAGGCGCGCACGCAGGAGGTCGTCGTCGCGTCCGAGATCCTGCAGTCGCTCGGCCTGCGCGCCTTCAACCCCAGCGTCACCGCCTGCCCCGGCTGCGGCCGCACCACCAGCACCACGTTCCAGGAACTCGCCAAGCAGATCGACGATTTCCTGCGCGCGCAGATGCCGGTGTGGAAGGCGAAGTACCCGGGCGTCGAGAACATGAAAGTCGCCGTGATGGGCTGCATCGTCAACGGCCCCGGCGAGAGCAAGCACGCCGACATCGGCATCAGCCTGCCCGGCACCGGCGAGGCGCCGGCCGCGCCCGTCTTCATCGACGGCCAGAAGGCGATGACGCTGCGCGGCGAAGGCATTGCGCAGGAGTTCCACAAGATCGTCGAGGACTACATCGAGCGCCGCTTCGGCGCGGCGGCCGCGACGCACTGACCTCCCCGGCGGGCACCCGGCCCGCCCCAATCCCACATGGCTGAACCGATCCAGGCCGTCAAAGGCATGAACGACATCCTGCCGCCGGAATCGGCGCGCTGGGAGTGGTTCGAAGACACCGTGCGTGCGCTGATGCGCCGCTATTCGTACCGCTACGTGCGCACGCCCATCGTCGAGCCCACGCCGCTGTTCGTGCGCGGCCTCGGCGAGGTGACCGACATCGTCGAGAAGGAGATGTACTCCTTCACCGACAGCATGAACGGCGACGCGCTGACGTTGCGCCCCGAAGGCACCGCCGGCGTGGTGCGCGCCGTCGTCGAGCACAGCGCGCTGTACGACGGCGGCAAGCGGCTCTTCTACATCGGCCCGATGTACCGCCACGAGAAGCCGCAGCGCGGCCGCTACCGCGAGTTCTACCAGGTCGGCGTCGAGGCGCTCGGCTTCGGCGGGCCCGACGTCGACGCCGAGGTCATCCTGATGTGCCGCGCGCTCTGGAAGGACCTGGGTCTCGGCGAGGTGCGCCTGGAGCTGAACAGCCTGGGGCAACCCGACGAGCGCAAGGCACACCGCGCGGCGCTGATCGCCCACTTCGAGGCGCACCAGGACCTGCTGGACGCCGAGGCGAAGCGGCGTCTGCACAGCAACCCGCTGCGCATCCTGGACACCAAGAACCCGGCGATGCAGCCGGTGGTGGAAGCCGCGCCGCGGCTGATGGACTACCTGGGCGAGGCGTCGCTCAAGCACTTCGACGGCCTGAAGGCCATGCTCGACGCCGCCGGCCAGCCGTACCGCATCAATCCGCGCCTGGTGCGCGGCATGGACTACTACAACCTCACCGTGTTCGAGTGGGTGACCGACAAGCTCGGCGCCCAGGGCACGATCTGCGGCGGCGGCCGCTACGACGGCCTGGTCGAGCTCATCGGCGGCAAGCCGGCGCCCGGCATCGGCTGGGGCATGGGCATCGAGCGTGTGCTCGACCTGCTGCAGCAGGTGGGCGTGCAGCCGCCGCGGCCCGTGCCCGACGCCTACGCCGTGGTGCCCGATGCCGCCGCGCTGCCGGTCGCCACGCGCACGGTGGAGGCCCTGCGCGCCGCCGGGGTCTGCGTGCAGCTGCACGCCGGCGGGGGCAGCATGAAGTCGCAGTTCAAGAAGGCCGACGCGAGCCAGGCACGGTTCGCGCTGATCTTCGGGGCCGACGAACTGGCGGCCGGCGTCGTCGCCGTCAAGCCGTTGCGCGACGGCGCGGCGACGCAGTCGACCCAGCCGCTGGACACCCCGGCCGCCTGGGCGGCCGCGCTGCGCACCCCATAATCGCCGGTTCACCGAAGCGTCACACCCCACATGGCCACACAACTCGACCTGCAGGAGCAGGAACAACTCGACGCGATCAAGGCGTTCTGGAACCAGTACGGCAACCTGATCACGTGGTTGCTGGTGCTGCTGCTGGGCGCCTTCGCGGCCTGGAACGGCTGGAACTGGTGGCAGCGCGACCAGGGCGTCAAGGCCAGCGCCATGTACGACGCGCTCGAGCAGGCCGCGCAAGCCGGCGACGTCGACAAGACCGCGCGCGTCTTCGGCGACCTGAAGGAGCGCTTCCCGCGTACCGCGTTCGCGCAGCAGGGCGCGCTGACCGCCGCCCGCGTGCAGTTCGACAAGGGCCAGCTCGACGCCGCGAAAGCCTCGCTCACCTGGGCCGCCGACAGCGGCACCGAAGACGAACTGCGCACCATCGCGCGCCTGCGCCTGGCCGGCATGCTCGTCGAGGCCAAGCAGTACGACGAAGCGCTCAAGCAGCTCGACGCGGCCAAGACCGCCGGCTTCGAAGGCCTGGTGGCCGACCGCCGCGGCGACGTGCTCGCCGCCGCCGGCCGCAAGGACGAGGCGAAGGCCGCCTACCAGGCCGCGTGGGCGGCGATGGACCCCAAGCTCGGCTACCGCACGCTGGTCGACGCCAAGCTCACCGCGCTCGGCGCCGCGCCCGCGGCCGCCGCGTCGGGGCCTGCCAAGTGATGCTGCGGCGCGCCCTCCTGGGCACGCTGGCCGCGCTGTCGGTGCTGTTCGTCGGCTGCGCTGCCGATCGGCCCGACCCCACCAAGCTGGAGACCTTCGAGCCCAAGATCGCCGGCCGCCAGGTGTGGAGCGCCAAGCTCGACGGCAAGGTCGACTTCCCGCTCGGCGTGGCGGTGCGCAACGGCCGCTTCCACGTCGCCGACGGCGGCGGCACCGTGCTGGCGCTGGAAGCCGAGAGCGGCCGCGAGGTCTGGCGCGCGCGCGCCGGCGCGGCGCTGTCGGCGGGCGTGGGCAGCGACGGCCGCTTCGCCAGCGTCGTCACGCGCGACAACGAGGTCGTCACCTTCGACGGCGGCCGCGAGCTCTGGCGCAAGCGCGTGCCGTCGCGCGTCGTCACGCCGCCGCTGGTGGCGGGCGAGCGCGTCTTCGTGATGAGCGTCGACCGCGCCGTGCACGCGTTCGATGCGCTCGACGGCCGGCGCCTGTGGACGCTGCAGCGTGCGGGCGATGCGCTCACGCTGGCGCAGGCCGGGGTGCTGGCGCCGTACAAGAACTCGCTGATCGTCGGCCAGGGCGTGCGCCTCGCGGCCGTCGACCCGCTGCGCGGCACGCTCCAGTGGGAAGTGCCGCTGGCCACGCCGCGCGGCAGCAACGAGGTCGAACGCCTGGCCGACCTGATCGGGCCGCTGATGCGCGTCGACGACCGGCTGTGCGCGCGCGCCTTCCAGTCCGCCGTGGGCTGCGTCGACGCGACGAAGGGTGCGCTGCTGTGGTCGCGCAACACCGGCGGCACCGATGCCGTCGGCGCGACCGCCGACACCGTCTTCGGTGCCGATGCCAGCGACCGCATCACCGCCTGGCGCGCGAGCAATGGCGAGGTGCTGTGGCAGAACGAGAAGCTGCTCTACCGCGGCCTCGGCGGCGCGGTGGCGGTGGGGCAGGTGGCGGTGGTGTTCGCCGACTTCCAGGGCCAGGTGCATTTCCTGTCGCAGACGGACGGCAGCTTCCTGCTGCGCCTGCCGACCGACGGCTCGGCGGCGATCGGCACGCCGGTGCTGTCGGGCCAGACGATGCTGGTGGTCACGCGCGACGGCGGCCTGTTCGCCTTCCGCCCTGTCTGAGGCCGCCCGCATGAAGCCGGTGATCGCGCTCGTTGGCCGGCCCAACGTCGGCAAGTCGACGCTCTTCAACCGCATCACGAAGAGCCGCGACGCCATCGTCGCCGACTTCGCCGGCCTCACGCGCGACCGCCACTACGGCGACGCGCGCCTGGGCGGGCGCGAGTTCATCGTCGTCGACACCGGCGGCTTCGAGCCCGACAAGCCCACCGGCGTGGTCGCCGAGATGGCCAAGCAGACGAAGCAGGCGGTGGCCGAGGCCGATGCGGTGATCTTCGTCGTCGACGTGCGGGCCGGCCTTTCCGCGCAGGACCACGACATCGCGCGCTACCTGCGCAGCCAGCGCAAGAAGGTGGTACTGGCGGCGAACAAGGCCGAGGGCATGGCCGAGTCGCCGCTGCTCGCCGAGTTCCACGAACTCGGCATCGGCGACCCGCACCCGGTGAGTTCGGCGCACGGGCAGGGCGTGCGCAGCCTGCTCGAGGCCGCGCTCGCCGACTTTCCGGAAGACGAGGACGCGGATGACGCCGAGGCGGCCGCCGACGCGCCGATCCGGCTGGCCGTGGCGGGGCGGCCGAACGTCGGCAAGTCGACGCTGATCAACGCCTGGCTCGGCGAGGAGCGCCTGGTCGCCTTCGACCAGCCCGGCACCACGCGCGACGCCATCCACGTGCCCTTCGAGCGCGACGGCCGCAAGTTCGAACTGATCGACACCGCCGGCCTGCGCCGCAAGGGCAAGGTCTTCGAGGCGATCGAGAAGTTCTCGGTCGTCAAGACGCTGCAGGCAATCGCCGATGCCAACGTGGTGCTGCTGATGATCGACGCCACGCAGGGTGTCAGCGAGCAGGACGCGCACATCGCCGGCTACATCCTCGAATCGGGCCGCTCGGTGGTCATCGCCATCAACAAGTGGGATGCCACCGACGAGTACCAGCGCCAGCAGCTCGAACGCTCGGTCGAGACGCGCCTGTCGTTCCTGAAGTACGCGCCGATCCTGCACATCTCGGCGAAGAAGCGCGCCGGCCTGTCGGCGGTGTGGAAGGCCTTGCTGCAGGCGCATGCGTCGGCGACGGTGAAGATGTCCACGCCGGTGCTGACGCGCCTGGTGCAGGACGCCGCGCAGCACCAGGCGCCGCGCCGCGAAGGCCGCTTCCGGCCGAAGATGCGCTACGCCCACCAGGGCGGCATGAACCCGCCGATCGTCGTCATCCACGGCAACTCGCTGGACCACGTGACGGACTCGTACAAGCGCTTCCTGGAAGGCCGCATCCGCGAGCATTTCAAGCTCGTCGGCACCCCGCTGCGCATCGAGATGCGCTCGGGCACGAACCCCTTCGACGACCGGTGACCTTGAAAAGGACCGGGGTTGCCCTCAGGGTAGGGACCGTGTGATAACGTGGTTGCCTCCCGCACCACAACACGGAGAATATCGTGAGTAACAAAGGCCAACTTTTGCAGGACCCCTTTCTGAACCTGCTGCGCAAAGAGCATGTGCCCGTGTCGATCTACCTCGTCAACGGCATCAAGCTCCAAGGCCACATCGAGTCGTTCGACCAGTACGTCGTCCTCCTCCGCAACACCGTGACGCAGATGGTCTACAAGCACGCCATCTCCACCGTCGTCCCCAGCCGTGCGGTGAACTTCCACCCCAACGAAGCGCCCGAACAGGCCTGACGGCCGGCCACTCCGCGTCGGAGCCCTGACACCCCACCTGCCTTGACCAAACCCGCAACCCAGGCCTCGCCGCCGGAGGGTGGCCCGACGCGCGCTGTGCTCGTCGGCGTCGACCTCGGCGGCGCGTCTGCTTTCGACCCCACGCTCGACGAACTGGCGCTGCTCGCCGAGTCGGCGGGCGACGTCGCCGTGGCGCGCATCGTCGCGCGCCGCAAGGCGCCCGATGCCGCGCTCTTCGTCGGCAGCGGCAAGGCCGACGAGATCAAGGCGATGGTCGCGGCCACGCAGGCCCAGGGCGTGATCTTCGATCAGTCGCTGTCGCCGGTGCAGCAGCGCAACCTCGAGCAGCACCTGGGCGTGCCGGTCGCCGACCGTACCGGCCTCATCCTCGACATCTTCGCGCAGCGCGCTCAAAGCCACGAAGGCAAGCTGCAGGTCGAGCTGGCCCAGCTGCAGTACATGGCGACACGCCACGTGCGCCGCTGGTCGCACCTGGAGCGCCAGCGCGGCGGCATCGGCACGCGCGGCGGCCCGGGCGAGCGCCAGATCGAACTCGACCGCCGCATGATCGGCGAGCGCATCAAGTCGGTGAAGGTGCGTCTCGAGAAGGTCAAGCGCCAGCGCGGCACGCAGCGCAAGGCGCGCGAACGCAGCGGCACCTTCCGCGTCTCGCTGGTGGGCTACACCAACGCCGGCAAGTCGACGCTGTTCAACGCCCTGGTGAAGGCGCGCAGCTATGCCGCCGACCAGCTCTTCGCGACGCTGGACACCACGACGCGCCAGCTCTGGCTCGAACAGGCCGGTGCATCGGTGTCGCTGTCCGACACCGTGGGCTTCATCCGCGACCTGCCGCACAAGCTGGTCGAGGCCTTCGAAGCCACGCTGCAGGAAGCCGCCGAGGCCGACCTGCTGCTGCACGTCGTCGACGCCGCGAGCCCGGCGCTGCTGGAGCAGCAGCTCGAAGTCGAGCGCGTGCTCGACGAGATCGGCGCTTCGGCGATCCCGCAGATCGTCGTCTACAACAAGTGCGACCTGCTCGAATCCTCCCAGCAGGCGCGCCACGCCGTCGACTGGTTCGAGGTGCACCCGGGCGTGCGCAGGCCGCGCGTGTACGTCAGTGCGCGTTCCGGCCAGGGCCTGGACACGCTGCGCCACCTGATCGCCGATGCCGCCGCGGGCCGCCTGCACGACGCAGCGGCCGACATTCCTTCACCCCTCCTGCCGGATTCCGCGCCGGCGTTGCGCTCCACGTTCGCATGAGTCAAGTTCAACCTCCGCACCGCCTGCAGCGGCTGCGCTCCGCGCTCGCGGGGCTGATCTTCAACAACCGCAACGACGGCCCGCCCGACCTGGACGAGCTGTGGCGCGACTTCAACCGCAAGCTGTCGGGCCTCTTCGGGGGCAAGGGCGGCGGCGGTGGAGGGCGTGGCGGCGACGACCGCGGCGGCCCGCAGTTCCAGCCCGACATGAAGAGCGCCGGCATCGGCGCCGGGCTCATCGCCGGCGTCGTCGCGCTGGTCTGGCTCGGCAGCGGCTTCTTCATCGTCCAGGAAGGCCAGCAGGCGGTCGTCACCACCTTCGGCAAGTACAGCCACACCACCGACGCCGGCTTCCAGTGGCGCTTCCCGTACCCGATCCAGGCGCACGAGACGGTGTCGGTGACGCAGCTGCAGTCGGTGGAAGTCGGCCGCAGCACCATCGTGCAGGCGACCGGGCTGCGCGACTCCTCCATGCTCACGCAGGACGAGAACATCGTCGACATCCGCTTCACGGTGCAGTACCGCCGCACCGACGCGCGCGCCTACCTGTTCGAGAACCGCAACGCCGACGAAGCCGTGCTGCAGGCCGCCGAATCGGCGGTGCGCGAGATCGTCGGCAAGAGCAAGGTCGACTCCGTGCTCTACGAGCAGCGCGACGCGATCGCGGTCGACCTCGTGAAATCAATCCAGGCCCAGATGGACCGCCTGAAGGCGGGCATCACCATCGCCAACGTCAACGTGCAGAACGTGCAGGTGCCCGACTCCGTGCAGGCCGCCTTCAACGACGCCGTGAAGGCCGGTGCCGACCGCGACCGCTTCAAGAACGAAGGCCAGGCCTACGCCAGCGACGTGATCCCGAAGGCGCGCGGCACCGCCTCGCGGCTGGCCGAGGAGGCCGAGGGCTACCGCTCGCGCGTCGTCGCGCAGGCCGAGGGCGATGCGCAGCGCTTCCGCTCGGTGCTGGCCGAATACCAGAAGGCGCCCGCCGTCACGCGCGACCGCCTCTACATCGAGACGATGCAGCAGGTGTACAGCAACGTCTCCAAGGTCATGGTCGAGACGCGCAACGGCTCGAACCTGCTGTACCTGCCGCTCGACCGCCTGCTCCAACAGGCTGGCGCGCCCGCGGCGACCTCGCCGATGCTCGTCCCGCAACCATCGCCCGGCACCGACGCCCCGGCGTCGAGCTCCGGCACCGACATCCGTTCCCGCGACGGCGCGCGCACGCGCGACCGCGAAGGCCGCTGAATCGGGAGCCAGAAGAACATGAACCGTATCGGACTCATTGTTGCCGGCGCGCTTGCCGCGCTGATGGTCGCCGCGTCGACGCTGTTCGTCGTCGACCAGCGTGTCGTCGCCGTCGTCTACGCCCTCGGCGAGATCAAGGAAGTCATCACCGAGCCCGGCTTGAAGTTCAAGCTGCCGCCGCCGTTCCAGAACGTCGTCTTCCTGGACAAGCGCATCCAGACGCTCGACAGCCCGGAGACGCGCCCGATCTTCACCGCCGAGAAGAAGAGCCTCGTGATCGACTGGCTCGTGAAGTGGCGCATCACCGAGCCGCGCCAGTTCATCCGCAACAACGGCACCGACATCCGCAACCTCGAGAGCCGGCTGTCGCCCGTGGTGCAGGCCGCGTTCAACGAGGAGATCACGCGGCGCGACGTGCGCGGCGTGCTCGCCACCGAGCGCGAAAAGGTCATGAACGACGTGCGGGCGCGCCTCGGCGACGAAGCGAAGAGCTTCGGCATCGAGATCGTCGACGTGCGCATCAAGCGCGTGGACTTCGTCGCCGACATCACCGACTCCGTCTACCGCCGCATGGAGTCCGAGCGCAAGCAGGTCGCCAACGAGCTGCGCTCGCAGGGCGCCGCCGAAGGCGAGAAGATCCGCGCCGACGCCGACCGCCAGCGCGAGGTCATCATCGCCGAGGCCTACCGCGACGCGCAGAAGATCAAGGGCGAGGGCGATGCCAAGTCGAGCGCCCTGTACGCCGAGGCGTTCGGCCGCGACCCGCAGTTCGCCCAGTTCTACCGCAGCCTCGAGGCCTACCGCTCCACCTTCCGTTCCAAGCAGGACGTGATGGTGCTCGACCCCGACTCGGAGTTCTTCCGCGCGATGCGGGGCAACACCGGCGGGGCGGTGGCGCCGCGCCGGTAGCCGCGCCGCGCGGTCGATGTCCGACCTGTTGCTCGGCGCCATCGCGCTGGTGTTGGTGTTCGAGGGCCTGCTGCCATTTCTCAGCCCGGTGACGTGGCGGCAGGTGTTCGAGAAGGCCACGAAGATGAGCGACGGCCAGATCCGCTTCCTCGGCATGAGCTCGATGCTGATCGGCCTGGTGCTGCTGGCGGTCTGGTTCTGACGCGGCCCGCCGACGGCCGCCGCGATGGTGGCGGCCCGTACAATCGCCGTTTTAACCGCCGGTGCTCCTGAATGCTTTCTGCGTGGCTGCTGCCCGAGCACATCGCCGACGTGCTGCCCGCGCAGGCGCGGCGCATCGAGGACCTGCGGCGCACCCTGCTCGACCGCGCGCGCGGCTACGGCTTCGAACTCGTGATGCCGCCGCTGCTGGAGCACCTGGAGTCGCTGCTGTCGGGCACCGGGCGTGAGCTCGACCTGAAGACCTTCAAGCTCGTCGACCAGCTCTCAGGCCGCACGCTGGGCGTTCGTGCCGACACCACGCCGCAGGCCGCGCGCATCGACGCCCACCTGCTCAACCGCGAAGGCGTGACGCGCCTGTGCTATTGCGGCCCGGTGCTGCACACCGTGCCGGCGAACCTGAATGCGACGCGCGAACCGCTGCAGTTCGGCGCCGAGACCTTCGGCCATGCCGGCCTCGAGGCCGACCTCGAGGTCATGGAGCTGGCGCTCGACTGCCTGCGCGCGGCCGACGTCGGCGAACTCGTCATCGACCTTGCCGACGCCCGCGTGCTGCGCGGCGTGCTCGCCGGTGTGCCCTTCGACGAAGCGCAACTGCAGGACGTGGTGGCCGCGCTGTCGCAGAAGGACGCCTCGACGCTGAAGGCGCTGACGCGCGACGCGCCGTCCGAAGCGCGCCAGGCGCTGCTTGCGCTGCTGCGCCTGTACGGCGGCGACGAGGTGCTGGCCGCGGCCCGCCATGCGCTGCCGGCGCGCCCGCTGGTCACCGCGGCGCTCGAGCAGCTCGAGTGGCTGGCGAGCCACCTGCGCAAGTCCTTCCCCGGCCTGCGCATCGGCTTCGACCTGTCCGAGATGAGCGGCTACGCGTACTACAGCGGGCCGCGCTTCGCGATCTACGGCAGCCGTGCCAGCGACACGCTGGCGCGCGGCGGCCGCTACGACGAGGTCGGTGCGATCTTCGGCCGCAACCGGCCGGCGGTCGGCTTCAGCCTGGACCTGAAGGCGCTGGCCGAATCGGCGCGCCCGGTGTCCTCGGCGAAGGCGATCCGCGCCCCGTGGGGCGACGACGCCGCGCTGCGCGCCGCCGTGCGCCGCCTGCGCGAAGCCGGCGAGACCGTGCTCGCGGTGCTGCCGGGCCACGAGGTCGAGGCGCAGGCCTTCGAGTGCGACCGCGAGCTGGTTTCGGTCGGCGGCCAGTGGGTGCTGCGTCAGGCTTCTTGAGACTCCATTCCAATCCGCATCAGGACATCCTCTCCATGCAGACAGGCATCCGGCCCACCGCGGGCCGCAACGTGGTGGTCGTCGGCACCCAGTGGGGCGACGAAGGCAAGGGCAAGGTCGTCGACTGGATGACCGATCACGCGCAGGGCGTGGTGCGCTTCCAGGGCGGCCACAACGCCGGCCACACGCTGGTCATCGCCGGCCGCAAGACGGCCTTGCAGCTGATCCCGTCGGGCGTCATGCGCGCCGGCGTGGCCTGCTACATCGGCAACGGCGTCGTCGTCGACCCGGCGCACCTGATGACCGAGATCGAGCGCCTCGAAGCGCTGGGCGTCGACGTGCGCTCGCGCCTGTTCATCAGCGAGTCCTGCCCGTTGATCCTGCCGTTCCACGTCGAGGTCGACCGCGCGCGCGAAGCCGCGCGCGAGAGCAGCGGCAGCGGCAAGATCGGCACCACCGGCAAGGGCATCGGCCCGGCCTACGAAGACAAGGTGGCGCGCCGCGCGCTGCGCGTGCAGGATCTGAAGCACCCGGCGCGCTTCGAGGCGCGCCTGAAGGACCTGCTCGAGCGCCACAACGCGGAGCTCGCCAAGGCCGGCGTCGCGCCGCTGGCGGCAGCGCCGATCCTCGACGGCGCGATGAAGGCCGCCGAGCACATCCGGCCGATGATGGCCGACGTCGGCTACCGCCTGTTCCAGGCCCATGCCGAGGGCGCGAACCTGCTGTTCGAGGGCGCGCAGGGCACGCTGCTGGACATCGACCACGGCACCTATCCGTACGTCACGTCGAGCAACTGCGTGGCCGGCAACGCGGCCGCCGGCTCGGGCCTGGGGCCCGGGATGCTGCACTACGTGCTGGGCATCACCAAGGCGTACACCACGCGCGTCGGCGGCGGGCCGTTCCCGACCGAGCTGCCGATCGACCAGCCGGGCACCGTGGGCCACCACTTCAGCACCGTCGGCCAGGAGCGCGGCACCGTGACCGGGCGCGCGCGCCGCTGCGGCTGGCTCGACGCCGCCGCGCTGAAGCGTTCGATCATCATCAACGGCGTCTCGGGCCTGTGCATCACCAAGCTCGACGTGCTCGACGGCCTGCCCGAGATCAAGGTCTGCACCGGCTACAAGCTCGGTGGCCGGGCGGTCGACATCCTGCCGCTGGACGCCGACGAGATCGCGCTCTGCGAGCCGGTCTACGAAACGCTGCCGGGGTGGAGCGACACCACCGCCGGCCTCACGAACTGGGAGCAGCTGCCCGCCAACGCGCGCCGCTACCTCGAACGCATCCAGGCGCTCATCGGCGCGCCGATCGACATGGTGTCGACCGGCCCCGACCGCGTGCACACGATCCTGCTCCGGCACCCCTTCCGCGCCTGAGCCTCAACACGTAGGAGACCCCATGCTCACCGACGACGGCAAGCACCTGTACGTATCCTGGGACGAGTACCACATGCACATCGAGCGCCTGGCGCTCAAGGTGGCCGCCTCGGGCTGGGACTTCGACCAGATCCTCTGCCTGGCGCGCGGCGGCATGCGCCCGGGCGACGTGCTGTCGCGCGTGTTCGACAAGCCGCTGGCGATCATGTCGACCAGCTCGTACCGCGCCGACGCAGGCACGATCCAGGGCCGGCTCGACCTCGCCAAGTACATCACCATGCCCAAGGGCGAACTCGCCGGGCGCGTGCTGCTGGTCGACGACCTGGCCGACACCGGCATCACGCTGCGCGCCGTGGTGGAGCGCCTTCGCGGCATGCCGGCCATTTCGGAACTGCGCGCCGCCGTCATCTGGGTCAAGGGCGTGTCGAGCTACGTGCCGGACTACTTCGTCGAGACGCTGCCCACGAGCCCGTGGATCCATCAGCCGTTCGAGGAGTACGACAACCTCCGCCCCGACGGACTGGCGAAGAAGTTCGCCATCTGACGGACATGAAAAAAGCCGGCGCATGCCGGCTTCTTCGTTTGGTGCCCAGGAGAGGACTCGAACCTCCACGCCGTTAAGCGCTAGTACCTGAAACTAGTGCGTCTACCAATTCCGCCACCTGGGCAGGTGTTCTTTTCAGGAACTAAGGATTCTATCATCAAAGAAAAAGAGAACTCAAGCGCCGCCGGTGGCGTCGCGTTGCTGGGCGAGGTCGAAGGCCGCGTCGAAGGGCATCGCGACGGCCACGGCTTTGTCTTCCCCGACGACGGCCAGCCGTCGATCTACCTCGCGCCGCAGGAAATGCGCTCGGTGCTGCACCGCGACCGCGTGCGCGTGCGCATCACCCGCCTGGACCGCAAGGGCCGCCCCGAGGGCCGCGTGCTCGAGATCCTCGAGCGCCGCAAGACGCCGATCATCGGCCGCCTGCTGCACGAAGGCGGGCAGTGGCTCGTCGCCCCGGAAGACCGGCGCTTCGGCCAGGACATCCTGATCCCGAAGAACGCCACCGCCAGCGCGGCGGTGGGGCAGGTCGTGTCGGTCGAGCTGACCGAGCCGCCGTCGCTGCACTCGCAACCGGTGGGCCGCGTGGCCGAGGTGCTGGGCGAGATCGACGACGCCGGCATGGAGATCGAGATCGCGGTGCGCAAGTACGAGGTGCCGCACCGCTTCACCCCGGAGACGCTGGCGCAGGCCGCCGCGCTGCCCGATCGCGTGCGTCCGGCCGACAAGCGCCACCGCATCGACCTCACCGACGTGCCGCTCGTCACCATCGACGGCGAGGACGCGCGCGACTTCGACGACGCCGTCTACTGCGAGCCCTTCAAGCGCGGCCGTGGCAAGTCGCTGTTCGAGGGCTGGCGTCTCGTCGTCGCCATCGCCGACGTCAGCCACTACGTGAAGCCGGGCGAGCCGATCGACGAGGACGCCTACGAGCGTGCCACCTCGGTGTACTTCCCGCGCCGCGTGATCCCGATGCTTCCGGAGAAGCTGTCGAACGGCCTGTGCTCGCTGAACCCGGACGAGGACCGCCTGGCGATGGTGTGCGACATGATCGTCGCGCAGGACGGCACGCTCGACGCGTACCAGTTCTTCCCGGCGGTCATCCGGTCGCACGCGCGCCTGACCTACACCGAAGCGGCGGCCATCCTCGCCAACACGCGCGGCCCCGAGGCGCAGCGCCGCCCCGAGCTGGTGGCGCACCTGCTGCACCTGCACGAGGCGTTCCGTGCGCTCTTGAAGAAGCGCGGCACGCGTGGCGCGATCGACTTCGATACCGTCGAGACGCAGATCGTCTGCGACGACGACGGCCGCATCGAGAAGATCGTGCCGCGCACGCGCACCGATGCACACCGCCTGATCGAGGAGGCCATGCTCGCCGCCAACGTCTGCGCGGCGCACTTCATCGCCGCGGCCGAGCACCCGTCGCTGTACCGCGTGCACGAAGGGCCGACGCCCGAGAAACGCATGGCGTTGCAGGCCTACCTGAAGGCGCTGGGCCTGGGCCTGCATCTGTCGGACGAGCCGACGCCGTCGGAGATGCAGGCCATCGCCCAGGCCACGCAGGGCCGCGTCGACGCGCAGCAGATCCACACGATGCTGCTGCGCTCGATGCAGCAGGCCGTCTACACGGCGACCAACGCCGGCCACTTCGGCCTCGCGTACGACGCCTACACGCACTTCACGAGCCCGATCCGGCGCTACCCCGACCTGCTCGTCCACCGCGTCATCAAGGGCCTGCTCGGCGCCAAGCGTTACCACCACGTGCTGAGCCCGAAGACGCGCACGCCCGAGGTGCGCAAGGGCGGCAAGGTGCCGCAGCGCACGGCCAAGCCGTTGTCGCAGGAGCTGGCCGGGTGGGAAGCCACCGGCGCGCACTGCAGCGCCAACGAGCGCCGGGCCGACGAGGCTTCGCGCGACGTCGAGGCCTGGCTCAAGTGCCGCTTCATGCGCGAGCACCTCGGCGAGGAGTTCAACGGCACCGTCAGTGCGGTCGCGAGCTTCGGCCTCTTCGTCACGCTGGACAGCTTGTACGTGGAAGGCCTGGTGCACATCACCGAGCTCGGCGGCGAGTACTACCGCTTCGACGAGACGCGCCAGGAACTGCGCGGCGAACGCACCGGCGTGCGCTACGCCATCGGCACCCGCGTGCGCGTGCAGGTGAGCCGCGTCGACCTGGACGGCCGCAAGATCGACTTCCGCATGGTGCGCGAGGGCGAGACCGAACGCCTCATCTCGCGCGGCCGCCCCGAGCGCCCGGCCACGGCCAGCGAGGAGCTGAACACGCTGCGCGCCACCGACCGCACGGTGAAGGCTGTCTCGCGCGAGCGCAAGGCCGCAGCCGCGAAGCGCAAGCCGGGTGGCGCCGGCAAGACCGCCGCGAAGAAGCGACGCTGAGCCGCGTCAGCCGGCGCGCATCGCGTCGACCAGCTCGGCGGCGCGCAGCGCGTGCCGCCGGCCGGCCGCAAGCGCCCTGTCGGCCTCGTGGCCGTGCCACCAGGTGCCCTCGACCGCGGCGGTGCGGGCGCTCGTTCCCTGGGCCCACAGGCCGGCGATCCAGCCGGCCAGCACGTCGCCGGTGCCGGCCGTGGCGAGCAGTGCGTTGCCGGTCGGGTTGACCGAGGGCAGGGCGCCGGGCACGGCGACGACGCTGCCCGATCCCTTCAAGACGACGACCGCCCCGAAGCGCGCGGCCAGCGCTTGCGCGCTGGCGAGGCGGTCGCCCTGCACCGTGGCGGTGGTGCTGCCGAGCAGGCGTGCCGCTTCCAGTGGGTGGGGCGTCAGCACCGTCGGGCGGCCGCGCGCCGCGCGTGCGACCAGCAGCGTCTGCAGCGCGCTGTCGGCGGCCAGCGCGTTCAGCGCGTCCGCGTCCAGCACCAGCCGCGCCGCGTGCGTCAGCAGCGGTGGCAGTACCGCGCGCACGGCGTCGCCGCCGCCGCAGCCGCACGCCACGGTGGTGGCCGACAGCACGGCCGGCGCCGCGGTCCACCACTGTCGGCGCAGCATCAATTCGGGCCACGCCGGGTCGAGCAGCGGTGCGCTGTCGTCGAGCGCGCTGGCGAACACGCGGCCGGCCCCGGCGGCGAGCGCGGCGCGTGCCGCCAGCCGCAACGCACCGGCCATGCCCGGAGCGCCGCCGACCACAGCCACGTCGCCGAAGCTGCCCTTGTGCTGCGCGTGGTGGCGTGCGGCCAGGGCCGGCGCGCCGGCGAGTTCGGCCGTCGCGCCCGGCGCGTCGACGCCGAGGGCGTCGAACCACACCGCGCCTGCAAGATCGCGCCCGCGGCCGGTGAAGAGGCCGGGCTTCAGCGTCAGCAGCGACAGCGTGGCCTGCGCGTGGACGACGGCGTCACCGAGCGGCTGGCCGGTGTCCGGGTGCAGCCCCGAGGGCAGGTCGACCGCCAGCACCGGCGCGCCGCCAGCCTGGGCGAGGGCGATGGCCTGCGCGAACTCGCCTTCGGGCGCGCGCTGCGTGCCCAGGCCGAGCAGCGCGTCGATGACGAGGTCGGCCCGCGCCGCGGCGGCGGTGCCATCGGCGATGGGCACGCCGGCGGCTCGCGCGCATTGCAGTGCATCGGCGGCGTCGGCCGGCATGCGCGCAGCGCCACCGATGCGCAGAACCTGCACCTGGCGCCCGGCGCGGTGCAGGTGCAGCGCCGCCACGAGCCCGTCGCCGCCGTTGTTGCCCGGCCCGGCCAGCACGCACACGCGTTGCGCGTGCGGCGCGATGGCGAGCGCCAGCCGTGCCACGGCGAGCCCGGCGCGCTGCATCAAGGCATGCGGTGGTGTCGCCGCCAGTGCCGCCGCCTCCGCCGCGCGCGACGCCGCGGCGCTGTGCAAGGGCCACGGGCCGGCATCGGGCGCGACGAGGGCAAGGCTCATGCCGTGCATTGTGAAGCCGGGCCGGCGCGCCGCAAGCGCGCGCGGCGTCAGCGCAGGCGCTCGATGCCCAGGCCGCTGAGGTCGATGGGCGGCGCGCGGCCGCCGATCTGCTCGGCCAGCACGCGCGCCGACCCGCAGGACAACGCCCAGCCGCTGGAGCCGTGGCCGAGGTTCAGCCAGACGCCCGTCGCGCCGCTGGCGCCCAGCACCGGCGGGCCGTCGGGCAGCATCGGCCGCGCGCCTTTCCAGCGCTGCGCCTGCGCCACCGCGGCGGCGCCCGGGAACCAGTCGTCGAGCACGCGGTACAGCGTGGCGACGGCGGCTTCGTTGAAGCGGTCGAGCCGGCCGCCGATCTCGGCGCTGCCGGCCACGCGCACGCGCTGGCCCAGGCGCGTGATCGCGACCTTGTAGCGTTCGTCCATCAGGCCGGCCTGCGGCGCCTCGGCGTTCAGGCCGTCCTGCGCGCGCAGCGGTGCCGTCACCGAGTAGCCGTAGACCGGCAGCAGCGGCAGCCGGACGCCGACACCGCGCAGCAGCGCCGAGGCCTCGACGCCCGCGGCGACGACGACGGCGTCGAAGGCCATCTCGCCCTGCGCGGTGCGCACGGCCGGCCGCGCTCCGGGCGCGAGTTGAAGCACGTCGGTGTCGAAGCGGAAGTCGGCGCCCAGGCGCTGCGCCTCGTTCTTCATCAGGTGCGCGAATTGGCGGCAGTTGCCCACGCCGTCGGACGGCAGGTGGATGGCGGCGCGCAGCTCGGTGTCCGGGTTCAGGCCGGGCTCGAGGCGGCGCGCTTGGTCGGCGTCGACGAGCTCGAACTTGACGCCCATCTCGGCCAGCAGCGCGAGTCCGGGGCGCGCCTGCACGAGTTCCTTGACGCCGCGCAGCAGCACCAGGTAGCCGGGGCGCTGCTCGTAGTCGAGCTGCATCGCGTGCGTCAGCTCGGCCAGGCGGTGCTGGCTGAAGCGCGCCAGCCGCTGCATGGCGCTGCGGTTCGGCGTGTAGACGGCCGGCCGGCAGGCGCGCCACCAGCGCCACAGCCAGCCGGCGTGCGTGGCGAGCGCGCCGCCGTTCACGCGCACCGCGGCGTGGCGGGCGAACAGCTGCCCCAGCACCTTGCGCGGCATGCCCGGTGCCGCCCACGGCGTGACGTAGCCCGGCGCGACGACACCGGCATTCGCGAAACTGGTCTCGCTGGCGACGCTGCCGCGGCGTTCGAAGACGGTGACCTCGTGGCCGTCGGCCGCGAGCTCGTACGCGGTGGTCACGCCGACGATGCCGGCGCCGATGATGGCGATGCGCACCGGGTCAGCTCCCGGCCGCCGCGTGGCCGATCGTGCGCTCGATCGCCAGCGAGACGCCGAGCACCGTGTCGTCGGCGAAGGCCGGGCCCCAGACCATCAGGCCGACCGGCAGTTCGCCGTCGTCGTGGCAGGGCAGCGACAGCGCGCAGCCGTCGAGGAAGTTCACCGCCGACGGGTTGCGCAGCAGGCGGCCATTGGTGGCGAAGAAGCTCTCGTCGCTGGCCAGCAGCGGTGCCAGCGGCGGCGCCACCAGCGGCACCGTCGGCGACAGCGCGGCGTCGAAGCCGGCGAGCGCGCCGCCCATGCGCGCGATCCAGTCGCGCCGCGTGTGCAGCAGGTCGATGTAGTCGGCCGCGCTCATCGCCGCGCCGCGGCGGATGCGCAGCGCCACGCGCGGGTCGTAGCGGTCGGCGCGTGTTTCGAGTCGGGCCCGGTGCCAGGCCCAGGACTCGGCGGCGGCGAAGCCGCCCTGCGCGTTGATGGCCGCCAGCTCGGCGAGCGGCGGCAGTGTGATCTCCTCGACCGTCGCGCCGGCGGCGCGCAGGCGCGCCACGGTGCGCTCGAAGGCGCGGGCGACGGCGGGTTCCAGGTCGTCGAGCATCAGCGTCGTCGGCAGTGCCAGGCGCAGCGCGCCCAGCGGCCGCGCCGGCACGCGCACGGTCCGCGCCGCCAGCACCTCGTGCAGCAGCACGGCGTCGCGCACCGAGCGCGTGATCGCGCAGGCGGTGTCCAGCGTGGTCGACAGCGGCACGGCGCCGTCCAGCGGTGTCAGCGACTGCGTGTTCTTGAAGCCGACCAGGCCCTGCAGCGCGGCCGGGATGCGGATCGAGCCGCCGGTGTCGGAGCCGAGCGCCGCCCAGGCCGAACCGGTGGCCACCGAGACGGCGCCGCCCGAGGTGGAGCCGCCGGGCGCGCGCGGCGTGGCGTCGAGCGCGGCGGTCACCGGGTTCGCCGGCGTGCCGTGGTGCGGATTGATGCCGACGCCGGAGAACGCGAACTCCGAGAGGTTGGTGTGGCCGACGAGCGCCGCGCCGGCCGCGCGCAGCCGCGCGACCGCCGGGCAGTCGCCGGCGGCGGGCGCGGCGTCGGCCATCGCCGCGGAGGCCGCGGTGGTCGGCATGCCCGCGACGTCGAACAGGTCCTTGATCGACACCGCCAGCCCGCCCAGCGGCGGCAGCGGTGCACCGGCGGCCACGCGGGCATCGGCATCGGCCGCCGCGGCGGCGGCCTGGGCGTCGAAGCGGCGAAGGTAGACGTGCGGGGTCTTGGCCGCAGCGGCCCCGGCCGCCGCCAGCAGGTCGAGTGCGCTGCACTCACCGGACGCGAGCGCGGCGCGCGCCGAGATCAGATCGGCCGCGGCCGGGCGTGTTAAACTCATTGGGTTTGCCTCGAAGCGGGTGCCGTCAGGGACCCGGATTGCGGCGAACAAATCGCGAACCCGGCCCTCTGAGGTGTCGTGGCCTCCCAGCCACGATGAAGCGCCGGGATTCTAGACCCAACCTTCGGAGTTCTCATGTCTGTCTCCATGCGTGAAATGCTGGAAGCCGGTGTCCATTTCGGGCACCAGACGCGCTTCTGGAACCCCAAGATGGCCCCGTACATCTACGGCCATCGCAACAAGATCCACATCATCAACCTCGAGAAGACGCTGCCGCTCTTCGAGGACGCGATGAAGTTCGTGCGCCAGCTGTCCGCGCGCCGCGGCAACATCCTGATGATCGGCACCAAGCGCCAGGCGCGCGAGGTGATCTCGATGGAAGCGCAGCGCTGCGGCATGCCCTTCGTCGACCAGCGCTGGCTCGGCGGCATGCTGACCAACTTCAAGACGGTCAAGGGCTCGCTGAAGAAGCTGAAGGACATGCAGGCGACGAAGGACGCCGGCATGGACGCGATGATCAAGAAGGAAGCCCTGCTGTTCGACCGCGAGCTGTCCAAGCTCGAGAAGGACATCGGCGGCATCCAGGACATGGGCGCGCTGCCGGACGCGATGTTCGTCATCGACGTCGGTTACCACAAGATCGCCGTCGCCGAAGCGAAGAAGCTGGGCATCCCGGTCATCGGCATCGTCGACACGAACCACTCGCCGGTCGGCATCGACTACGTGATTCCGGGCAACGATGACTCGGCCAAGGCCGTCGCGCTGTACGCGCGCGCCGTCGCCGACGCCGTGCTCGAGGGCAAGGCCGCCGCCACCACCGACGTCGTCGCTGCCGCTGCCGGCGGCGACGAGTTCGTCGAGGTCCGCGAAGAGGCCTGATCGCGCGCCGCGGGGCCGTGGCGCCCCGTGCCGCCAATCGATGTCATGCCCGCCGGACGGCTTTCGCTCGCCCGGCGGTGCGCACTGCAATTTGGAGATTGATGTAATGCCCGCGATCACTGCAAGCATGGTGGCCGAACTGCGCGCCAAGACCGACGCGCCGATGATGGAGTGCAAGAAGGCGCTCACCGAGGCCGATGGCGACATGGGCCGCGCCGAGGAGATCCTGCGCGTCAAGCTCGGCAACAAGGCGAGCAAGGCGGCTTCGCGCGTGGCCGCCGAAGGCGCGGTGTCGTGCGTCGTCGCCGGCAGCACCGGTGCCCTCGTCGAGGTCAACTGCGAGACCGACTTCGTCACCAAGAACGACAGCTTCCTGGCGCTCGTGAAGGCCTGCGCCCAGCTGGTCGCCGACCACAACCCGGCCGACGTCGCCGCGCTGTCCGCGCTGCCCTACGCGCAGGACGGCTTCGGCCCCACGCTGGAAGACGTGCGCAAGGGCCTGGGCGGCACGATCGGCGAGAACATGTCGATCCGCCGCTTCAAGCGCTGGGCCGGCGGCGGCAAGCTCGCCAGCTACCTGCACGGCACGCGCATCGGCGTCGTCGTCGAGTTCGACGGTGACGAGGTCGCCGCCAAGGACGTCGCGATGCACGTCGCCGCGATGAAGCCGAAGGCGCTGTCGACCGCCGAAGTGCCGGCCGACCTGGTCGAGACCGAGCGCCGCATCGCGGCCGAGAAGGCCGCCGAGAGCGGCAAGCCGGCCGAGATCGTCGCCAAGATGGTCGACGGCTCGGTGCAGAAGTTCCTGAAGGAGGTCTCGCTGCTGAACCAGCCCTTCGTCAAGAACGACAAGCAGACGGTCGAGCAGATGCTCAAGGCCGCCGGCACCGCGGTGAAGGGCTTCACGCTGTACGTGGTGGGCGAGGGCATCGAGAAGAAGGCCGACGACTTCGCCGCCGAGGTGGCGGCGCAGGTCGCCGCCGCGAAGGGCCAGTGACCCTGGTCGATCTCTGAAACAAGGGGGCCGCGGGGCCCCCTTACACTCTTGATCCGACTCTCGCACCGCACCCGTTAGGAGATCCACCGCATGCCGGCATACAAGCGCATCCTGCTCAAGCTGTCGGGCGAAGCGCTGATGGGCGACGACGCCTACGGCATCAACCGTGCCACCATCGTGCGCATGGTGCGCGAGGTGCAGGACGTGACCCGCCTCGGCTGCGAGGTGGCGGTCGTCATCGGCGGCGGCAACATCTTCCGCGGCGTCGCCGGCGGCTCGGTCGGCATGGACCGCGCCACCGCCGACTACATGGGCATGCTGGCCACCGTGATGAACTCGCTCGCGCTCGCCGACACGATGCGCCAGGAAGGCATGACGGCGCGCGTGATGTCCGCCATCAGCATCGAGCAGGTCGTCGAGCCCTACGTGCGACCGAAGGCGCTGCAGTACCTGGAAGAGGGCAAGGTCGTCGTCTTCGCGGCCGGCACCGGCAACCCCTTCTTCACCACCGACACCGCGGCCGCGCTGCGCGGCGCCGAGATCGGCGCCGAGGTGGTGCTGAAGGCGACCAAGGTCGACGGCGTCTACACCGCCGACCCCAACAAGGACCCGGCCGCGACGCGCTACGCCCGCATCACCTTCGACGAGGCGATCGCGAAGAACCTGCAGGTGATGGACGCGGCGGCCTTCGCGCTGTGCCGCGACCAGAAGCTGCCGATCCGCGTGTTCAGCATCTTCAAGCCCGGCGCGCTCAAGCGCGTGGTGCTCGGCGAGGACGAAGGCACGCTGGTACACGTTTGACGAGGCACGACACGCCATGACCACCGCCATGACCATTGCCGACATCAAGAAGACCGCCTCCGAGAAGATGGGCAAGACCATCGAGGCGTTCAAGAACGAACTGCACAAAATCCGCACCGGCCGTGCCCACCCCGGCCTGCTGGACCAGGTGCACGTGGACTACTACGGCTCGATGGTGCCGATCAGCCAGGTCGCCAACGTGACCCTGCTCGACGCCCGCACGATCAGCGTGCAGCCCTGGGAAAAGGGCATGGGCCCGAAGATCGAGAAGGCGATCCGCGAGTCCGACCTCGGCCTCAACCCGTCGTCGCAGGGCGACCTGTTGCGCGTGCCGATGCCGGCGCTGACCGAGGAACGCCGCCGCGAGCTGACCAAGGTGGTGCGCCACGCCGGTGAAGAAGCGAAGATCGCCGCCCGCGCGATCCGCCGCGACGCCAACGACCACCTGAAGAAGCTGCTGAAGGACAAATTGGCCACCGAGGACGACGAGCGCCGCGCCCAGGACGAGGTGCAGCGCCTCACCGATGGCACGATCGCGCAGATCGACAAGCTCGTGCAGGGCAAGGAAGCGGAAGTGATGGCGGTCTGACGCCGCCTGCCGCACCGCCCCAAGCCGCCCGCTCCCGGAGACGCGACTGACCGCCCCGACCGCCCCGCAAGGCCTGGTGCCGCGCCACGTGGCCGTCGTCATGGACGGCAACGGCCGCTGGGCACGCCAGCGCTACATGCCGCGCTTTTTCGGCCACAAGCAAGGCGTCGACACGCTGGTGCGCACCGTCAACGCCTTCGCCGAGCGCGGCGTCGAGTTCCTCACCGTGTACGCGTTCTCGTCCGAGAACTGGAAGCGCCCGACCGAGGAGGTCTCCGGCCTGATGAGCCTGGTGCTCGTCGCGGTGACCAAGTACCTGCAGAAGCTGGCCAACGACGGCGTGCGCATCCGCATCGTCGGCGACCGCGATGCGGTGTCCGACAAGCTGCGCGCGGCCTGGGAGCAGGCCGAGACGCTGACCGCCAACAACCGCCGCATCACGCTGTCGGTGGCGTTCAACTACGGCGGCCGCTGGGACATGGTGCAGGCCTGCCGCCGGGCCATCGCCGAAGGCGTGCCGGCCGAGCAGGTCGACGAGGCCTACCTGTCCAGCCGCATGGCGCTGGCCTACGCGCCCGACCCCGATCTCTTCATCCGCACCGGCGGCGAGATGCGGGTGAGCAACTTCCTGCTGTGGCAGGCCGCGTACTCCGAGTTCTTCTTCACCGACCGCCTCTGGCCCGACTTCGGCGAAGCCGACATCGACGCCGCGCTGGCGGCCTTCGCGCAGCGCGACCGGCGCTTCGGCGGCATCCGACCCAACGAGGTGGTGCCCGAGGGCACCTAGGCGAAGCCTCCGATGCTGCGGCTGCGGGTCATCACGGCCTTGGTGCTGGTCGTCCCCTTCCTGCTGTCGCTGACGGTGGCGAGCCTGCTGCCGTTCGCGCTGCTGACGCTCGTCTTCATCGCCGCCGCCGGGTGGGAATGGGGCCGCCTGAACCAGGCGCCGGGCCCGGTGTCGGTGGGCATGGCGGTGTTGCTGGCGCTGGCCTGTGCCGCGGCCTTCGCCGCCGACTGGACCACGCGCACGCCGGCCGCCGCCTGGTGGGTGGCCTGCGCGGTCTGGCTGGTGGGCGGCTTCATCGCGCTCAGGAGCGGGCCGACGCAGTGGCCGCACCTGCCGCGCATGGCACGCTGGGCCATCGGCCTCGTCGCGCTGTGGGCGGCCTGGCTCGCGATGGGGCGCGCGCGGGCCGTCGGCATCAACTTCATGCTGTCGGTGTTCTGCCTCGTCTGGATGGCCGACGTCGCGGCCTACTTCGGCGGCAAGGCCTGGGGCCGGCGCAAGCTGGCGCCGTCGATCAGCCCCGGCAAGAGTTGGGAAGGCGTCTGGAGCGGCATGGCCGGCGTGCTGCTGCTGGCGCTGCTGTGGAACTGGATCGACCGCACCTTCGCGGTCGACGGCCCCAGCCTGTACACCCACCTGGCACGCACCGTCGGCCTCGTCGGCACGGTGCTGACGCTGCTGGCGCTGTCGGCGATGAGCGTCGTCGGCGACCTCGTCGAATCGCTCGTCAAGCGCGCCGCCGGCATGAAGGACAGCAGCGGCCTTCTCCCCGGCCACGGCGGCGTGCTCGACCGCATCGACGCGCTGCTGCCGGTGTTCCCGATCGCGCTCGCGCTCGCCTGGTTGTAGCAAGGATGAAGCCCGTGCAGAGACTCGTGATCCTCGGTTCGACCGGCTCCATCGGCACCAGCACGCTCGACGTGGTGGCGCGCCACCCGGAGCGCTTCGAGGTGGTCGGCCTCTCGGCCTGGCAGCGCGTGGACGTGCTGGCCGAGCAGTGCCGCCGGTTCCGCCCGCGCGTCGCCGTCGTGCCCACCGAGGCGCGTGCCACCGAACTGCGCGCGCTGCTGGCCGGCGTGCCCACCGAGGTGCGGGTGGGCGCCGCCGCGCTCTGCGAGATGGCAGCCGCTCCGGAGGTCGACAGCGTGATGGCCGCCATCGTCGGCGCCGCCGGCCTGCCGCCGTGCATGGCGGCGGCGCGCGCCGGCAAGCGGCTGCTGCTGGCCAACAAGGAAGCGCTCGTCGTCGGCGGCGCGCTCTTCATGCGCGCGGTCGAGGAGGGCGGCGCCACGCTGCTGCCGATCGACAGCGAGCACTCGGCGATCTTCCAGTGCCTGCCCGAGGACCGCCGCGCCTGGAACGCGCGCATCGACCACCTCGTGCTCACCGCCAGCGGCGGCCCGTTCCGCCAGCGCGAGCCCGAGTCGCTGCACGGCGTGACGCCCGAGCAGGCGGTGGCGCACCCGAACTGGGTCATGGGCCGCAAGATCTCGGTCGACTCGGCGACGATGATGAACAAGGCGCTCGAGGTGATCGAGGCGCACTGGCTGTTCGGCCTGGAGCCCGAGCGCATCCGCGTCGTCATCCACCCGCAGAGCATCATCCACTCGATGGTCGTGTGCCGCGACGGGTCGGTGCTGGCGCAGCTGGGCACGCCGGACATGCGGGTGCCGATCGCCTACGGCCTCTCGTTCCCGGAGCGCATCGAGTCGGGTGCCTCGCGGCTGGACTTCCTGGCGCTGTCGGCGCTGACCTTCGAGCCGCCGGACACGCGGCGCTGGCCCGGCCTGCAGCTCGCCTGGGAGGCGCTGCGCGCGCCGGAAGGCTCGACCACCGTGCTGAACGCCGCCAACGAGGAGGCGGTCGCCGCCTTCCTGGACCGCCGCCTCTCGTTCACCGGCATCCACGCCGTCAACGCACGCACGATCGAGGCGCTGGCGCCGCGCCTCGGGCCGGTGGCGACGATCGACGACCTCGTCGCGCTCGACGAGCGCGCCCGCCGCACCGCGCGCGACTTCATCCTGGAGGTGGCCGCGTGATCACCACCGTGCTGGCCTTCATCCTCACGCTGGGCGTGCTCATCGTCGTGCACGAGTACGGCCACTACCGCGTGGCGCGCGCCTGCGGCGTGAAGGTGCTGCGCTTCTCGGTCGGTTTCGGCCGCGTGCTGTGGCGCCGCCAGGCCACGCCCGACAGCACCGAGTTCGTCGTCTGCGCGCTGCCGCTCGGCGGCTACGTGCGCATGCTCGACGAACGCGAGATGGACGTCGACCGCCGCGAGGCCGACCAGGCCTTCAACCGCAAGCCGCTGGCGCAGCGCGCCGCCATCGTGTCGGCCGGCCCGCTGGCGAACCTGCTGCTGGCGGTGCTGCTCTACGCCGTCGCGCACTGGATCGGCATCGACGAGCCGCGCGCCGTGCTCGGCACGCCGGTGGCCGGCAGCGTGGCCGACGGCGCCGGCCTGCGCGCCGGCGACTGGGTGCGCGCGCGCTCGACCGACGGCGAACAGTGGAGCGAGGTCTCTTCGATGCCCGACCTGCGCTGGCAGGTCACGCAGGCCGCTTTGCACGCCGAGGTGCTGCACCTGCAGGTGACCGACCGCGACGGCCGCGGCGCGCGCACCGTGCGGCTGGACCTGTCGCGCCTGCAGAGCGGCGATGTCGACGCCGCGCTGATGAAGCGCATCGGCCTGCCGCCGGCCTTCAGCGAGCCGCGCCTGGGCGAGGTGCGCGCCGGCGGCCCGGCCGCCGCCGCCGGCCTGCAGCGCGGCGACCGCGTGCTGGCGATCGACGGCGCACCCGTCGCCGACGCGCAGCAGATCGTCGAGCGCATCCGCGGCAGCGCCAAGGACGGCGCCACCCCGGCGGCGCAGCGCTGGGTGCTCGAACGCGCCGGCCGCCGCCTCGAGGTCGACCTCACGCCGCGCGTCGCCGCCGACGGCGAGCGCCGCATCGGCCGCATCGACGCCGTCGTCGGCCAGGCGCCCGAGATGGTGACGGTGCGCCAGGGTCCGGTCGACGGTCTCGTGAAGGGCGCCGTGCGCACCTGGGAGGTGTCGGCGCTGACGGTGAAGATGCTCGGCCGCATGCTGATCGGCGAGGCGTCGCTGAAGAACCTGTCCGGCCCGCTCACCATCGCCGACTACGCCGGCCAGTCGGTGCAGCAGGGGCTGGCCTACTACCTAGGCTTCCTCGCTCTCGTCAGCGTGAGCCTCGGTGTGCTGAACCTGCTGCCGCTGCCCATGCTCGATGGCGGTCACCTGATGTATTACATTTTCGAGGCCGTCACCGGCAGGCCGGTCTCCGAGCTCTGGCTCGCGAGGCTGCAGCGCGGTGGCATCGCGCTGCTGCTGATGATGATGTCGGTGGCCCTCTTCAACGACGTGGCCCGCCTGCTGGGCCTGCACTGATCCCCTCGATGCTCCCTGCATTCCCGTCCGCACCGCTGCGCCCGGTCGCAGCACTCGTCGCGGCGGCGGCCTTCATGCTGCCTGCCGCGCACGCGGTGACGCCCTTCATCCTCAAGGACATCCGCATCGAGGGCATCCAGCGCACCGACCCCGGCACCGTGTTCGCCGCGCTGCCGTTCCGCATCGGCGACACCTACAACGACGAGAAGGGCGCCGCCGCGCTGCGCGCGCTGTTCGCCACCGGCCTCTTCAAGGACGTGCGCATCGAGGTCGAGGGCCAGGTGGCCACCGTCATCGTCGAAGAGCGCGCGATCATCGCGTCGATCACCTTCGCCGGCCTGAAGGAGTTCGACAAGGATCCGCTCGTCAAGTCGCTGAAGGATGCCGGCATCGGCGAAGGGCTGCCCTTCGACCGTGCGCTGATCGACCGCGCCGAGCAGGAGATCAAGCGCCAGTACCTGAGCCGCAGCCTGTACGGCGCCGAGGTCGTGACGACGGTGACGCCGATCGAGCGCAACCGCGTCAACGTGACCTTCACGATGACCGAGGGCGATGCCGCCAAGATCAAGGACATTCGCATCGTCGGCGCGAAGGCCTTCGACGAGCAGGCGCTGCTGAGCCTGTTCGACCTCACCACCGGCGGCTGGTTCACCTGGTACAGCAAGTCCGACCGCTACTCGCGCACCAAGCTCAACGCCGACCTCGAGACGCTGCGCGCGTACTACCTGAACCGCGGCTACCTCGAGTTCGCGGTCGAGTCGACGCAGGTCACGATCTCGCCGGACAAGCAGCAGATCACGATCACGATCTCGGTGCGCGAAGGTCAGCCCTACACCGTGACCTCGGTGAAGCTCGAGGGCGACTACCTCGGCAAGGAAGACGAGTTCAAGTCGCTCGTGCTCGTGCGCCCGGGCGAGCCGTACAACGGCGACGCCGTGGCCGAGACCGTGAAGCGCTTCAACGAGCGCTTCGGCCTGTACGGCTACGCGTTCTCGCGCGTCGAGCAGCGCCCGCAGGTCGACCGCGCCAGCGGCCAGGTCGCGCTGACGCTGGCGGCCGAGCCGCAGCGGCGCGTCTACGTGCGCCGCATCGACGTCGGCGGCAACACGCGCACGCGCGACGAGGTCGTGCGGCGCGAATTCCGCCAGCTCGAGTCGAGCTGGTACGACGGCGGCCGCATCAAGATCTCGCGCGACCGCGTCGAGCGCCTGGGCTACTTCAAGGACGTCAGCGTCGACACCAGCGAGGTGCCGGGCGCGCCCGACCAGGTCGACCTCGTCGTCAAGGTCGAGGAGAAGCCCACCGGCAGCCTGATGATCGGCGCCGGCTACTCCAACGCCGAGAAGTTCTCGCTGACCGGCCAGATCCGCCAGGACAACGTGTTCGGCTCCGGCAACTACCTGGGCCTGGAGATCAACACCGCGAAGAGCTACCGCACGCTGGTGCTGAGTTCGGTGGACCCGTACTTCACCGTCGACGGCATCTCGCGCGCGTTCGACATCTACTACCGCACCAGCCGCCCGCTGAACAGCCTGGGCGACAGCTACGACCTCGCGACGCCGGGCCTGTCGGTGCGCTTCGGCGTGCCGTTCTCCGAGCTCGACATGGTGTTCGTCGGCATCGGTGCCGAGCAGACGCGCATCGGCACCTCGCAGGGCATCCCGCTGTCCTACCTGAACTACCGCGCGCAGTACGGCGCCAACAGCTACTCGATCCCGCTCACGCTGGGCTGGCAGCGCGACGGCCGCAACAGCGTGCTCGTGCCCACCGACGGCCGCTACCAGCGTGTCAACTTCGAGTGGAGCATCGCCGGCGACGTGCGCTACCTGCGCAGCAACCTGCAGTACCAGGAGTACTGGCAACTGCCGGCGAAGATGTCGATCGGCGTCAACACCGAATTCGGCTACGGCAAGGGCCTGGGCGGCCGCGCGTTCCCCGTGTTCAAGAACTTCTACGGCGGCGGCCTGGGCACGGTGCGCGTGTTCGAGCAGGGCTCGCTCGGCGTCGTCGACCCCACGGGCGCCTACATCGGCGGCGCCAAGCGCTTCAACCTCAACAGCGAGCTCTACTTCCCGGTGCCGGGCACCGGCAACGACAAGTCGCTGCGCGTCTTCGCGTTCGCCGACACCGGCAACGTCTGGCGCGATGGCGAGACGATGACCTGGGACTCGCTGCGCGCGTCGGCCGGCGTGGGCCTGTCGTGGATCTCGCCGGTGGGTCCGCTGAAGCTCTCGTACGGCTCGCCGTTGCGCGTGCAGCGCAACGATAGAATCCAGAAATTCCAATTCCAGATCGGGACCGCGTTCTGATGAAGATGCCGCCACTCAAGATGCTGCTCGCCGCGGCGGCGACCGGGCTTGCGTTCTCGGCCGTGCAGGCGCAGGAACTGAAGCTCGGCTACGTCAACAGCGAACGCGTGATGCGCGAAGCCGCGCCGGCCAAGGCCGCGCAGGCCAAGCTCGAAGCCGAGTTCGCCAAGCGTGACCGCGAACTCGGCGACCAGGCCGGCAAGCTGAAGGCCGCCGCCGACAAGCTCGACAAGGACGGCCCCACGCTGTCGGAGACCGAGCGTTCGCGCCGCCAGCGCGAACTCGTCGAACAGGACCGCGACCTGCAGCGCAAGCGCCGCGAGTTCCAGGAAGACCTGAACCAGCGCCGCAACGAGGAACTCGCCGCCATCGTCGAGCGCGCGAACCGCGCGATCAAGCAGATCTTCGACACCGAGAAGTACGACGTCATCCTGCAGGAGGCCATCTTCGCCGGCCCGCGGGTGGACATCACCGACAAGGTGATCAAGGCGCTCAACTCGACCGCGCCGGCCGCCGGCCCGGCCAAGTGACGCCACGGGCGCGCGGTGCAGGTTCGCATCGGCGACCTCGCGGCCCTGCTGGGCGGTGAACTGCTCGGCGACGCCGAGCACGCCGTCAGCCGCATCGGCCCGCTCGACGGCGCGGCGCCCGACACCATCAGCTTCCTCTCGAACCCGCGCTACCAGGCGCAGCTCGCGGCCTCGCGCGCCGGCTGCGTGATCGTCGCGCCGGCGATGCGCGAAGCCGCCGCGGCACGCGGCGCGGCCATCGTCTGCGCCGACCCCTATCTCGCGTTCGCGCGCCTCACGCAGTGGTGGGCGGCGCAGCGGCGCGGCATCGTGCCCGGTGGGGTGCACGCCAGCGCGGTCGTCGAGCCCGGCGCGGTGGTGCACGCGTCGGCGGTGATCGGGGCGTTTGCCTATGTCGGCAGCGGCGCCCGGGTCGGCGCCGGCGTCGTGCTCGGCACGCACGTGCACGTGGGCGAGGGCGCCACCGTCGGCGAGCACACGGTGCTGAAGGCGCGTGCCGTGCTGTCCGAAGGCTGCCGCATCGGCGCGCGCGGCATCGTGCACAGCGGGGCCGTCATCGGCGCCGACGGCTTCGGCTTCGCGCCCAGCGCCGGCCGCTGGGAGAAGATCGAACAGCTCGGCGCGGTCGCCATCGGCGACGACGTCGAGATCGGCGCCAACACCTGCATCGACCGCGGCGCGCTCGACGACACCGTCATCGAGGACGGCGTCAAGCTCGACAACCTGGTGCAGATCGGCCACAACGTGCGCGTCGGCGCGCACTCGGCCTTCGCCGGCTGCGTCGGCGTCGCCGGCAGCGCGAAGATCGGCCGCCACTGCACGGCCGGCGGCGGCGCCATCATCCTCGGCCACCTCGAACTCGTCGACCACGTGCACATCACCGCGGCCACGGTGATCACGCGCTCGATCCACAAGCCAGGCCAGTACAGCGGCCTGTTCCCCTTCGACGACAATGCCGCGTGGGAGAAGAACGCTGCCACGCTGAGGCAACTGCACACCCTGCGCGAGCGACTGCGGGCGCTGGAGAAGAAACCATGACGACGACGCCCGCGATCACCACCATGGACATCCATCAGATCCTCAAGAAGCTGCCGCACCGGTACCCGTTCCTGCTGGTCGACCGCGTGCTCGAGCTCGAGGTCCACAAGCGCATCAAGGCGCTGAAGAACGTGTCGATGAACGAGCCGTTCTTCCAGGGCCACTTCCCGGCGCGGCCGGTGATGCCCGGCGTGCTGATGCTGGAGGCGCTGGCGCAGACGGCGGCGCTGCTCAGCTTCGAGTCGATCGGCCAGGAGCCGGGCGACGACACGGTGGTGTACTTCGTCGGCATCGACGGCGCGCGCTTCAAGCGGCCCGTGGAGCCGGGCGACCAGCTGGTCCTGGAGGCGCAGATCGACCGCGCCAAGGCCGGCATCTACAAGTACAAGACCCGTGCCACGGTCGACGGCGAGCTCGCCGTCGAGGCCGACCTGATGTGCACGATGCGCAAGGTGAAGTGAACGCGATGGCGAGCGTCCACCCGACCGCGATCGTCGACCCCGGCGCCGAGCTGGCGGCCGGCGTCAGCGTCGGGCCGTACGCGGTCGTCGGCGCCGGCGTGAAGGTCGGCGAGGGCACGCGCATCGGCGCCCACTGCACGCTCGAAGGGCCGATGACGCTGGGCCGCGACAACGTCGTGCACCCGCATGCCGCGCTCGGCTGCGCGCCGCAGGACATGAAGTACAAGGGCGAGCCGACCGAGCTGCACGTCGGCGACCGCAACACGATCTTCCAGTTCTGCACCTTCAGCCGCGGCACCGCGCAGGACGGCGGTGTCACGCGCATCGGCGACGACAACTGGATCATGGCCTACGTGCACATCGCGCACGACGTGCAGCTGGGCTCGCGCATCATCCTCGCGAACAACGCCACGCTGGCCGGGCACGTGCACGTGGGCGACTGGGTCATCGTCGGCGGCCTCACCGGCGTGCACCAGTTCTGCAAGATCGGCGCGCACGCGATGACCGGCTTCCAGAGCCACGTCTCGCAGGACGTGCCGCCCTACATGATGGTCAGCGGCAACCCGCTGGGCGTGCACGGCTTCAACGTCGAAGGCCTGCGCCGGCGCGGCTTCAGCCGCGAGCGCATCGGCCTCGTCAAGCAGATGCACAAGCTGCTCTACCGCGACGGCATGACGCTCGACGCCGCGAAGGCGCAGATCGCGGCGCTGGCGGGCACCGTGGAGGGCGGCGACGCGGACATCGCGCTGCTGCTCGACTTCCTGGCCGCCAGCACGCGCGGCATCGCGCGCTGAGAGACACCCCGTGCAGCTGGCGATGGTCGCGGGCGAGGCGTCGGGCGACCTGCTCGCCGCGGCGCTGATCGAAGGGCTCAAGGAACGCTGGCCGGCGCTGCAGGTGGCCGGCATCGGCGGCCCGCGCATGGCCGCCACCGGCTTCGACGCCTGGTGGCCGAGCGACAAGCTCGCGGTGCGCGGCTACGTCGAGGTGCTGCGCCACTACCGCGAGATCAAGGGCATCCGCGACGCCCTCGGCGACCGCTTGATAGCGGCGCCGCCGCGCGCCTTCGTCGGCGTCGACGCGCCGGACTTCAACCTCGGGCTCGAGCAGCGGCTGAAGGCGGCCGGCATCAAGACCGTGCACTTCGTCTGCCCGTCGATCTGGGCCTGGCGCGGCGGCCGCGCGAAGAAGATGGCGGCCAGCTGCGACCAGGTGCTCTGCCTGTTCCCCTTCGAGCCCGAGCTGCTGCACCGCCATGGCGTGGCCGCCACCTACGTCGGCCACCCGCTGGCGGACGCGATCCCGATGCAGGCGCCGCGCGCCGCCGCGCGCGCGGCGTTCGGCTTCGCCGACGGCGAACAGGTCGTCGCCGTGCTGCCGGGCAGCCGGCGCAGCGAGATCCAGTACATCGCACCCGCGTTCCTGCAGGCCGTCGCGCGCCTGCACCGCGAGCGGCCGGCCCTGCGCTTCGTGCTGCCGGTGGCGCCGGGGCTGCGGCCGCTGGTCGACCCGCTGGTGGCCGAGCACGCGCGCGGCGTGCCGCTGTTGGTGGTGGACGGCCGCTCGCACGAGGCGCTGGCCGCCTGCGACGTGACGCTCATCGCCAGCGGCACCGCCACGCTCGAGGCCGCGCTGTTCAAGCGGCCGATGGTCATCGGCTACCGCATGGCCGCGCTCTCCTGGCAGCTGATGAAGCGCCTGGCCTACCAGCCGTGGGTGGGCTTGCCGAACATCCTGTGCCGCGAGTTCGTCGTGCCCGAACTGATCCAGGAGCGCTGCACGCCCGAGGCGCTCGCCGCCGCCGTCGCCGCCTGGCTGGACGACGCGCCGAAGGCCGACGCCCTGGTGCGCCGCTTCGACGAACTGCACCACCTGCTGCGCCGCGACACCGCGCGGCGTGCCGCCGATGCCATCGCGCAAGTCGCCGAGGCCTGAGCCGGCCGGGCCGTCCCAGGGGCGTCGACCGGAGCGCAAGGTGCGCCGGTTCGCCGGCGAGCAGCAGGCCTTCAGCTGGCTTGCGCCGGGGCTGCTGGCCGGCGTGGACGAGGCTGGCCGCGGCCCGCTGGCCGGGCCGGTGGTGGCGGCGGCGGTGATCCTGGACGACCTGCACCCGATCCGGGGCCTGGCCGACTCGAAGCTGCTGTCGCCCGGCAGGCGCGAGAAGCTGTTCGACGAGATCCGCGCCAAGGCGCTGTGCGTGTCCATCGCCGAGGCCAGCGTCGAGGAGATCGACCGCCTGAACATCCTGCAGGCGACGATGCTGGCGATGAAGCGCGCCGTCGAAGGCCTGCGCCTGCTGCCGCAGAACGTGCTCGTCGACGGCAACCGCCTGCCGGTGCTGAAGGTGCCGGCTGAGGCCATCGTGAAGGGCGACGCCAAGGTGCCGGCGATCTCGGCCGCGTCCATCGTCGCCAAGGTGCAGCGCGACCGCCTGTGCGCCGAACTGCACGCGCAGTGGCCGGACTACGGCTTCGACGTCCACAAGGGCTACCCGACGCCGGTGCACCTGGAGGCGCTGCGCCGGCTCGGCGCGTGCCCGGCGCACCGGCGCAGCTACGCGCCGGTGCGCGACGCGATCGAGCGCGCGTGAGCGAGCCCCGGCACATCCATTCGCGCGACAACCCGCTGGTGCTGCGGGTGCGCAAGCTCGCCGCCGACGGCCACGCCTACCGCAAGGCCGGCGAGGCCTGGCTGGAAGGCGACCACCTGTGCAGCGCGCTTCGCGCGCGCGGGCGGCCGGCGGCGCAGGCGCTGATTGCCGAGAGCGCGTGGGCGGGCGACGCCCGCCTGCGCGAACTGGCCGGCTGGGCGCAGCAGGTCTCGGTGCTGGCCGACCCGGTGTTCAAGTCGCTCAGCGGGCTGGGGTCGCCGGCCGCGATCGGCTTTCTCGTCGACGTGCCGGCGGCGCCTGCGATCGACGCTGTTGCCGCGAGCGTGGTGCTCGACCGCCTGCAGGACGCCGGCAACGTCGGCAGCATCCTGCGCAGCGCTGCCGCGCTCGGCGTGGCGCAGGTGCTCGCGCTGAAGGGCACGGCCGCGCTCTGGTCGCCCAAGGTGCTGCGCGCCGGCATGGGCGCGCACTTCGCGCTGCACCTGATCGAAGGGCTGGACGAGACCGCGCTCGCCGGCCTGCGCGTGCCGCTGGTCGGCACCAGCTCGCACGGCGGCAGCCTGTTGCGCGACGCCGCGCTGCCGCGGCCCTGCGCCTGGGTCTTCGGCCACGAAGGGCAGGGCGTGTCGGCGGCGCTGCAGGCGCGCTGCACGCTCACCGTGCGCATCCCGCAGCCGGGCGGCGAGGAATCGCTGAACGTCGCCGCGGCGGCGGCGATCTGCCTCTACGAGAGCGCGGTGCGTCAGTAGATCAGCCGGTCGGGGCGGATGTCGCGCAGGATCGTCGTCGCGATCTCCTCGATCGACTTCGTCGTCGACGACAGCCAGCCGATGCCTTCGCGGCGCATCATCGCCTCGGCCTCGTTGACCTCGTAGCGGCAGTTCTCGATCGACGCGTAGCGGCTGCCCGGCCGGCGCTCGTGGCGGATCTGCGAGAGCCGATCGGGGTCGATCGTGAGGCCGAAGCACTTGCGCTTGTGCGGCGCCAGCGGCGTCGGCATGCGGCCGCGCTCGAAGTCTTCCGGGATCAGCGGGTAGTTGGCCGCCTTGATGCCGTGCTGCATGGCGAGGTACAGCGAGGTCGGCGTCTTGCCGCTGCGGCTGACCCCCACGAGGATGACGTCGGCGATGTCCAGGTTGCGCGCGCTCTGGCCGTCGTCGTGCGCGAGGCTGAAGTTGATGGCCTCGATGCGGTCGTGGTACTCGGCGCTCTTGCTGGCGTCGCTGAAGCGGCCGATCCGGTGGTTGCTCTTGACGCCGAACTCCACTTCGAGCGGTTCGACGAAGGCCGAGAACATGTCGAGCACGAAGCCCTTGCAGTCCGGGCTGGTGAGGATGTCGCGCACGGCGTCGTTCACGAGCGTGATGAAGACAATCGGGCGCCGCCCTTCGCGCTCGGCGACGGCGTTGATCTCGCCGACGACGGTGCGTGCCTTCTCCTCGGTGTCGATGAAGGGCCGGCGCACGTGGCGCGGCCGGGCGGGGAACTGCGCCAGGATCGAATTGCCGAAGGTCTCGGCGGTGATGCCGGTGCCATCCGAGACGAAGAACACGCTGCGTTCAGGCATGACCCATGATAAGCAAGGAAATCCTTAGAATCGGTTCCAAATTCCGCCGTCTTCGCCTCGTGAGCCCCTCCCACCGACAACTCGAATCCACAAGCGTGGGAGTGCGGGCACCGTTGCGCCATGCGGAAGCACCGGTTTACCTTACCTACGGAGCTTTCCCATGTCTCAGGCACCTCACGCGACCGCCCTGGTCGTACCGTTCGAACAACTGAGGATGACCGACGTCGAGGCGGTTGGCGGCAAGAACGCCAGCCTCGGCGAGATGATCAGCCAGCTCGCGGCCACCGGCGTGCGCGTGCCCGGCGGCTTCGCGACGACGGCGCACGCCTTCCGCGTCTTCCTGAAGACCGGCGGCCTGGCCGAGCGCATCGAGAACCGCCTCGCCACGCTGAACGTCGACGACGTGCGCGCGCTCGCCGAAGCCGGCGCGGAGATCCGCCGCTGGATCGTCGACACGCCGTTCCCGGCCGAGCTGGAGACGGCCATCCGCAACCAGTACCACCTGCTGGCCGCCGACAACCCCGGGGCGAGCTTCGCCGTGCGCTCGTCGGCCACCGCGGAAGACCTGCCCGACGCCTCGTTCGCCGGCCAGCAGGAGACCTTCCTCAACGTGAGCGGCATCGACGACGTGCTGCACCACATGAAGGAGGTCTTCGCGTCGCTCTACAACGACCGCGCCATCAGCTACCGCGTGCACAAGGGCTTTGCCCACGCCGACGTGGCGCTGTCGGCGGGCGTGCAGCGCATGGTGCGTTCCGACCTCGGCGCTGCCGGCGTGATGTTCACGATCGACACCGAATCGGGCTTCCAGGACGTCGTCTTCGTCACCTCCAGCTTCGGGCTCGGCGAGACGGTGGTGCAGGGTTCGGTGAACCCGGACGAGTTCTACGTCTTCAAGCCGGCGCTCGCCGCCGGCAAGTTCCCGGTCATCCGGCGCGCCCTCGGCTCCAAGCTGCAGCGCATGGAGTTCGCCAGTGCCGCCGAGAAGGCCGCCAGCGGCAAGCTCGTGAAGGTGGTCGACAACCCGCCCGAGCAGCGCAACCGCTACTCGATCACCGACGCCGACGTGATCGAACTCGCCCGCTACGCGATCGTCATCGAGAAGCACTACGGCCGCCCGATGGACATCGAGTGGGGCAAGGACGGCAGCGACGGCAAGATCTACATCCTGCAGGCGCGCCCCGAGACCGTGAAGAGCCAGGCCGAAGGCAAGGTCGAGCACCGCTACAAGCTTAAGGGCAGCGGCACCGTGCTCGCCGAGGGCCGCGCCATCGGCCAGAAGATCGGCACCGGCCCGGTGCGACTGGTGTCGTCACCGGCCGAGATGGACCGCGTGCAGCCGGGCGACGTGCTCGTCACCGACATGACCGACCCCAACTGGGAGCCGGTGATGAAGCGCGCGAGCGCCATCGTCACCAACCGCGGCGGCCGCACCTGCCACGCGGCGATCATCGCGCGCGAGCTCGGCATCCCGGCGGTGGTGGGCTGCGGCGACGCGACCGAGAAGGTCGTCGACGGCGCGCTCGTCACGGTGGCCTGCTCCGAAGGCGACACCGGCTTCGTCTTCGACGGCCTGCTCGAGACCGAGGTCGCCGAGGTCAAGCGCGGCGAGATGCCGTACGGCCCGATCCAGATCATGATGCACGTCGGCAACCCGCCGCTGGCGTTCGACTTCGCGCAGATGCCGAACTCCGGCGTCGGCCTGGCGCGGCTCGAGTTCATCATCAACACCCACATCGGCGTGCACCCGAAGGCGATCCTCGACTACCCGAACATCGACCCCGACCTGAAGAAGGCGGTCGAGTCGGTGGCGCGAGTCCACGCCAGCCCGCGCGCCATCTACGTCGACAAGCTCACCGAAGGCAACGCGACCATCGCCGCCGCGTTCTTCCCGAAGCCGGTGATCGTGCGGCTGTCGGACTTCAAGAGCAACGAGTACCGCAAGCTGATCGGCGGCGCGCGCTACGAGCCCGACGAAGAGAACCCGATGCTCGGCTTCCGCGGCGCCAGCCGCTACATCAGCGGCGACTTCAGCGACGCCTTCGCGATGGAGTGCGAGGCGCTCAAGCGCGCCCGCCACGACATGGGCCTGACCAACATCGAGATCATGGTGCCCTTCGTGCGCACCGTGAAGCAGGCCGAGCGCGTGACGCAGATGCTGGCCGAGCGCGGCCTCAAGCGCGGCGTGAATGGCTTGAAGCTGATCATGATGTGCGAGGTGCCGAGCAACGCGATCCTCGCCGACCAGTTCCTGCAGCACTTCGACGGCATGTCGATCGGCTCGAACGACCTCACGCAGCTGACGCTGGGCCTGGACCGCGACTCCGGCCTCGAGCAGCTGGCGAGCGACTTCGACGAACGCGACCCGGCGGTGAAGGCGATGATCTCGCGCGCCATCGCGGCCTGCCGCGCCACCGGCAAGTACGTCGGCATCTGCGGCCAGGGTCCGAGCGACCACCCCGACTTCGCCGACTGGCTGGCCGCCGAGGGCATCGTCTCGATCTCGCTGAACCCGGACACCGTGGTCGAAACCTGGCAGCGCCTGGCCGCCAACTGACGCGGCGCGAGCGGAGCGGCCGATGCGCAGCGTGACCGGCTACTGGCAGCGCAACCTGCGCCTGATCGCCTGGCTGCTCACGCTGTGGTTCGTGGTTGGCTTCGGCATCGCGTTCTTCGCACGCGAGCTGTCGTTCGACTTCTTCGGCTCGCCGTTCGCCTTCTGGGTCGCGTCCCAGGGCGCGCTGGTCGTCTACGTGCTGATCGTCGTCTTCTACATTTGGCGCATGGAACGTCTCGATGGCGAGCTCGACGACCGGGCTGACTGACGACGCCTTCCGGCGTCGCCTCGACCGCGTCTACCTGCTCTTCGCGGCCGGACTGGTGGTCTTCATGGCCACGCTGATGGTCATGGAACGCTCCGGCGTCGGCCGCAACCTGCTCGGCCTGACGACGCTGCTGACCACGGTGGTGCTGTACGCGGCGATCGGGCTGCGCTGCCGCACCTCCGAGGCGGCCGAGTACTACGTGGCCGGCCGGCGCGTGC
The DNA here is from genome assembly GCA_963204815.1 of Pseudomonadota bacterium. Classification (GTDB taxonomy): domain Bacteria; phylum Pseudomonadota; class Gammaproteobacteria; order Burkholderiales; family Burkholderiaceae_C; genus Rubrivivax. The sequence continues at coordinate 9,870 of CAUJHQ010000130.1, read as the reverse complement.
CGGCGCTGTACAACGGCATGGCGACCGCGGCCGACTGGATGAGCGCGGCATCGTTCATCGGCCTGGCCGGCACGCTGTACCTGGGCGGCTACAACGGACTGGCCTTCGTCATCGGCTGGACCGGCGGATATTGCCTGGTGGCGCTGCTGCTCGCGCCCTACCTGCGCAAGTTCGGCGAGTACACGATCCCTGACTTCCTCGGTGCGCGCTACGGCGGTGGCCTGCCGCGCCTGGTGGCGCTGGCGGCCACCGTGCTGGTGTCCTTCGTCTACGTGGTGGCGCAGATCTACGGCGTCGGGCTCATCACCGCGCGCTTCACGGGCTTCGGCTTCGAGATCGGCATCTTCGTCGGCCTCGGCGGCGTGCTCGTCTGCTCGTTCCTGGGCGGCATGCGCGCGGTCACGTGGACCCAGGTCGCGCAGTGCATCATCATCGTCATCGCCTACCTCGTGCCGGTGGTCTGGCTGTCGCTGAAGGTCACCGGCAACCCGGTGCCGCAGCTGGCGTTCGGCCAGGTGCTGCAGGAACTGACGGCACGCGAACGCGAGATCGTCGCCGACCCGCGCGAGCAGCAGGTCATCGAGATCTACCGCCGCCGCGCCGACGAGGCGATCGCCAAGCTCGCCGACGTGCCCGGCGCGATGGTCGCCGACCGCGAAGCCGCCGAGCGTCGGGTCCAGGAGCTGATGGCCGATCCGGCACCGCTGGTCGAAGTGCAGGCGGCGCGGCGCGCGCTCGCCTCGCTGCCGCGCAACGACGAGGAGGCGCGCCGCCGCTACGTGCAGGACGCCGCGGTCGCCGATGCGCGCGCGCAGCCGCTGGGCGGCATGGCCCCGCACACGCAGCCCTTCGCCGGAAGCCCGCGCGGCGACCCCGCCGACCGCTCGAACGACGTCGACTCGCGCCGCAACTTCCTCGCCCTCGTGTTCTGCCTGATGCTGGGCACGGCCGCGCTGCCGCACATCCTGACGCGCTACTACACGACGCCCACGGTGCGCGACGCGCGCCGGTCGGTGGCGTGGACGCTGCTGTTCATCTGCGCCATCTACCTCAGCGCGCCGGCGCTGGCGGCACTCGTCAAGCACGAGGTCTTCAACTCGCTGGTGGGCACGCCGTTCGACCGCCTGCCGGCGTGGATCGGCGGCTGGGCGAAGGTGGAGCCTTCGCTGCTGCAGGTGAGCGACGTCAATGCCGACGGCATCCTGCAACTCGGCGAACTGCACATCGGCGCCGACATCGTCGTGCTCGCCGCGCCGGAGATCGCCGGCCTGCCGTTCGTCGTCTCGGCGCTGGTGGCCGCCGGCGGCCTGGCGGCGGCGCTGTCCACCGCTGACGGGCTGCTGCTGACGATCAGCAACGCCCTTTCGCACGACCTCTACTACCGCATGATCGCCCCCGGACGCACCAGCTCGCGCCGCGTCGCGGTGTCGAAGGTGCTGCTGCTGGTGGTGGCACTGGCGGCGGCCTACGTGGCGTCGATGAAGATCGCCGACATCCTGTTCCTCGTCTCCGCGGCGTTCTCGCTCGCCGCAGCGACCTTCTTTCCGCCGCTGGTGCTGGGCATCTTCTGGAAGCGTGCCAACCGCTGGGGCTGCCTGGCCGGCATGCTCGCCGGGCTGGCCGTCACCGGCTACTACATGGCGACGACGCAGGTCTGGCTGCGCGGCCTCTTCGGCGTCGTGCGGCCGGTCGCCGACAGCACCTGGTTCGGCATCGCGCCGATCGCCGCCGGCGTGTTCGGCGTGCCGGCGGCGTTCGTCGCGATGGTGCTGGTCAGCTGGCTGACGCCGCCGCCGGCGCCCGAGACGGCGTCGTTCGTCGATCACCTGCGCGACCCGCGCGGCGCGATCCGCTGAACGTGTACCCGGCGCGGGCGTCGGCCTGCGTTCGGTCGGGGCGGTGCGCGCGAAGGCCGCGGCCGGGCCTGTCGGGGTATACTCGCAGGCTTTTCCCTTGCCGCACCCGGTTGATTTGACGCTCCGGGGCGGCTTCCGATGGCGCGGGGAACCCCCTCGCGCCGGAATCCACAAGGAGATTCAATGCGTCACTACGAGATCGTTCTGCTGATCCACCCGGATCAAAGCGAACAGGTTCCGGCCATGCTGGAACGCTACAAGACCCTGGTCACCAACGGCGGTGGCAAGGTCCACCGGGTCGAGGACTGGGGCCGGCGCCAGCTGGCGTACATGATCCAGAAGCTCGCCAAGGCGCATTACCTGTGCCTGAACATCGAGTGCAGCAATGCCGTGCTGACGGAGCTGGAAACCGGCTTCCGCTTCAACGACGCCGTGCTGCGCCACATGACGGTGAAGAAGGCCAAGGCCGACACCACGCCGTCGGTGATGATGAAGGCCGTCGAGCGCGAGGAATCGCGCAAGGCCGCCCAGCAGGAGGCCGCCGCCTGAGGCGACGTGCCGCGTCCGCCACCGGGGCGGGCCGATGAACCGGCTGGTTCTGTCGGCACGACTGGTGGAGCGGGGCGCGCTGCGCTACACCCCGGCCGGCGTTCCGGTCCTGGACTTGAGCCTTCAGCACGAGTCCGAGGTTTCGGAAGACGGCCACCCGCGCAAGGTCTCGCTGGAGATCCGGGCGCTGGCGATCGGGGCGATCACGCAGCCGCTGTCCGCTCTGGCGCTGGGGAGCGCCGGCACTTTCGCCGGTTTCCTTGCCGCCACGCGCAACGGACGCGGGCTTCGCTTTCATGTCACGGCGCTCGGGCCCGAAGCCTGAACGCCATCCGTCCCGGAACCGATTCGTAAGTTTTTCAGGAGATTCACATGCCTCCACCCCGCGGCAAAGGCCGTTTTTCGAAGGACAAGCGTCCGAAGCGCAACAGCCAGTCGCTGCTGTTCCGCCGCAAGCGGTTTTGCCGCTTCACCGTCGCCGGCGTCGAAGAGATCGACTACAAGGAACTGGACACGCTGCGCGACTTCGTCGGCGAGAACGGCAAGATCACGCCGGCCCGTCTGACCGGCACGCGAGCGTTCTACCAGCGCCAGCTCACCACGGCCATCAAGCGCGCGCGTTACCTCGCGCTGCTGCCGTATTCCGATCAACACCGGGTCTGACGGGAGCCGCACCATGCAAGTGATCCTGCTGGAAAAGGTCGGCAAGCTCGGCAACCTGGGTGACGTCGTCAAGGTCAAGGACGGCTTCGCGCGCAACTACCTGATCCCGACCAAGCTGGCGCGCCGCGCCACCGAGGCCGCGATCAAGGAATTCGCCGAGCGCCGCGCCGACCTGGAGAAGGCCGCCGCCGCCAAGCTCGCCGCCGCGCAGCAACTCGGCGAGCAGCTGGCGGGCAAGACGGTCCGCATCGCCCAGAAGGCCGGCGTCGATGGCCGCCTGTTCGGCTCCGTCACCAACCACGACGTGGCCGAAGCGCTCACGAAGATGGGCCTGGCAATCGCCAAGGCGCAGGTGCGCATGCCCAACGGCCCGCTGAAGACCGTCGGCGAGCACAGCGTCAGCGTGTCGCCGCACGGCGACGTTGTGGTCGACGTCAGCGTGCAGGTCGTGGCCCAGGCCGACTGACCTGCCGCCCGCCTCGGCGGGCATCCCAGCGAAGGCCGGCACCCGCCGGCCTTCGTCGTTTCCGGTGGTCACGCTTCTCCCCACAAGCCCCAGAGCTTGTGCACAGGCTTGCCCACAGCCGCAGCCCGCCTTTCGGCGGATGATGGAGCCCATGTCAGCCCTCTTCGATTCGCGCGACAAGGCGCCCCGTGACGACGACGTGGCGCGCCTGCGCGTGCCGCCGCATTCCGTCGAAGCCGAGCAGAGCGTGCTCGGCGGCCTGCTGCTGGACAACCTGGCCTGGGACCGCGCCGGCGACCTGCTCACCGAGAGCGACTTCTACCGCCACGAGCACCGGCACATCTTCGCCGCCGTCGCCGGCCTGGTGAACAACAGCAAGCCGGCCGACGTCATCACCGTCTTCGAACAGCTGCAGAGCCTGGGCAAGGCCGACGACTGCGGTGGCCTGACCTACCTGAACGCGCTGGCACAGAGTGTGCCGAGTGCCGCCAACATCCGCCGTTATGCCGAGATCGTGCGCGAGCGCGCCATCCTGCGCAAGCTGATCGCCGCCAGCGACGAGATCGCCACCCACGCCTTCAACCCGCAGGGCCGGGCGGTGAGCCAGATCCTCGATGAGGCCGAGGGCCGGATCTTCCAGATCGGCGAGGAAGGCTCGCGCCAGAAGCAGGGCTTCCAGGGCATCGACAGGCTCGTCGTCGACCTGCTGGACCGCGTCAACGAACTGCACGACAACGGCGCCGAGGACGTGACCGGCGTGCGCACCGGCTTCTACGACCTCGACCGCGACACCGCCGGCCTGCAGAAGGGCGACCTCATCGTGCTGGCGGCGCGCCCTTCGATGGGCAAGACCGCCTTCGCGCTCAACATCGCCGAGAACGTGGCGGTGAAGGAAGAGCTGCCGGTGCTGGTGTTCTCGATGGAAATGGGCGCCTCGCAGCTGGCGCTGCGCCTGGTGGGCTCGCTCGGCCGCATCGACCAGACGCACCTGCGCACCGGCCGCCTGACGGACGACGAGTGGGGCCGCCTGGCCGAGGCCGTCGACCGCCTCAAGCTGGCGCGGCTGTACATCGACGAGACCCCCGGCCTCACCGCCGCCGAACTGCGCGCGCGGGCGCGCCGCATGGCGCGGCAGTACGGGCAGCTGGGGCTGATCGTCATCGACTACCTGCAGCTGATGAGCGGCTCGTCCAGCGGCGACGAGAACCGCGCCACCGAGCTGGGCGAGATCTCGCGCGGCCTGAAGGCGCTGGCCAAGGAACTGCAGTGTCCGGTCATCGCGCTCTCGCAGCTGAACCGCAGCGTCGAGACCCGCAACGACAAGCGGCCGATGATGAGCGACCTTCGCGAGTCGGGCGCGATCGAGCAGGACGCCGACATCATCATGTTCATCTACCGCGACGACTACTACAACAAGGAAGCCAGCAAGGAGCCGGGCGTCACGGAGATCATCATCGCCAAGCAGCGCAATGGCCCGGTGGGCACCGTGAAGCTGACCTTCCTGAAGCCGTTCACGCGCTTCGACAACCTGGCGCCGGGCGCTTCGTCCGACTACTGATCCGGCTTGCGGGCGCCGGGCGAACTGTATATATTTACAGTATGCCGAGCGCCCCCAACCCCGACCCCGCCGCCACGCTGATGTACGCGCCGGCCACCGCGCTCAAGGGGCGTGGCACGGTCTGGGCGATCGAGCACCGCTTCGCCGCACAGGAGCGCGCCGGTTTCGACGACGGCTGGGGCACGCTGGAACAGGCCGCGCTCGAAGAGCAAGCCGCGCCCGAGACGCAAGTGCTCGAAGAGCGGGTGAAGAGCATCCTCACCGGCAACGACTCACCCGACATCGGCTTCGACCTGTCGATCAACCCGTACCGCGGCTGCGAACACGGCTGCGTCTACTGCTATGCGCGGCCCACGCACAGCTACCTGAACCTCTCGCCCGGCCTCGACTTCGAGACCCGCATCGTCGCCAAGGTCAACGCCGCCGAACGCCTGCGCGAGGCGCTGCGCGCGCGTGGCTACCAGCCGCTGCTGCTGAACATCGGTTCCGTGACCGATGCCTACCAGCCGGTGGAGCGCCGCCTGCGCATCACGCGCCAGGTGATCGAGGTGCTGGCCGAGGCGCGGCACCCGTTCTCGCTCATCACCAAGTCCAGCCTGGTGGAGCGCGACCTCGATCTCATCGCCCCGATGGCGGCCGACCAGCTGGCCGCGGTCTACGTGTCGATCACGACACTGGACCCGGCGCTCGCCCGCGTGCTCGAACCACGCGCGACGGCGCCGCATCGGCGACTGCGCACGATCGAGGCGCTCGCGAAGGTCGGCGTGCCGGTGGGCGTGAGCGTGTCGCCGGTGATCCCGTTCATCAACGAACCCGAACTCGAGCGTGTGCTCGAAGCGGCGCGCGAGGCCGGCGCGAGCCGCGCCTTCAGCATCGTGCTGCGGCTGCCCTGGGAGGTGAACCCGATCTTCCAGCAGTGGCTGCAGGACCACTTTCCCGACCGCGCGGCGCGCGTGATGGCCCGCGTGCGCGACATGCGCGGCGGCAAGGACAACGACGCCCGCTTCGGCAAGCGCATGCGCGGTGAAGGCCCCTGGGCCGAACTGCTGCGCCAGCGTTTCGACAAGGCCTGTGCGCGGCTGGGCTACCGGCGCGAGCGCGTCGAACTCGACCTCACGCGCTTTCGCCCGCCGGCCGCGCCGGGCGCGGCGCTGCAGGGCACGCTCTTCTAGCCGGTGACGCCGTCGATCTCGACCGGGTCGACCGGGTCGACCGCGGCGGGCGACGGCTCGCGCACGATGTCGACCGAGGTGCGCAGCGTGATGCCGCCGGCGGCACGGGCGCCGTCGGCCATCGGCAGGCGGACGTTGCGCGTCCAGAAGCGCGCGCGCAGCGCGTCGGCCTCGGCGAGCAGCGCATGTGCGTCGGCGATGCGCTCCTGGTGGCGCTGCAGCAGGTGGCGGGCGTTGTCGAGCAGCTTGCCGTTGAGCGTGTGCTGCCCCTGTTCGATCAGGCCGCGCACCGCGGCACCCGGGTCGCCGGCCAGCGTGTGCGCCATTGCCTGCTCGGCGATCTGCGTGATGCGGTGCGGGCACTGCCGCACGCGCTCGGCATACGGCGCGTGCAGCGCGGCCGTCGTGGCCAGCAGCTCGGTGTGTGCCTTCGAGCTGCAGTAGCGCAGCCCGACCGCGTCGACCCAGCCTTCGGCCCCTTCGACGCTGACGGCCGCCGCGGCCAGTTGCGCCAGCAGCAGCAGCAGGCAGCAGGCGGCCTCGAGGTCGAATCCTTCGTCGGCCACTTCGGCGCCCAGTTCGGCCATCAGCGGCGGCACCTCGTCGGTGCGCTGCAGCAGCAGCAGGTTCAGCACCTCGGCGCAGCGCGAGAGCCGCTTCAGGCGCGGCGCCCCCTCGCTGCGGGCAAGCGCGTGCGCGAGATTCTCCGTGCAGCGCTGCACGCCCTTCGTGTCCTGCTGCCGGTAGCGCAGCAGGGCCAGCAGCACCAGCGTCAGCGGGTCGAACATCTTCGAGCCCACGCCCAGCGACACGCTGCGGTCGAGCACGCGCGCAGCCTCCTGGGGGTCGCCGAAGAGGAACGCCAGCAGCCCCAGCTTCTGCAGCCGGCCGACCGATCCCGGCGTCAGCGCCGTGGCCGTGCGGCAGGCCTCGATCGCGGCCTCGTGCTGACCCTGCTCGAAGCGCAGCCGGCCGAGCACGTCGTGTGCGTCGACGTACGAGGGTTGTTCGGCGAGCAGCGCCTCCAGCGTGCGCGAAGCGGCGGCATTCTCGTTCGCGGCCATCTGCGCGCGCGCGATGCCCAGCCTCGCCCACGGTGCCGGCTGTGCCGCCAGCACGCCTTCGAAGAGCGCCTTCGCCTCGGCATGGCGGCCTTGCGTCAGCAGCAGCTCGGAGCCGATGCGCGCGGCGAACAGCCAGAACTCGGCGCGCGCCTCGAAGCGGGCGACGCAGAGCGTCGCGGCGGCGTCGAAGCGGCCGGCGTCCACCGCCTCGAAGATGTCCTTCAGCACGCGCTTGCGGCGCCGCGCGTGGGCGATGCGGTCGCCCAGCGAACTGGCGGTGTGCGGCTTGACGAGGTAGCTGTCGAGCGCCGATTCGGCCGCTTCGGTGACCTTCGCGTAGGACGCCTCGCCGGTGATCATCACGAACACGGTCGACAGCGGCAGCAACTGGGCACGGCGCAGGTCGTCGAGCAGTTGCTGGCCGGAGTAGTCGGTGCCGCTGAAGCTCTGCTCGCACAGCACGATGTCGAAGCTGTTGCGCTCGAGCAGCGTGCGGGCGTCGGCCACGCGCCCGCACTGGGCCACATTGCCGATGCCGAAGTCGCGCATCTGCGCCACCAGGATGCTGCGCGAGGTGGCATTGCCGTCGATCACCAGCGCCTTGCACAGGTGGATCTCGCGGTCGAGCATGGTGGCCATCAGCACGCCCCCCGGTCAGGCAGGGCGTCGCGCGGCGGGTGCTGGCGGCGTGTCATGGGCGAATCGAAGGCGTCAGAACTCCATTTCGACCGCCCCGGCGCACAACTTGAATGCGCCGTCGAATCGCGCTATTTGAAAATGTCCTTGACCCGATCGGTCCAGCTCTTGGCGTTCGGCGAGTGTTTGTCGCCGCCCTTGCGGAAGGAATCGTCGAGTTCCTTCAGCAGCTTGCGCTGGTGCTCGGTCAGCTTGACCGGGGTTTCCACGGTCACGTGGCAGTACAGGTCGCCCGGGTAGCTGGAGCGGATGCCCTTGATGCCCTTGCCGCGCAGGCGGAAGGTCTTGCCGTGCTGGGTGCCTTCCGGGAGCTCGATCTCGGCCTTGCCGGCCAGCGTGGGCACCTCGATCGAACCGCCCAGCGCGGCGGTCGTCAGGCCGACCGGCACCGTGCAGTGCAGGTCGTCGCCGTCGCGCTCGAAGATCTCGTGCTGCTTGATGCGGATCTCGATGTACAGGTCGCCCGGCGGGCCGCCGTTCGTGCCCGGCTCCCCATTGCCGGCCGAGCGGATGCGCATGCCTTCGTTGATGCCCGGCGGGATCTTCACCTCGAGCGTCTTCTGCTTCTTGATCTTGCCGGCGCCGTTGCACGCGGTGCAGGGGTCGGGAATGATCTTGCCGCTGCCGTGGCAGTGCGGGCAGGTCTGCTGGATGCTGAAGAAGCCCTGGCGCAGGTGCACCGTGCCGCTGCCGTTGCAGGTGGGGCAGGTCTTGGCGCTGGTGCCCGGCTTGGCACCGCTGCCGTGGCAGACCTCGCAGCTGTCCCAACTCGGGATGCGGATCTGCGTTTCCTTGCCGTTGGCCGCCTCCTCGAGCGAGATCTCCATCGCGTAGCTCAGGTCGCTGCCCCGGTAGACCTGCTGGCCGCCGGCACCGCGCTGGCGCCCGCCGCCGCCGAAGATGTCGCCGAAGATGTCGCCGAAGGCCTCGGCAAAGCCGCCGAAGCCTTCCGCCCCCGGGCCGCCGCGGCCGCCCATGTTGGGGTCGACGCCGGCGTGGCCGTACTGGTCGTAGGCGGCGCGCTTCTGCGCATCGGAGAGCATCTCGTAGGCTTCCTTGGCCTCCTTGAACTTCTCTTCCGCCTTCTTCGCATCGTCACCCTGGTTGCGGTCGGGGTGGTGCTTCATGGCCAGCTTGCGGTAGGCCTTCTTGATGTCGTCCTCGGTGGCGTTCTTCGCCACGCCCAGGATCTCGTAGTAGTCGCGCTTTGCCATGAATGTTCTCGGACTGCCTCACGCACAAACGCCGCGAAGCGAGCAGGGCGCCTGCCCTGCGTCGTTTCGCGGCGGTTCAGGTCGGTGGACCTGCGGCCTCAACCCTTCTTCACTTCCTTGAACTCGGCGTCGACCACGTTGTCGTCGTCCGGCTTGGCCTTCGCCGACGCCTGCTCGCCACCGCCCGCCGCGCCGGCGGCACCGGCCGCGGCCTGGGCCGCCTGCTGCTCGGCGTAGACCTTCTCGCCGAGCTTCTGGCTGGCGGTCATCAGGGCTTCGGTCTTGGCCTCGATGTCGGCCTTGTCCTCGCTCTTCAGCGATTCCTCGACGTCCTTCAGCGCCGCTTCGATCTTCTCCTTCTCGCCGGCGTCGAGCTTGTCGCCGTGCTCGGCCAGGCTCTTCTTGACCGAGTGCAGCATCGCGTCGGCGGCGTTGCGGGCCTGCACGACCTCGAGCTTCTTCTTGTCTTCCGCGGCGTTGGCCTCGGCGTCCTTCACCATCTTCTCGATCTCGGCTTCCGAGAGGCCCGAGTTCGCCTTGATGGTGATCTTGTTCTCCTTGCCAGTGGCCTTGTCCTTGGCGCTCACGTGCAGGATGCCGTTGGCGTCGATGTCGAAGCCGACCTCGATCTG
>CAUJHQ010000129.1 GCA_963204815.1 Pseudomonadota bacterium | reverse complement strand
ACCCACGTGGCGTGCGTCCAGGTCGCACGCCACCGCCGGTGCCGGAGCGAGTGCCCGGGGTGCCCCACGGAGCGAAGTAAAGGAGGAGCGGCGGGCGCAGCCCGACGCGGGGGACATGAGCGCAGTGGGGCACCCCGGGCGCTCGCGACCGCCACAGAACGAGGGTCCGCGACATGCCGCGAGCTGCCTTCGTGCAACGAAGCGCCGAGGCAGCCGACCGCCGCATGTGCACCTCACACCCCCCAGTGCGGAATGTGGTGCGAGCCCATCGACACCGCCACGTTCTTCGGCTCCAGGAACACCTCGTAGCTCCAGGTGCCGCCTTCCCGGCCGACGCCGCTGGCCTTGGTGCCCCCGAAGGGCTGGCGCAGGTCGCGCACGTTCTGGCTGTTGACGAAGCACATGCCGGCCTCGATGGCGGCGGCCACGCGGTGGGCGCGGCCGATGTTCTCGGTCCACACGTAGCTCGACAGGCCGTAGGCGATGTCGTTGGCCTGGCGGATGGCGTCGGCCTCGTCGGTGAAGGGGATCAGGCAGGCCACCGGGCCGAAGATCTCTTCCTGCGCGATCGTCATGCGGTTGTCGACATCGGCGAACACGGTCGGCCGCACGAAGTTTCCAGCCCGCAGGTGCGCGGGCAGGTCCGGCGCGTCCAGCCCGCCGCAGAGCAGCGTGGCGCCCTCCTTCGGGCCGAGCTCGATGTAGCGCCGCACCTTCTGCAGGTGCGCCGGGCTGATCATCGGGCCGATGGTGGTCTTCTCGTCGAGCGGGTCGCCCACGACGATGCGCTTCGCGCGTTCGGCGAACTTCGCGGCGAACTCCGGGTAGATCGACTTCTGCACCAGGATGCGGCTGCCGGCGGTGCAGCGCTCGCCGTTGTTGCTGAAGATCATGAAGACCGCGGCATCCAGCGCACGCGCCAGGTCGGCGTCGTCGAAGATCACGAAGGGGCTCTTGCCGCCGAGTTCCATGCTGAACTTCTTCAGCCCGGCCGCCTTCACGATGCGGTCGCCGGTGACGGTGCTGCCGGTGAAGCTGATGGCGCGCACGTCGGGGTGCGTGCACAGCGGCTCGCCGGCGCCGCGGCCGGTGCCGTGCACCACGTTCAGCACGCCGGCCGGGATGCCGGCTTCGAGCGCCAGTTCGCCCAGCCGCGCGGCGGTCAGCGGCGACAGCTCGCTCATCTTCAGCACCGCCGTGTTGCCGAAAGCGAGGCACGGCGCGGTCTTCCACGTCGCCGTCATGAAGGGCACGTTCCAGGGGCTGATGAGCGCGCACACGCCGACCGGGTGGAACAGCGTGTAGTTCAGGTGCGTCGGCGTCGGGTAGGTGTGGCCGTCGACGCGCGTGCACATCTCGGCGAAGTAGTGGAAGTTGTCGGCCGCGCGCGGCACCAGCTGCTTGCCGGTCTGCGCGATGGGCTGGCCGGTGTCGCGCGTCTCGGTGTTCGCCAACTCCGGCACGTGCTTCGCGATCAGGTCGCCCAGCCGGCGCATCAGCGCCGCGCGCTCGGTGGCCGGGCGGCCGGCCCAGGCCGGGAAGGCGGCCTTCGCGGCGGCGACCGCGGCGTTCACCTCGTCGGCGCCGCCGTCGGCCACCTCGGCCAGCACCTCCTGCGTGGCGGGGTTGACGGTCTCGAAGTGCGAACGGCCTTCGACGGGCTTGCCGTCGATCAGGTGCGGAATGCGCATGGGGTGCCTTTCAAGCTTCGGCGACGAGCGTGTTGACGAGGCGGCCGATGCCGTCGATCTCGCACACCACCTCGTCGCCGGCATCGACGTTGACCACGCCCTCGGGCGTGCCGGTGAGGATGACGTCGCCCGGCGCGAGCGTCATGAAGCTGCTGAGGTATTCGATCAACGCCGGGATGTCGTTGACCATGTTCGACGTGCGGCCCTGCTGCGTGACGCGGCCGTTGACGAGGGTGCGCAGGCCCAGCGCGTGGGGGTCGGGCACCTCGTCAGCGCTGACGAACCAGGGGCCGAGGGCGGTGCCGCCGTCGCGGTTCTTCACGCGCAGGTTCGGGCGGTACCAGTTCTCCAGGTGGTCGCGCACCGCCCAGTCGTTGCAGACCGTGTAGCCGGCCACGTGCGCCATCGCCTGCGCGGCCTTCACGCGCTTCGCCGGGCGGCCGATCACGACCGCCAGCTCGCACTCGTAGTGCATGAAGGTGGCGTCGGCCGGCCACGGCGTGTGGCCGCGGTGGCCGATGACCGACGACGCCGTCTTCAGGAAGACGAGCGGCTCGTCCTTCGCGGTGACGGTGAGCTCCTTGGCGAGTTCCTTCACGTGGTCGGCGTAGTTGAGGCCGAGCGCGATGATCGTGCCGACGTCGAACGGCGCGAGCCAGACGACCTCGTCTTCGCGAAGCACGCGGCCATCGGCCAACTGCACCCCTTGGGCGTGCGGCACGGCGCTGTGCACGGCACCGGCGAACGCGACGCGGGCCGTCTTCACGGCGCCTCCGCGACGAAGCGCGTGGTGAGCGTTCCCAGGCCTTCGATGGACACGCTCGCCACTTGCCCGGCACGCGCCTGCGGCGCCCCGGCCGCGGGGCCCAGCAACAGCAGGTCGCCGGGCTGCAGCGTCATGAAGGCCGACACGTCGGCCACCAGCGCCGCGACGCCGCGCACGCGGCCGGCGGTGCTGCCCCGCTGCACCACGACACCGTCGACGCGCAGTTCCACCGCGAGCGCATTGGGCGCCGCCACCTGCGCCGCAGGCACCACGCGCGGGCCGATGGGGCAGAAACCGTCGCGCACGCGCTGGCGTACCGCCGGGCGGTAGTGGCTGGCATGCGGCAAGGCGAGATCCTGCGCGATGGTATAGCCGGCGACGAAGGCCAGCCCGTCGGCTGCACTCACGCGGCACGCGGTGCGGCCGATCACGATGGCCAGCGTCGGCGCCAGCTGCACCACGCCGGGATCGGCCGGCACCTCGACCGCGGCGCCGTCGCCGCACCAGGTGTTCCGCGGCTTCACGCCCAGCACCGGCGCACGCGGCGGTGCCTTGTAGGGCGCGGCGTGCGCCGCGTCGCCCAGCGCCGCCAGCTGCGCCGGGTCGTTCAGCAGTGCCGCGACCACGGTGCCCGACGGCCGCCACGGGGCGGCGTCGAAAACCAGATCGAAGGCGGGCGCGGATTTCACTAACACATTAGCAATGTAATCGCTAAGATGTGAACATGTCAACGAAGCGCGCGCCGTCGACGGCCACCTTCCGCCACCGCAACCTGCCGCTGCTGCTGCTGCAAGCGCGCGAGAGCGTCATCGCGCACTTCCGCCCGGTGCTCAACCGCCACGGCGTGACGGAACAGCAGTGGCGCATCGTGCGCGCGCTGCTCGAACGCGGCGCGCTCGAGCCGCGGCAGATCGTCGAGGTGTGCCGCATCTCCAGCCCCAGCCTGGCCGGCGTGCTGGCGCGCATGGACGAACTCGGTCTCGTCAAGCGCGAGCGGCTGGCGCAGGACCAGCGCCGCCTGCTCGTCAGCCTGACGGCGAAGAGTCGCGCGCTCGCCGCGTCGATGGCGCCGCAGATCGAGGCGGTGTACGACGGCATCGAAGCGCACATCGGCCCCGAGTTCACCGGCCGCTTCTACGCCGTGCTCGACGAGCTGATCGGCCTGATGGCCGAGCTGCCGCCGCCCGAGCCCGAGTGACGCCTCACGCGCCCTGCTTGCGCACCAGGCCCTCGATGGCGAGCCGGTAGCCGTCGACGCCGAAGCCCACGACGATGCCCGCCGCCGCCGGCGACACGTAGCTGTGGTGGCGGAAGGACTCGCGCGCGTGCACGTTGGAGATGTGGATCTCGATCAGCGGCACCTCGGCGCCCTTGATGGCGTCGTGCAGCGCGATGCTGGTGTGCGTGTAGGCGCCGGGGTTCATGACGACGCCGATCACCTCGCCCGCCTTCACGCGGCGGCCGGCGGCGTGCAACGCGTCGAGCAGCACGCCTTCGTGGTTGCTCTGCAGGCACTCGACCTCCACGCCCAGGCGCGCGCCGGTCTCGCGGCACAGCGCCTCCACGTCCTCGAGCGTGGCCTTGCCGTAGACGGCGGGCTCGCGCAGGCCGAGCAGGTTGAGGTTGGGGCCGTTGAGGACGATCACCTTCTTGGACATGACGGGGCTCCGTTGCTTCTGGCCGCCATCATCGCCCGAAACCGCACCTGCATCCGCGCACCGGGCGCTCGCGTATGCTGGGTTCATGCCATTGCGAACCCTGCTCGCCGCCGCACTGCTCGCCTGCGCCGGCCCCGCCACCGCCCACGACACCTGGTTCGAGCCCGCGCCCGGCACCGGCTGGCGCATTGCGCTGGGCACGGGCAACCAGTTCCCGGTGCAGGAGATCGGCGTCGGCGCCAACTACGTCGTGCGCCAGGGTTGCGCCGGGCCGAACGGGGCCCTGCCGCTGAAGGCGTTGTCGAACACCGACACCGCGCTCGTGTTCGCGGCGCCGGTCGACGCCACAAGCTGCTGGGCGCAGCTGGAACCCTTCGAGGTGACGCTGGCGCCGAACCTGATCGACGTCTACCTGCGCGAGGTGAATCCGACGCCGGCGAACCTGGCGGCCTGGAAGGACATGGCCGCGCGCGGCAAGCCCTGGGTCGAGCGCTACGTGAAGCACGCGCGCATGGTGCGCCCGGGGGCCACGGCAGCGCAGCCGTCGGGCATGGGGCTCGACGCCTTGCTGGAAAGCACGGGCCCGCATGTGTTCCGCGTGCTGCGCGACGGCCAGCCGCTGCCGGACTTCGCGGTCGAGCTGCGCCACGAGCGCGCGCGCGTCGGCGTCTGGATGCGCACCGACGCGGCGGGCCGCGTGAGCTTCACGCCCACGCTGGCCGGCAACTGGCTGCTGCGCGGCATCGACCTGCGCGTGTCGGCCACAAGGCCCGACACCTGGGACAGCCGCTTCGTGACGCTGGCCTTCAGCGTCGATCAGAACGGCATCAAGGCGAGCCCGAAGGCGCGGTCGACGAACCAGCCGGCCGACACCGCCGCGATGAGCGCCGAGCCGCCGACGAACACCGCCCAGCGGTAGAAGCGCGTGCGCCGCAGCGCGTAGGCCACCGGCAGGAAGAGGGCGACGATGGCGAGCTGGCCGAGTTCAACGCCGACGTTGAAGCCCAGCAGCGACAGCGCCAGCGCGCCCTGCGGCAGCCCCAGGTCGGCGAGCACGCTGGCGAAGCCGAAGCCGTGGATGAGGCCGAAGCCGAACGCCACCACCCAGCGCCGCGAGTGCACCAGCGGGAACACGTTGTTCAGTGCCGCCAGCACCACCGAGGCGGCGATCGTCGACTCCACCGCGCGCGAGGGCAGCGACACCAGGCCCAGCGTCGCCAGCGTCAGCGTGATCGAGTGCGCCACCGTGAACGAGGTGACGATCTTCAGCACGTCGAAGAAGGCGTCGGCGAAGCGCTCCACCGGAGCCCAGGCCTTCAGGCGCCACACCAGCACCGCCGGCAGCAGCAGCGAGACGAGGAACAGGATGTGGTCGAAGCCGATCCAGATGTGCCACACGCCTTCGACGACGTACTGCGCGAAGGCGCCGAAGCCCCCGAGCTCGGCGAGCTCGAAGGTCTGCAGCGCCGCCTGCGGCGAGAACACGGCGCTGCGCACGCCGGCGGCCGACTTCAGGTTCAGCAGGCCGCGGTGCTGCGGGTCGAGGTCGGCGAACAGGCGGTACTCGATCTGCAGCTGCTTCGGCGGTGCGGCGCAGGCCGCCTCGAAGCGCAGCACGGTGTAGGCGCCGTCGGTGTGGCTGTCGACGAGCTGCTCGCCGGCCTTCAGCGGGCAGGCCCGGCCGTCCGCCTGCAGCGCCAGGCGCGCCAGCGCATAGGCGGCGATGTCGGCGTGCCGCGCACGCAGTTCGCCCCAGGTGATCTCGCCGTTGCCGTCGGCGTCCAGGCCGATCGCATGGTCCAGGTCGCGCAGCGCGATGTCCCACTGCCCGGCCAGCGTGGCGGCGCCGGCATCGATGACGAGGTAGCTGTCCGACGGCTTGTGCGCGTGGGCCGGCAGCGCCACGAACAGCGCGATCAGCCAGAACAGGAAGCGCTTCATCGAACGCCCCTCAGCCGCGCCGCCAGCGCACGCAGCGCGACGCTTTCGACGCCGTGGCGGTCCAGCCAGTCCAGCGCCGGCTTGGCGGCTTCGGGCCGGCCGGCGGCCAGCGCGGCCTCGAGCAGCGCGCGGGCATCGGCCGGTTCGCGCTGGATGGCGTAGTTGCGCTGCGCGAGGTCGAGCGCGCGTGCCGCATCGCCCTGCAGCGCCAGCACGAAGCGCGACTCTTCCTTTTCGTGCGTGGCGTCGCCGCGGCGGCGTGCGGCGTCGAAGCGCGCGGCCATGTCGGCCTGCCACCTGGCGAGTTCGGGCGCGCCGGCGGCCTTGGCCGCCAGCGCCAGGCGCAGCAGCAGCAGGTCGGAACGCTCGCGGCCTTGCAGCAACGCCAGCACCTCGCGCGGGCGGCCGCGGTCGAGCAGGAAGTCGGCGTAGGCGGCCTGCAGGTAGCCGTCGGCAAGGCCGAGCGCCAGCGCCTCGCGGAAGGCGGCTTCGGCGGCCGCCCACTCGCCGCGCCGCTCCTCGATCTCGGCCAGCCGCGTCAGCGCCCACAGGCGCTCGGCCGGCGACGCGTCGGCGGCGTCCTCCAACGCGCGGCGCAAGGCGCCCGCCGCCGCCGTGGCGCGGCCGGTGAGCGCATCGGCCGCCGCGGTGCAGGCAGTGACGATGAGCGCCGAGGCCTGCGCGGCGGTCGCGGCGCAGGCGGCGCGCGCGTCGTCGTAGCGAGCCTGCACCATCGCGATCGCCGCCAGCCAGGCCCAGGCCTCGCCGTGCGTGGGCGTGCGCGCGGTCACGGCGCGCAGGTCGGCGGTGGCGGCGTCGAAACCGTGGTTGAACTGCCGCAGCAGTGCGCGCGCCACGCGCACGGCGTCGGGTGCGTCGGCCGCATTCCACCAGGGCGAGAGTGCTGCCTGCGCGTAACCGATGTAGCGGGGGTCGCCTTCGGCGGCCACGAGGTCGAAGTACGCACGCGCCAGGCGGGCCGCGGTGTCGGCGTCGTTCGGGTTCGCGTTCAGGCGGCTGCGCAGGGCGCGCAACTCCCGCGCACGCGGGTCCGCCGCGCGCTCGGGCAGGCGCTCGAGCACGGTGCTGTCGGACGGCGGAAGGTAGGGCGCGGCCTGGGCCGCGGCCACCGCGGCGGCGAGCAGCCACGGGGCGAGGAAGCGGATGATCACGGTCACCGACGAGTGTACGCAAGCGGCCGCGATGCGGACGCGCGCCAGTCAACCGAAGTCGGGGTGCCGCGTTTTGAGCAAGCCGGCCGGAAGTTCCGGATTGGCTGTGATCCCCCCGCCCTCCACCTGAAAGGCCGACCCCATGACCAAGACCCTCGCCTCCGTGATCCTCGCCATGTTCGCTGCCGTGGCGTTCAACGCCCAGGCCGCGTCGCACGCCGCCGGCGCCCCGATGAAGGCCAGCGAAGCCGCCAAGAAGGACGACAAGAAGCCGGCCGCCAAGAAAGACGAGAAGAAGGCCGAGAAGAAGGAAGAAGCGAAGAAGTAATTCTTCGCTTCTGCGACTGCGAAGAGGCCGGGCTTGCCCGGCCTTCTTCGTGGGCGCTCGACGCGCGTGCTCAGACCACGTTCAGCTCGCGCAACGGCCGCCCTTCGAGCACGCGCGCCCAGCCGAACGCCCCCAGGTCCAGGCTCGTGTAGCGCCCGTGCCCCACCCACTCGGCCAGCGCGCGCCCCACCGCCGGCGCCTGCTGCACGCCGTGGCCGCTGAAGCCGTTGGCGAACAGCAGGTTCGGCACCTCGGGGTGCGGGCCCAGGATCACGTTGTGGTCGAGCAGGTTCACGTCGTAGTGGCCGGCCCAGCTGCTGACGAGGCGCACCGCCTCGAAGCCGGGCACGCGCGCGGCGAGCCGCGGCCAGATCGTGTCCTCGAACAGGTTCGCCGGCACGTCGAAGTCGAAACACTCCGGGTCGTCGTGCTCGGGCGGCGCCAGGCCGGCCAGGAAACCGGCGCCTTCGGGGCGGAAGTACAGCCCGCTCGGCTCGATGACCAGCGGGCACCGCGGCAGCACCGCCGGGCTGCGGAAGTGGAACACGCAGCGCTTGCGCGACTGCACCGGCAACGCGATGCCGGCGCTGCGCGCCAGCGCGGTGGCGCCGGTGCCGGCCGCGTTGACCACCCAGCCGCAGCCGATGCGCGAGCCGTCGGCCAGCTCGACGGCGACGACGCGGCCGCCTTCGCGCACCAGCCGGGCCACCTCGGCGTGGCGCAGCACGGCGCCTTGCGCGACCGCCTTGCGGCGCAGGCCGTGCATCAGCGCATGGGCGTCGATCCAGCCTTCGCCGCGCAGGCCCAGCGTGCCGGCGGCGAGGTCGTGCGTCGCCAGCCAGGGAAAGCGGTCCGCAAGCGCGTCGGGTTCGAGCCACGCGATGTCCGCGCCTTCGGCCCGCTGCAGCGCATGGTTGCGCGCCAGCTGCTCGCGGCCGGCGGCGCTGGTCAGGAACAGGTAGCCGTCCTCGCGCAGGCCGATCGCCGGCACCTCGCCATCGACCGCCAGCGCCTCGGGCCGGCGCAGGAACTCGGTGCCGAAGCGCGACATGCGGATGTTCTCGGCCACCGAGAACTGGTGCCGGATCGACGCCAGCGAGCGCCCGGTGGCGCAGGTGCTGTAGCTCGGGTCGCGCTCCAGCAGCAGCACGCGCCGGCCGCCCGCGGCGGTCAGGAAATGCGCCGCGGCGCTGCCGACGACGGCGGCGCCGACGATGACGACGTCGAAGGACTCGTGGGTCATGCGCCGCAGGGTTCCAGTTTCGAGCTCAGGCGCCTTCCTTCTCCTGCAGCAGCCGCCACATCACCTTGCCCGAGCCGCTCTTGGGCAGGCTGTCGGCGAACTCGACGATCTTCGGCACTTTGTAGGCCGCCATGTGCTCCTTCGCCCAGGCGACGATGTCCTCCGGCGCGGTGTGGCCGCGCGCCTCGGCGCGCAGCACGATCACCGCCTTCACGGTCTCGCCGCGGTAGGCGTCCTTGGCGGCGATGACGCACGCCTCCTGCACCTGCGGGCACTTGAAGAGCAGCAACTCGACCTCGCTCGGCCAGACCTTGAAGCCGCTCGCGTTGATCATGCGCTTCAGGCGGTCGGTGATGAAGAAGTAGCCCTCCTCGTCCATGCGGCCCAGGTCGCCGGTGCGGAAGAAGCGCTGGCCGTCGATCTCGCAGAACGCAGCTTCGGTGGCCTCGGGGTGGCCCCAGTAGCCCTTGAAGACCATCGGCCCGCGGGTGACGATCTCGCCCACCTCGCCCGGCGGCAGTTCCTTCGTGGTGCCGGGCTCGACGATGCGCGAGTCGACGCCGAAGATCGGGATGCCCAGGCACTGCAGCTTGGCGCGCTCGGGCGGGTTGGCGTGGCTCGGCGCGGCGGTCTCGGTGAGGCCGTAGCCTTCGGCGAAGGTGATGCCGAATTCCTTCTGCAGCCGCTCGGCCACCGCCTGCGGCATCGCGGCGCCGCCGCCGGAGGCGTAGCGCAGGCTCGTGAGGTCGAAGCTCTTGTAGTTGGGGCTGCCGAAGAGGTCGATGATCATCGTCGGGATGCAGGTCCAGTGCGTGACCTTGTGGCGCGAGATCAGGCGCCCGGCGAGCTCGCGGTCCCAGCGCGGCATGACGATGGCGGTGCTGCCGCCGTACACGTTGCCAAGCACGCCGTACATCATCCCGGTGATGTGGAACATCGGCACCACCGCCAGGCTCACCGATTCGGCACTGCCGTGCCCCCACAGCCCGCCGCCGATGGCGTTGGCCATCAGCGTGCGGTGGCTGTGCATGCAGCCCTTGGGCAGGCCGGTGGTGCCCGAGGTGTAGGGCAGCACGGCCAGGTCGTCGGGCTGCGCCGTGTGCGGGCCGGGCCGCAGGCCGGCGGCCAGCGCGTCGGCCCAGCGCGTGCAACCCGGCGGCAGCGCGGGGTCGCTGCGCAGCCATTGCAGGATGGGCTCGGCCGGTGCCTCGGCGGGGTCGAGGTCGGCCGGCATCGCGTCGGTGAAGCGCGTGACCAGCACCTGCTGCAGGCGCTGCGCCTCGGGCACGCGGCCGTTGGCTTCGTGCACGATGGCGGTGAGGTCGGCGCTGGTGATGGCCACGCGCGCCGCGGGGTCGGTGATGTAGTGCGTGAACTCGTCGGCGCGGTTCATCGGGTTCACCGGCACCACCACGGCGTCGGCGCGCAGGACGCCGTAGAAGGCCGCCGCGTACTGCGGGCAGTTCTGCATGAAGAGCAGCACGCGATCGCCCTTCTTCACGCCCTGCCCCTGCAGCCAGCCGGCCACCGCCTCGGCCTGCGCCTTCAGGTCGCGGTACGTCAGCGCGCGGCCCAGGAACACGTAGGCCGGCTTGTCCGGGTAGCGCGCCGCGCTGACCTCGAGGTTGAACCACAGCGACGTGGCAGGCACCGTCAGTTCGCGCGGCAGCCGGGTCGGCCAGCTGGCGTGGTGGGGGCGGATCGACGTCGAGGCCAAGTCGGAACTCCTTCGCTGCGGGTGCGCGAGGTGTACCCGCAGCGGCGCGCCGGCACCATCGAGCCTTTCCCGGTCGACGCTGTCGCGCAGGCGATACGATCGCCGCCGCCGATGGACGACGCCCACTTCACCGAACCCACCACCGCCTACTGGCAGGCGTTCGCCGGGCCGGCCGCCGACGAGGCGCCGCCCTGGCGCCACGGCTACCCGGCGCGGCTGCCCGACGGGCGCCGCCTCGTGCTGCCGATCCGCCGGCTGGCCGCCGAACCGCGCCACGCGGTCGCGTCGCTGATCCTGAACCAGGCCTCGTTCGAGGTCGCGGAGGCGCTGGCCGACCTGCTGGCCGCGCGCGTGGCGGCGGCGGCGCCGGACGTCGTCGTCGGCCTGCCGACACTGGGCCTGCCGCTGGCCGCCGCGGTGGCGCGCCGGCTCGGCCACGCCCGCGCGGTGCCGCTGGGCACGTCGCGCAAGTTCTGGTACGACGACGCGCTGTCGGTGCCGGTGCAGTCGATCACCTCGCCGACCCCCGGCAAGCGCCTCTACCTCGACCCGCACCAGCGCCCGCTCGTCGCGGGCCGGCGCGTGCTGATCGTCGACGACGCCGTCAGCACCGGCGTCACGCTGGGCGCCGCCTGGAGCCTTCTCGAAGCGCTGGGGGCGCAAGTCGTCGGCGCCGGCGTCGCGATGCGGCAGGGCCGGCGCTGGGCGGACGCACTCGGCGCCGCGCGCGCCGCCGCCGTCACCGGCGTCTTCGACAGCCCGTTGCTGCAGGCGGTGCCCGGCGGCTGGGTCGAGCGCGCGTGAGCTCCGATCTGGAGGGCAGTCTCCTCGCCCACCGCGCCTTCGTCCTGCTGTGGTTCGCCCGCCTGGCCGGCGTGGCGGCCGGCCAGATGCTGATGGTGGCGGTGGGCTGGCAGATGTACGAGCTCACCGGCTCGGCCTGGGACCTGGGGCTCGTCGGGCTGCTGCAGTTCGCGCCCGCGGTGCTGCTGACGCTGCCGGCCGGGCACGCGATCGACCGCTACCACCGCGCGCGCATCGTCGCGTTGTGCCAGGGCCTGCAGGTGCTGATGGCGGCGCTGCTGTGGGCCGGCAGCGTGTTCGGCTGGGCCGACCGCACGCTGCTGCTGGCCATCTCCGTCGGCCTGGGTGCGGTGCGCGCGCTGCAGATGCCGGCGCAGCAGGCGCTGACGCCCTCGCTCGTGCCCGAAGCGCTGCTGGCGCGCGCGCTGGCGGCCAGTTCGGCCGGGCTGCAAGCGGCCGTCATCGCCGGGCCGGCGATCGGCGGCGTGGTGTACGTGGCCGGCGCCGGCGCCGTCTACGCCACCTGCGCCGCCCTGTTCGCGGTTGCCGCGCTGCTGTGCCTGGCGATCCGCTACGAGCACGTGCCACCGCCGGCCGAGCCCGCCACCTGGGCCACGCTGACGGCCGGGCTGGCCTTCGTGTGGCAGCGCAAGGTGGTGCTGGGCGCGATCTCGCTCGACCTCTTCGCGGTGCTGCTGGGCGGCGCGACCGCGCTGCTGCCGATGTTCGCGAAGGACGTGCTGCACGTCGGCCCCTGGGGCCTGGGCCTGCTGCGCAGCGCGCCGGCGGCGGGCGCGCTGGCGATGTCGCTGGTGCTGGCACGCTGGCCGGTGCGTCGCCGCACCGGCCCGCTGCTGCTGGGCGCGGTCGCCGTGTTCGGCGCCGCGCAGCTCGCGTTCGGACTGTCCACGCTGCTCGGGCTTTCGTTGGCGGCACTGGCGGTGAGCGGCGCGGCCGACATGGTGAGCGTGGTGATCCGCCAGACTCTCGTGCAGTTGGAAACGCCGGACGAAATGCGAGGGCGAGTGAGCGCGGTCAACTCGGTCTTCATCGGGGCGTCCAACCAGCTCGGCGAGTTCGAGTCCGGTGCCACGGCAGCCTGGCTCGGGCCGGTCGGCTCGGTCGTGCTGGGCGGCGTCGGCACGCTCATGGTGGCGGCGCTCTGGCTGAAGCTCTTCCCCGCCCTCGCCCGGCGCGACGCGTTGCTGCCGGGGCGCTAGTCACGCTTGCCCCGGGCGCGTGCGTGCGCGGCGCGGCTGCGCACCTTCCATTGCGCAACCTGCTGCTTGCGTTCGAGCGCGCTCAGCGTGTCGCGGCGCGCCTCTCGCATCAGCTTCTGGAAGCTCTTCAGGCGCTCGGGCGGCACGCCGTCGCGCACCGCGCAGCCGGGTTCGCCTTCGTGGCGGCAGTCGCGGAAGCGGCAGCGCGCGGCGAGCGTGCTGACGTCGTCGAACACGCCTTCGATGGCGCCGGCCTCGCTGTCCAGCCGCAGCGTGCGGATGCCCGGCGTGTCGATCAGGCAGGCGCCGCCGGCCAGCACGTGCAGCGTGCGCGACGTGGTGGTGTGGCGACCGCGCTGGTCGCCCTTGCGCACGCCGCCCACCGCCTGCACGTCGGCGCCGAGCAGCGCGTTGGTCAGCGTGCTCTTGCCGACGCCGCTGGAACCCAGCAGCACCAGCGTGCGGCCGGCCTCGAGCCAGGGCGCGAGCGCGGCGCGCGGCCCGCCGCCCACCGCGTCGGCGAGCGCGTTGACCGCCACCACCGCCACGTCGGCCGGCACCAGCGCCTGCACCTCGCGCACGCGCGCTGCCGGGTCGGCGCAGAGGTCGGCCTTCGTCAGCACGACGACCGCGCCGACGCCGGCCAGCCGCACCAGCGCCAGGTAGCGCTCCAGCCGGCGCAGGCTGAAGTCGTGGTCCAGCCCCATCGCGAGCAGCGCGGTGTCGACGTTGGCGACGAGCACGACGCGCGTCACCTTCTCGCGGCCGTCGTGCAGGCGGCGCGCGATCTGGGTCTGCGGCGGCAGGCGCTCGTGCACCCACCATTCGCCGAAGCTGTTGCGCTCGGCGAGCACCCAGTCGCCGACGGCGAGCGCGTCGCCTTCGTCGATGAGCCGGTTCAGCAGTGCCGGCATCGCGCGCGCGGCGTGTTCGTGCGCGCCGTCGTGCAGCAGCAGGCCTTCGCGCTGCACCTCGGTGACGCGCAGCAGGGCGGCGCCGGGCGCCGCGGGAACATGGGAGAGGAACCGCGGGTGCAGGCCGATGGCCCGCAGCCGTTCGAGAACGGAAGAGTCGATCATGTGGACGCAGAAATCCGGTCGGGAAGCCACAGGCACTGGCTGCGCACGTGCGCAGTCAGCGGAACTTCGAGAGGGGCGGACTTCCGGCCGTGACCCGGGTGGTCACGGCGCCACGAAGAGGCTCAGGCGAGCCGTGGCGAGGTGCGTCGGGTCAGACGGCGGGAGCCGCGAGGGGGGCAAGGTCGATGCGATCCATGGCGTGTCCTCCTGCGGTTGAAACGATGAGAGGGGCGCACTGTGCCGCGCGCGGCGGCAATCGTCAAGGCGCCGTGCGTGGGGGTGTGCGACGCATGCGACGATGTCGGCCGTGATGCCGCCCAGCCCCGAGCCGATCCACGTCGACGCCAGCTTCCTCGTCGTCGAGAAACCGCCCTGGCTGTTGTCGGTGCCCGGCCGCCTCATCGCCGACTGCCTGGCCGCGCGCGTGCAGGCGCGCTGGCCCGACGCGCTGGTCGTGCACCGGCTCGACATGGGCACCTCGGGGTTGATGCTGTTCGCGCGCGGCCTCGAGGCGCAGCGCGCGCTCTCGCTCGCGTTCGAGAAGCGCCGTGTCGGCAAGCGCTACGTCGCCATCGTCGATGGCGCGGTGGCCGAGCCTGCGGGCACCGTCGACGTGCCGCTCATCGTCGACTGGCCGAACCGGCCGCGGCAGATCGTCGACGCCGAACGCGGCAAGCCGGCGCTGACGCATTGGCGGCGCGTGGACGTCGACAGCGCGCGCGGGCGCAGCCGCATTGAACTGCAGCCCGTCACCGGCCGCTCGCACCAGTTGCGCGTGCACCTGGCACACATCGGCCACCCGATCCTGGGCGACGAGCTCTATGCGCCGCCGGCGGTGCACGCCGCCTCGCCGCGCCTGCTGCTGCACGCGGCGCGGCTCGAATTCCGCCACCCGGTGAGCGGCGACACCGTGGTCGTCGAAAGCCCCCCGCCCTTCTGAGCCCCCGACCGATGCGCAACCCCGTCGAACTGTCCAAGGCCTACCGGCTGCTGAACCACGGCCCCACGGTCATCGTCAGCGCCGCCCACGGCGGCCGCCGCAACGCGATGGCCGCCGCGTGGGCGATGCCGCTGGACTTCGCGCCGCCGAAGGTGGCGGTGGTGCTCGACAAGAGCACCTTCACGCGCACGCTCATCGAAGGCGCCGGCACGTTCGCGCTCAACGTGCCTTGCCGTGCGCTCGCCGACGCCACCTTCGCGCTCGGCAGCACGAGCGGGCGCGACGAGGCCGACAAGATCGGCCACCTCGGCCTCGCGACCTTCGACGCGACGGCCATCGACGCCCCGCTGCTCGAAGGCTGCGTGGCCTGGCTCGAATGCCGGCTGCTGCCCGAACCGCACGTGCAGCAGGCCTACGACCTCTTCCTCGGCGAGGTCGTCGCCGCGCAGGCCGACGCGCGCGTCTTCACCGACGGCCGCTGGCACTTCGGGCCCGGGCAGGACGAACTGCGCACGCTGCACCACATCGCCGGCGGCGCCTTCTTCACCGTGGGCGACGCGCTGCAGGCTCGGCTGCCGCGCTGAGCGCCGCGTATGCTCGCGTCCCCATGAAGACACCGCTCACCCTCCTCACCGGCGCGTCGCGCGGCCTCGGCCTCGCGATGGCCGAACAGCTGCTCGCCGCCGGCCACCGCGTGCTCGCCATTTCGCGCAAGGCACCGGCGCTGCAGCACCCCGCCCTCACCGCCTGGACGGCCGACCTCGCCGACCCGGCGCCCACCGCCGCGCGGCTGGCCGACTGGCTGGCCGGCATCGACCCGTCGACGGTGTGCGAGGTGGCGCTCATCAACAACGCCGGCGTGGTGTCGGAACTGGCGCCGCTGTCGCAGATCGGCGCCGCCGACCTGTCGAACGCGCTGCGCGTCGGCCTCGAAGCGCCGATGCTGCTGAGCGCGGCCTTCCTGCGCGCCACCGCGGCGTGGCCGGTGCCGCGCAAGCTGCTGCTCGTGTCGTCCGGCCTCGGCCGCCGCGCGATGGCCGGCAGCGCCAGCTACTGCGCCGCGAAAGCCGGCCTGGACCACCTGGCGCGCGCCATCGCGCTCGAAGAGGCGGCGCAGCCGAACGGTGCCAAGGTCGTGTCGCTGGCGCCGGGCGTCATCGACACCGACATGCAGGTGCAGCTGCGCAGCGCCGACGCCGGCAAGTTCCCCGAGCGCGCCACCTTCGAAGGCCTGAAGAGCGGCGGCAGGCTCGACAGCCCGGCCGCGGCGGCGGCCAAGGTGCTGGCCTTCCTGGCGAAGCCGGACTTCGGGCACGACCCGATCGGCGACGTGCGCAACCCATGAGCCGCGCCGACGAGCTGATCGCCACGCTCGGCCTGCAGCCGCACCCGGAAGGCGGCCACTACGCCGAGGTCTTCCGGTCGACGACGCGCCTGGCCACGCCGCGCGGCGAACGCCGCGCGCTGACGACGATCGACTTCCTGCTGCGCGCGGGCGAGTGCTCCGCCTGGCACCGCGTGCGCAGCGACGAGGTCTGGCACCTGCTGGAGGGCGGCCCGCTGGTGCTGTGGCGGCTGGCACCGGACCTGGCGCGCGTCGAGCGCATCGAACTGAACGACCGCTGCCGGCGCCACGTGGTGCCGGCCGACTGGTGGCAGGCGGCCGAGCCGGCCGGCGCCTTCGCGTACGTCGGCGCCACCGTCGGGCCCGGCTTCGACTTCGCCGACTTCGACTTCGGCCGCGACGACGCGGCGCTGCGCGGCGCGCTGCCGGCCGAACTGGCGCGCCTGCTGTAGCGCGCTACGGCTGGCCGAGCGACACGCCGGTGGCGCGCGCCGCCTGCACCAGCGCGTGGTCGACCGGCACCTTGCGCGTGCGCCCCGCCACCTCGGTGATCGACAGGCTCGTGCAGGCGTCGCCCTGCAGCGCCACCATCTCGCCGAAGCGGCCGTCGCGCACCAGGTGGGCGGCGTGCACGCCGAAGCGGGTGGCGAGGACGCGGTCGTACGCGGTCGGCGAGCCGCCGCGCTGCAGGTGGCCCAGCAGCGTGGTGCGCACCTCGCTCTGCACCAGCGGCTCCAGCTGCGCCTGCAGCCAGCGGCCGACGCCGCCCAGGCGGATCGGCTCCGGGCTGTCGCTGATCGTGCGTTCGACGGTGAGGTGGCCGCCGGCGGCGGCCGCGCCTTCGGCGATGCAGACCAGCGTCGCCAGGCCGCGTGCCTCGCGCTCGCGGCAGCGCGCCGCGACGGCGTCGACGCTGAACGGCAGCTCGGGCAGCAGGATCACGTCGGCGCTGCCGGCGAGCCCGCCTTCGAGCGCGATCCAGCCGGCGTAGCGGCCCATCGTCTCCAGCACCATCACGCGGCCGTGGCTGCGCGCGGTGGTGCCCAGGCGGTCGAGCGATTCGGACACCACCGCCACCGCGCTGTCGAAGCCGAAGGTGCGGTCGGTGCCGAAGAGGTCGTTGTCGATCGTCTTGGGCACGCCCACCATCGGCAGGCCCAGCGCCATGAAGCGGTAGGCGATGGCCATGGTGCCATCGCCGCCGATGACCACCAGCGCGTCGAGCCCGAGCTCGCGCACGTAGGCCATCGCCTGCGCCGAGCAGTCGGCGTTGTTCGCGCCGAAGTAGCGGAAGGGGTCGCAGCGGTTGTGCGTGCCCAGGATGGTGCCGCCCTCGGCGACGAGGCCGGCCACCGTGTCGGCGTCGAGCGGCCGGCTGCGCCGTTCCAGCAGGCCCAGGAAGCCGCGCTCGATGCCGCTGACGCGCGCGCCGCATTCGTTGATCAGCGCCAGCGTGACGGCGCGGATCACCGCGTTCAGGCCGGGGCAGTCGCCGCCGCCGGTGAGGATGCCGACGTGCATGGGGTGGTCTCCGCTCAGTTTTGCAGCCATGCCGCGAGGTCGGCCTTCAGCTGCGCCAGGTCGGCGCTGCGCGTGTACATCATGTGGCCGGCGTCGTAGTAGCGGTGCACGATGCGGCCCAGCACCTCGGCCGGCGCGTCCAGCTGCGCGAGCGACCAGTCGCTCGCGCTGTACGGCGTGCCCAGGTCGTAGCGCCCGCTGGCGACGAACAGCTTCAGGTGCGGGTTGCGGCGCAGCGCGCGCGCCAGGTCGGGGCTGGTGCAGGCGTACTGGTTGCCCTTGGCCTCGCCGCGGTTCCAGTTCCAGGCCTTGTGCGTGTCGTGCGACAGCGTCTCGTAGCGTTCCTGCAGGTCCACGCCCAGCGTGCGGCCGAAGTGGTCCATCGCCGCCATCGTGTAGGGCGCGGCGATGGCCTCGATGCCGGGGTCGAACTCCCAGTCGCGCGTGCGCCGCGCCGCCATCGGGCCGGTGCCGCGGGCGTCGAGCCGGCCGACGATGCGGCCCTGAGCGCGCAGCGCCTCGAAGAAGTAGTCGGCGTCGGCGATGCGCAGGTTCTTCTCCTCGACGAAGGCCTGCGGCAGCCCGGTGAGCTCGGCGATGCGCCGCGCCACCTTGCCGCGCCGCTTGTCCGACAGGCGCGCGCCGGCCAGCAGCGCGGCGGCATAGTCCTCGTCGACGAAGGCCTCGGCGGCGGCGCGTGCGGCGGCCGGCGACTCGGCCAGCGGCCCCTTCAGCAGGCCGTGGTACTGCGACACGTTCGCGAAGGCCGGCAGGAACAGCGCGTACGGCAGGTCGTTCGCGGGCGCGAAGTCCAGGCTCTGCAGGTCCATCGCACAGGAGATCAGCACCAGGCCCGACAGCGCCGCGCCCAGGTCCTGCATCTTCGCGGCCAGCGCCGCGCCGCGCGTGGTGCCGTAGCTCTCGCCGGCCAGGTACAGCGGCGAGCCCCAGCGCCGGTGGCGCGTGAGCCAGGCGCGCATGACCTCGGCGAGCGCGGCGACGTCGCCGTCCACCGACAGCATCTTCTTGCGCGCCTCCTCGCTGGCGCAGACCGACCAGCCGGTGTGCGGCGGGTCGATGAAGACCATGTCGAAGTGCTCGAACCAGCTGTGCGGGTTGTCGACCACGCCGTAGGGCGCGCGCGGCATGCTGCCATCGTCGGGCACGACGACGCGCTGCGGCCCGAGCGCACCCAGGTGCAGCCAGATCGACGCCGAGCCCGGCCCGCCGTTGAAGGCGAAGCACAGCGGCCGCGTCGCCGCGTCGGTGCCGTCGAGCACATAGCTCGTCGTCATCACGGCCGCCTGCGGCTCGGCCGGCGTGCCGGCGAAGCCTTCGGCCACCACCGGCACGAAGGCCACGCTGGCGGTGTAGTCCAGGCGCCGGCCGCCGAGCGTGATGCTGCCGCGGCTGTCGGACGGCGCGCGCGCCAGCAGCTTGTCGACGCGTTCGCGCAGCTTCTTGTCGGTGTCCTTCGGATCCTTGCCGTCGGCGGGCGTGTCGGCCATGTCGTTCTCCCTGGTGGTGTCTTCGGTCAGCCGCCGATCATGCCGGCGTAGGCCGGCAGGTCGACGTTGCCACCGCTGACGATGATGCCCACGCGCTGGCCGCGCAGGTCGATCGCGCCTTCGAGCACGGCCGCCGCGGCCAGGCAGCCGGTGGGTTCGACGACCATCTTCATGCGCTCGGCGAAGAAGCGCATCGTGGCGACGAGTTGCGTGTCGCTGACGGTGAGGATGCTCTTCACGTGGCGCTGGATCACCGGGAACGTGAGCTGGCCGCTGGCCTGCGTCTGCGCGCCGTCGGCGATGGTCTTGGGCGTCTCGATCCTCACGATGCGGCCGGCCGCCAGGCTCTGCTGCGTGTCGTTGCCCGCCTCCGGTTCGACGCCGTGCACGGCGATGCCGGGGGCGAGGTGCACCGCCGCCACCGCGCAGCCGCTGATCAGGCCACCGCCGCCCACGCAGACGAGCAGCGCATCGAGGGGGCCGGTTTCCTTGATCAGCTCGAGCGCGGCGGTGCCCTGGCCGGCCATCACGTGCGGATGGTCGTAGGGCGGGATGAGCGTCATGCCGCGCTCGCGCGCGATGCGCTGGCCGATCGCCTCGCGGTCTTCGGTGTAGCGGTCGTAGAGCACGACCTCGCTGCCCTTCTGCCCCTGCTGGTAGCCGCGCGTGGCGGCCAGCTTGGCGGGCGGCGCGTCCTTCGGCATCACGATGACGCTGGGGATGCCCAGCAGCCGCCCCGACAGCGCGATCGCCTGCGCGTGGTTGCCCGACGAGAACGCGATCACGCCGGCCTTGCGCTGCTCGGGCGCGAACTGCGCCAGCGCGTTGTAGGCGCCGCGGAACTTGAACGCGCCCATGCGCTGGAAGTTCTCGCACTTGAAGAAGAGCTGCGCGCCGGTGCGCTCGTCGGCCTGGCGGCTCTGGCGCACGGGCGTCTTCAGCGTCTGGCCGGCGAGGCGGCCGGCGGCGGCCTGGATGTCGTCGAAGCGGATGGCAAGGTCGGTCATGTTCGTGTTCCCGTGCGGCCCCTTCACGGGCCCTGGAAGCTGCCCTGGCGCAGCGTGATGACGAGGGTGTCGCGCCAGGCCGGGCGCGCCGGGTCCTCGGGCTGGATCGGCGTCGACTCGTGGATGACGCGTTCGTCGTCGAGCAGCAGCACGCTCCACGGTTCGGCGAGCGTGAAGCGCACGCCCTGCGGGCCGCGCAGGTCGAACACGCGCGTTTCGCCACCCTTCACGTTGTGGCGGTCCACCAGCAGCACGGCGACGAGGTCGACGCCGTCGCGGTGCGCCCCCTCGGGCGTGGGGCGGCCGATGCCGTCGGTGGTGTCGATGCGGAAAGGGTGCGCCTCGACGAACCAGCGGCGCGGCCCGCGCAGCGCGCCGGCCACGCCGGCCAGTCCGACGAGCAGCGCCGCCCAGGCCGGGTCGGCCACCAGCGCCGGCGGCAGCGGCGCGAACCAGCGCTCGAAGCCGCCGTGCAGCGCGTTGTATTCCACCGGCTGCCAGTGGGCGCGGTGCGGCACCGGCTGCACTTCAGCGCCGTCGACGACGAAGCAGCCGTGGCGCCGCCGGCGGTAGCGGCCGCCGTCGCGCAGGTGCTCGTCGGGCGGCAGGTCGCCCCAGATCGGGGCCCAGCGTGCGAGCGTGCCGCCGGGCAGGCCGGCCAGGCGGTGCAACGAGGCGCTATCCAGGACGGCGTAGCCGGCACTGCCGAGTTGCGCGCCGAGATCGCTGAAAGCGGTGAGCGGTGGGGGCGGAGTGGTGGTCGTGGGCATCGGTTTGGGGTGGGCACTCCAATCCGCTGTCAGCTTGCAGCGGGGTCGCGCCGTTAAGGTGCAAAGCGTACCCCACGCTGCGGAAGGTCTTCTTGAACGCGCTCCCCGACTCCGAACGTCGCGCCCTCGACCTGGTCGACATCATCGACCTGAAGTGGCTGCTCGCGGGAGAAGGCATCCGCCTCCACGTGGAACGCCTGCAGGGCGACCCGGCCTACGCCGCCGAGGTGCTGGCCCGGGCCGACGCGTCCGGCAACGCCGCGCTGCGCGACGCCGCCGGCCGCGTGCGCCGCCACCTCGCCGCCGCCGGCTGACGCAGCGGCGCCGCCCGGCGTACGATGCTGCCGCCCCCGCCTGCGTTGCAGGGGCGAAAGCGAGCACCGCGATGATCCGCCGCATCCTCCTGCTGTGTTGCGCCGTTCTGGCCGCGTGCGCCGGTGCGCCGCCGTCGCAGCCGCCCGCCGTGCCGGGGGCGCAACTGATGCGCGACGACGCCTTCGCACCGCCTTCGGTGCGCATCGATGCCGCCGACGTCTTCGCGCCCAGCGCCGCGATGCGCGAGTTCCTGACCGGTCCGAACGCGAGCGAGCTGCGCCAGGGCGACAAGCGCCACACCCTGCTGGACCTGCTGTACCGCCGCCAGAAGCTGGTGCTCGAGTACGACGCCTCGGCGACGCGCAACGCCGCCGAGGCCTACGACGCGCGCGCCGGCAACTGCCTGTCGCTGGTCATCATGACCGCCTCGTTCGCGAAGCTGGTCGGTGTGCCGGTGCGCTTCCAGCGCGTGCTGGTCGACGACAGCTGGGCGCGCAGCGGCAACCTGTACGTCGCCAGTGGTCACGTGAACCTGTCGCTGGACCCGCGGCCGATGTCCTCGCACATTTCGCGCCTGTACGAACCACCGCTGGTGATCGACTTCCTGCCGTCGGCCGACCTGAAGGGCCAGCGCACGCAGGCGATCGGCGAGCCGACGATCGTCGCGATGTACATGAACAACCGCGCCGCCGAGGCGCTGGCCGCCGGCCGCGTCGACGACGCCTACCACTGGGCGCGCGAAGCGCTGCGGCAGGACGCGCGCTTCCTCAGCGGCTGGAACACGCTGGGTGTCGTCTACCTGCGCCGGGGCCTCGCTGCCGACGCCGAACGCGTGTTCGCCGAGGTGTTGCGCCACGAACCCGAGAACCTGAAGGCGCTGGGCAACCGCGTCAGCGCGCTGAAGGCGCTGCACCGCGACGCCGAAGCGGCGGCACTCGCGGCGCAGCTCGCGCAGCTGGAGCCGACGCCACCGTTCCACTGGTTCAACCTCGGCCTCGCCGCGATGCAGGCGCGCGACTACGCCGCCGCGCGCGATTTCTTCCGCCGCGAAGTGCGGCGCGAGGCCTTCTACCACGAGTTCCATTTCTGGCTCGCCCAGGCCGAGCTGGCGCTGGGCAACGTGCGCGAGGCCGACCGCCAGCTCGGCCTGGCGCGCAGCGCGAGCACCACGCCGCGCGACCAGCAGCTCTACGCTGCCAAGCTCGACCGCCTCCGCGCGCTGGCGGTGCAGTGAGGCTTCAGGCGAGATAGCGGCGCGCCAGCTCGACCCAGTAGCTGGCGGTGCCGGGCAGGATGCGGTCGTTGAAGTCGTAGCCGGGGTTGTGGGCGACGCAGCCGTGCTCGCCCTCCTCGCCATTGCCGACCACGATGTAGCAGCCGGGCACGCGCTCGAGCATGAGCGCGAAGTCGTCGCTGGCATGCTGCGCCGGCAGGCCGTCGATCAGCGCCGCCGGGCCCGCCCAGTCCAGCGCCACGGCGCGCGCGAACGCGGTGGCGGCAGCATCGTTCACCACCGGCGGGTAGCGGCGGCGGTAGTCCACCGTCGCGGTGGCACCGTGCACCGCCGCCTGACCCTGCACGATGGCGGTGATGCGCGCCTGCAGCTGGTCGCGCACGGCGGCGCCGCGCGCGCGCACCGACAGCCGCAGCTCGGCCGTTTCGGGAATCACGTTGGGCGCTTCGCCGGCGTGCAGCGCACCCACGGTGACGACGGCGAACTCGTTCGGGTCGACCTCGCGCGCGACGATGGTCTGCAGCGCGATGACGATGTGCGCCGCCACCACCACCGCGTCGATCGAGCGGTGCGGCTGCGCGCCGTGGCCCCCGCGCCCGTGCACCGTGACGATGACGGTGTCGGACGAGTTGTAGAGCACGCCCTCGCGAAAACCCAGCCGCCCCGCCGGCTGGCCGGGCAGGTTGTGGAAGGCGTAGATCGCGTCGCACGGGAAACGCTCGAAGAGCCCTTCCTCGATCATGCGGCGCGCGCCGCCCAGCCCTTCCTCGGCGGGCTGGAAGACGAGGTTCAGCGTTCCGCTGAAGGCGCGCGTCAGCGCCAGCACGCGCGCCGCCGCCAGCAGCGTGGCGGTGTGGCCGTCGTGGCCGCAGGCGTGCATGCGGCCGGGCACGCGGCTGGCCCACGGGCGCGGCGCGGTCTCGGTGAGCGGCAGCGCGTCCATGTCGGCGCGCAGGCCCAGGCGGCGCGAGCCGCTGCCGGCGCGCAGCGTGCCGACGACGCCGGTGCCGGCAATGCCGGTGCTGACCTCGTAGCCCCAGGCGGCCAGCCGCTCGGCGACGAGGCGGCTGGTCTCGAATTCCTCGAAACCGAGCTCGGGCAACGCGTGCAAGGTGCGCCGCAGCGCCACCATCTCGTCGGCGACCGCGGCCACCGCCGGGTGCAGCGGCACCGGCGCCGTCATGCCACCGCCCGCAGCGTGTCGAACTCGGCCGTCCACTCGCGCCGCCAGCGCGCGCGCGTGCCCTCGTCGATCCAGGCGCCGTCGATGCCGTTGTGCATGAAGCCGCGCAGGTCGTCGAGGCCGAAGCCGAAGTCGCGCACCATCTTCAGCCAGGCGCCGGTGGGCGTGACGTGGTGCAGGGTCGGGTCGTCGGTGTTCGGGTGCACGCGCAGGCCCAGCGCGGGCATGCGACGGATCGGGTGGTCGAGCGCCCAGCGTTCGGGCGCCAGCGTGCGCAGGTAGTACGAGTTCGTCGGCACCACGGTGAAGACGGTGCCGCGCTCGGCACAGCGGGCCGCGAAGTCCGGCGCGTCGACCACCGTGTAGCCGTGGTCGACGCGGTCGACCTGCAGCAGGTCCAGTGCCGTCTGCACGTGCGTCCACGGCATGCCGAACTCGCCGGCGTGGGCGGTCGTGCGCAGGCCGGCCCGGCGCGCCTCGGCGTAGGCCTCGGCGAACAGCTCCGGCGGGCGGTCGACCTCGCGGTAGTCGATGCCGATGCCCACGACCTCGTCGGTGCGGCAGCCGGCCACCCAGCGCACCATCTCCAGCGCTTCGGCCGGCGTGCCCTCGCGGTCGATCGACGGCACCAGGCGGCCGACGATGCCGAAGCGCCGCTCGGCGTCGCGGATGCCGCGCACGATGGCCGACACGGCCACCGGGTACGGGATGCCGGAATCGCGCGCGGTGCCGGTCGGGTTCCAGAAGAACTCGGCGTAGCGCACCTCGTGGGCGGCGGCGTCCTCGAGGTACTCCACCGTCAGCCGGTGCAGGTCGTCGGGGCGGCGCACGAGGTGGCGGTCGAGCGCGCGCAGCACGCGAAGCACGCCCACCGGCTTGCTGCCGCGCGTGTAGAACGCCGCGATCTCGTCCTCGCCGATGGGCGCGCGTTCGCGCTGCACGAGGTCGGCGAAGGTGTCGCGGCGCACGCTGCCGAACAGGTGGCAGTGCAGCTCGACCTTCGGGATCGAGCGCACGAAATTCTCGATGTCACCCATGGCGGACCATTCTAGGGTCGGCCTCCGTCACGCCCTTGCCGCGCAGGCCCGGCCGGCCGGTGCGCGACCGACCCACTAGAATTAGGGGGTCACGCGAGAGCGGCATGAGAACCACGAGACGCGGCCTGATCCGGATCACCACGGCTGCCCTGCTGGGCGGCGCGGGGCCGGTGCGTGCGCTCGACAAGCCCGCCGGCCCGGTGGTGCTCACCGTGTCGGGCAGCGTGCTCAAGCCGAACGACGGCAAGGCCGCCCACTTCGACATGGCCATGCTCGAGCGCCTGCCGCAGGTGAGCTTCAGCACGCGCACGCCCTGGTACGCCGAGGTCCGCAAGTTCACCGGCCCGCTGCTGCGCGACGTGCTCTCGCAGGCCGGCGCCAAGGGCACCCTGCTGCGCGCGGTGGCCCTGAACGACTACTGGGTCGAGATCCCGATCGAAGACGCGCTGCGCCACGACGTCATCGTCGCCCGCCTGCTCGACGACAAGCCGATGGCGGTGCGCGACAAGGGCCCGCTGTTCGTGATCTACCCCTTCGACGCCCGCCCCGAACTGCGCAACCCGGTGTACTTCAGTCGCTCGGCATGGCAGCTCCGGTCGATCGAGGTACGCTGAACGCGCTGGCCATGCGCCCCTGGCGCGGCACCTGGCTGAGCGTCATCGGCGCCGGTCTGGCCATCGCACTCGTCGCGGTGGCGCTGGTGCAGGGCCGCCAGGCGACGCTGCTCAACGAGACCGTCAAGACCGGCGACGACTACGTCGTGCTCACGGTCTACCAGGCTGAGACCGAGTACCTGCGCCTGCGCAACGAGTGGCAGCGCGCGGCCGACGGCGTGCGGCCGATCGACCGCGAGGCGCTGCAACTGCGCTACGACATCTGGGTCAGCCGCATGGGCCTGCTGCGCAACGAGCGCACGAGCGGCGCGCTGTTCGCGCAGCCGGTGTTCCGCGACACGCTGACGCGGGTCGACGGCTTCCTCGCGCAGGCCGACCGCATGCTCGGCGAGAAGCCGACGCAGCCGCTGTCGCGTGACGGCCTGGCCCAGCTGCTGCCGGAGCTGGAATCGCTGGGCGTGCCGATCCACGGCGTCTCGCTGCACGCGGCGCACCACGTCGGCGACCAGCTCGCGCGCCGCAACCTCGCGGTGCGCCAGCACAACCAGGTCGGCATCGGGCTCACGGTGTTCCTGTCGGCGCTGACGCTGGCCTTCGCGCTGCTGGCGCTGCGCCAGATGCGCCAGCTCGAGCAGCGCCACGACGCACTGGAAGAGCTGGCCGCCAGCCTGCGCCAGGCGCGCCGCGACGCCGAGACCGCCAGCGACGCGAAAAGCGTCTTCCTGGCCAACATGAGCCACGAGATCCGCACGCCCTTCCACGGCCTGATGGGCATGCTGTCGCTGCTGCGCGAGACCGGGCTCAACCCGAAGCAGATCGACTACCTGCGCACCGCCACCGAGTCGGCCGACCACCTGCTGGCGATCCTGAACGACATCCTCGACATGTCGCAGCTGGAGTCCGGCCGCATGACGCTGACGCCGGCGCCGGTGGACCTGCGCTCGATGCTGCGCGACGTCGAGGCGCTGATGCGGCCGCAGGCCAACGCCAAGCACCTGGCGCTGCACCTGGACACCGACCCCGCCGTGCCCGAGGCCGTGATGGCCGACCCGACCCGCGTCAAGCAGGTCGTCTTCAACCTGCTGTCCAACGCGATCAAGTTCAGCGACCGCGGCGCCGTCGTGCTCGACCTGCGCCAGCGCGAGGGCCCGAACGGCGTGCCGGAGCTGGAATTCGTCGTCAGCGACACCGGCATCGGCATGGACGAGGCCACGCTCGCGTCGCTCTTCCACCGCTTCATGCAGGGCGACAGCTCGCGCTCGCGGCGCCACGGCGGCACCGGGCTGGGGCTGGAGATCTCGCGCAACCTCGCGCGGCTGATGGGCGGCGACATCACGGCGCGCAGCAAGCCCGGCGAAGGCAGCACGTTCTCGTTCCGGATGCCGCTGCATCCGGTGGCCGAGCCGGCGCCGCCGGCGCGCGCCGCCGGCGGCGAGCGCGTGGCGCCGCACCGGCCGCTGCGCGTGCTGGTGGCCGAGGACCACCCGGTGAACCGCCAGTACATGGCCGCGCTGCTGGAGAGCATGGGCCACGAGGCCCACTTCACCGCCAACGGCCAGGAAGCGGTCGACGCCGTGCAGCACCGCCGTGGCGCACCGCCCTTCGACGTCGTGCTGATGGACCTGCACATGCCGGTGCTCGACGGCGTGGGCGCCACGCGCGCGATCCGCGCCCTGCCCGACCGCAGCGCCGCCACCGTGCCCATCGTCGCCCTCACCGCCGACGCCTTCAGCGAGACGCGCGACCGCTGCCTCGTCGCCGGCATGAACGACTTCCTCACCAAGCCGGTGAGCCCGCAGAAGCTGTCGGCCTCGCTGCGCCGCCTGTTCGGCCCGCAGGCCGCCGAGCCCGCGCCCGAGCCGGCGCGCCACACGCCGCCGGTGCCCGGCGGCGCGCCGGCGCTGCTGGACGACGCCGCCATCGCCTCCGCGCTGCAGGCGATGCCGCGCGAACGGCTGGCGGCGATGATCCACGCCTTCCTCGACCAGGGCCCGCAGACCGCGCAACGGCTGCGCGCCGCGGTGCGCGACGCGCAGCCGCTCGAATTGCGCGTGAACGCGCACGCCGCGCGCGGCGCGGCGCTGAACCTGGGCCTGGCCGCGCTCGCCTCGACGGCCGAGGCCCTGCACGAAGGGGCCTCGCACCTGCCGGCGCACGAGATCGCGCGCCACGTCCAGCGCTTCGAGGACCTGCTGCCCGCCACGCGCCAGGCCGCCACGGCGGCCGGCCTCGCGCCGCCGGCCGCGGCCGCGGCACCCTAGGCGCCGAGCCAGCGCAACAGCGTCGCGTACAGCCGCTGCGGGTCCACCGGCTTGGCGACGTGGTCGTTCATGCCGGCCGCGAGGCACGCCGCGCGGTCCTCGGCGAAGGCGTTCGCCGTCATCGCGATGATCGGCATGCCCGGCGCGCCGGGCAGCGCGCGGATGCGCTGCGTCGCCTCCAGGCCGCCCATCGTCGGCATCTGCATGTCCATCAGCACGAGGTCGAAGGCACGCGCCGGCGTGGAGCGCGCGACGCACGCCACCGCCTGGGCGCCGTCACCGGCGATCTCGGCCTCGATGCCGACGATGGCCAGCAGCTGCTGCGCCACCTCCTGGTTGACCGGGTTGTCCTCGACCAGCAGCACGCGGCGGCCGGCGGCGGTGCGGCGCAGCTCGGCCTCGAGATCGTCCAGCGGCGGTGGCGACGGCGCGGGGACGGCGCGGCCGGGCGCGAGCCGCGCCGTGAACCAGAACGTGCTGCCCTCGCCCTGCCGGCTGTCGACGCCGACGGCGCCGCCCATCAGCGCCGCCAGGCGCTGCGTGATGGCCAGGCCCAGGCCGGTGCCGCCGAAGCGGCGCGTCATCGACGTGTCCGCCTGCACGAAGGCCTCGAACAGGCGCGCCAGCGCGGCCGGCTCGATGCCGATGCCGGTGTCGCGCACCGCGAAGCGCAGCGTGACGCCGCCGGCATCGCCGGCATCGGCGACCGGCTCGACGAGCACGGTCACGGTGCCACGCTCGGTGAACTTGACGGCGTTGCCGACCAGGTTCAGCAGCGCCTGCATCAGGCGCGTCGGGTCGCCACGCAGCAGGTCGGGCGCACCCTGCGCCCGGCACTCGAGCACCAGGCCCTTGGCCTGCGCGCGGTCGACGACGAGCGCGCGGCAGCGATCGAGCAGCTCGCCGAGCGAGAAGTCGACCGCCTCCAGCACGAGCTTGCCGGACTCGATCTTCGACAGGTCGAGGATGTCGTTGATGACCTGCAGCAGGTGCTTGCCGGCTTCGGACACGCGCGCGAGCCGCTCGCGCGCCACCGGCTCGACGGCGTCGCGCTCCAGCAGCCGCGTGAGGCCGAGGATGGCGTTCATCGGCGTGCGGATCTCGTGGCTCATGTTGGCGAGGAACTCGCTCTTGACGCCGGCCAGCCGCTCGGCCTCGGCGCGCGCCGCCTGCAGGTCGCGCGTTCGGTGCGCGACCAGTTCCTCCAGGTGGTCGCGGTGGGCCACGAGGTCGCGCTCCATCTGCTGGCGAACGGTGATGTCGAGCACGCTGACGATGGTCTCGTGGTGCTCGCCGCGCCGCAGCGGCGCCAGCGAGACCTGCACCGGGAACTCGCTGTCGTCGGCACGCCGCGCGTACAGCATCAGGCCCGAGCCCATCGAGCGCTGGGTCGGCCGTTCGGCGAACTGCCGCCGGTGCCCTTCGTGGCGCCCGCGCAGGCGCGCCGGGATCAGCAGTTCGACCGACCGCCCTTCCATGCCGGCGGCGCTCGGGTAGCCGAACACCGCCACCGCGTGGGCGTTGGCGCGCACGATGGTGCCGGCGTCGTCGATGACGAGCATCGCGTCGGGCGCGTTCTCGATGATCTGGTTGGCGCGCCGCTCGCTGTCGGCGTGCGCGCGCGCCATCGCCTGCAACTGCAGGTGCTGCCGCTCGCGCTCGTCCTCCGCCTGCCGGCGCGCCGTGGTGTCGGTGTGGGTGCCGACGATGCGCAAGGGCTGGCCGTCGGGCGTGCGTTCGAACACCATGCCGCGGTCGAGGATCCAGCGCCACGAGCCGTCCTTCGCGCGTATGCGGTGCTCGTTGCGGTACAGCGGCGTCTCGCCGGTGAGGTGGCGCTGCAGGTCGGCCATGCAGCCGGCGAGATCGTCGGGGTGGACGCGCGTCGACCACTCTTCCAGCGTGTCGCCGATCTCGTGCGGCTCGTGGCCGAGCATGGTCGCCCACAGCGGCGAGTAGTGCACGCGGCGGGTCTGCGCGTTCCAGTCCCAGACGCCGAGGCCGGAGCCCTCGAGCGCGAGCTTCCAGCGCCGCTCGGCGCTGATCTGGGCGTCGAGCATGGCGTTGAAGGTGGCGGCCAGCCGCGCCACGTCATCGCCGCCGGTGGTGTCGGCGCGCTGTTCGGTGCGGCCTTCGCCGACCGCCGCGGCGGTGGCCTCCAGCGCGGCCAGGCGGCGCGACAGCTGGCGCGCCACGATGGCCGCCACCGCCATGCCGATCAGCACCGCGCCAAGGCCGAACAGGACGCCGTCGCGCAGCAGCGCGGCCTGCGCCTGCGCGCTGTCGCGGCGGTCCAGGCCGACCCGGCTCCAGCCGACGTGGCGCTGCGCCAGTTGCACCGGCTGCACGGCGTCGACCCGGCCGGCGTCGACGACGACCAGCGACGCGGGCGTCGGCGGCAGCCCGGCGACTTGCTGGCCGAGGCGGGCGTGGTCGGAGTGGGCGAGCACGCGCCCGCCCTCGTCGAGCAGCATGGCGTCGGCGACGCCGGGAATGCGCGCCTCGGCGTCGACCAGTTCCTGCAGTCCGGCGAGGTCGTTGGCGGCCAGCCAGGGCGCCGCGGCGACGGCAAGCGAGCCGGCCAGCGCCTCGGCGCGCTCGCGCTCGGTGGCGCGCAGCGCTTCGCCCTGGCGCGACAGTGTGCCGCCGACCAGCAGCGCGGTGAGCAGCGTGTGCACGAGCACGAGGCTGAGCAGCAGCTTGCGGCGCAGCGAGGCGCCGAGCCAGGTGCGCAGGCGTGCGATCACGGGCGCGCCTCGATGGGTCGAACCTCGCGCTCGAAGGCGTCGACGAAGGCGTGCACCGGCCCGTACGTCGAGTCGTCGGCGGGGCTGAAGCGCGCGGTGCGCGCGGCGGCGAGCACGCGCCGACCCTCGGCATCCTGGTGCAGCGCCAGCAGCGCGCCACGCAGGCGCTCGGCCTGGGCGGGTGGCAGGTCGTCGCGCACCATCACGGCATTGCCGGGCAGCGTGCCGGTGCGCCACAGCACGTGCAGCGCGGCCGCCTTCTCGGGGTGGGTCTGCTGGAAGGCGCGCCACGGCTGCGGCCAGGTGCCCGCCGCGGCGGTGTCGCCCGACCACACGTTGAGCAGCGCCGACTCCTGTGAGCCGACGTAGCGGCTCTTCACGTCGCGGTCGATCGCGAGCCCGGCGCGCGACAGGAACCACTGCGGCAGCATCGCCGCCGCCACCGCGGTCGGCGCCGGGTAGGCGATCTCGCGGCCGCGCAGGTCGGCCGGCACGTGCACGGGGCCGTCGCGGCGGGCGACCAGCAGGCCGTGGAAGTCGTCCGGGTCGCCGGCCATCGCGACGACGCGGTAGCCGTGGCGTTGCGCGAGCAGCGTCTGCCAGGGGTTGGACAGCAGCACCGCAGGGCCGCGCCGGCGGATCTTGTCCTCGTAGGACGCATAGCCGCGCGACGCCTCGATGTCGACCGGCTCGCCCAGCCGCGCCTGCAGCACCTCGACGAGCGGCCCGTAGACCGCCAGCAGGCGTTGCGGGTTGTGCAGCGGGTGGATCGCCACGCGCAGCGGCGCCGGGCCGGGCGCCAGCGGCTCGTAGCGCAACGGCGAGGCCACAGGCGCCGGCTCGCAACCGGCCAGCCCCAGGCACAGCGCGAGCGCGAGCCAGGAACACAGGATGTCGACGAACCGCCCATTCACGACCGAGGTTCTACCCCGGTGGCCGCACCGCCGTTCGCCGGCAAAGGACCGGCTTTGTCGATCATGAGGCGATCAGACGATGACGGGCTCGGGCTCCAGCCGGATGCCGAAGCGCCCGTAGACGCTCTCCTGGATCGCGCGCGCCAGCGTCACCACCTCGGCGCCGGTGGCGCCGCCGCGGTTCACCAGCACCAGCGCCTGTTTCTCGTAGACGCCGGCGCGGCCCACCGTCTTGCCCTTCCAGCCGCAGGCGTCGATGAGCCAGCCGGCGGCCAGCTTCACGCTGCCGTCGGCCATCGGGTAGTGCACGACCTCGGGGTCGCGGCCGATGATGTCGCGGCACTGCTCGGCGCTGACCACCGGGTTCTTGAAGAAGCTGCCGGCGTTGCCGATCACGGCCGGGTCGGGCAGCTTGTGGCGGCGGATCGCGCAGATCCAGTCGAACACGGTGCGCGCGTCGGGCGCCGTGATGCCCGTTTCGGCGACCTTGCGCTCCAGTTCCAGGTAGCCCAGCACCGGCTGCCACGGCCGGGGCAGCCGGAAACGCACGCGCGTGATGACGCTCTTGCCCGCCAGTTCGTGCTTGAAGACGCTGTCGCGGTAGCCGAAGCGGCACAAGCTGCGGTCCAGCGTGATGCCGCGGCCGGTGACGAGGTCCATGCCGTCCAGCGAATCGAAGCGTTCGGCCAGTTCGACCCCGTAGGCGCCGATGTTCTGCACCGGCGCGGCGCCCACGGTGCCGGGGATCAGCGCCAGGTTCTCCAGCCCGGGCCAGCCCTGCGCCAGCGTCCAGGCGACGAAGTCGTGCCAGTTCTCGCCCGCGCCGGCCTCGACGATCCAGGCGTCCGGCGTCTCGGCGACGAGCCGGCGGCCCTTGACCTCGACCTTGACGACGACGGCGGCGACGTCCTTCGTCAGCACCACGTTGCTGCCGCCGCCGAGGATGAACTTGGGCGCGCGGCCGAATTCCGGGTGGTCGACGACGCGCCGCACGTCGCTGTCGCTCGCCACGCGCACGAGCGTCTGCGCCAGCGCCGGCAGGCCGAACGTGTTGTGTTCACGCAGGGGCGCACGGGGTTCGAATTGCAGGGCCGCGGGGGCATGAGGCATGGCAGAATTTTCCCATGCCCAGCTTCGATACCGTCCTCGAGCCGAACCTCGTTGAATTGCGCAACGCGGTCGAGCAGACGAACAAGGAAATCGGCACCCGTTTCGACTTCAAGGGGTCGAGCGCCAAGGTCGAGATCACCGAGAAGAGCGCCAAGGAGCGCGAGCTCTCGCTCTTCGGCGACAGCGACTTCCAGCTCGAGCAGGTGCGCGACGTGCTGCTCGGCAAGCTCGCCAAGCGCGGCGTCGACATCCGCTTCCTCGACCTGTCGGCCAAGCCCGTGAAGCTGGGCGGCGACAAGCTCAAGCATCCGGTGGCCGTGAAGGCCGGCATCGACGCCGAGCACGGCAAGAAGATCCAGTCCACGCTGAAGGCCAGCAAGCTGAAGGTGCA
This sequence comes from Pseudomonadota bacterium, assembly GCA_963204815.1. GTDB lineage: Bacteria > Pseudomonadota > Gammaproteobacteria > Burkholderiales > Burkholderiaceae_C > Rubrivivax. Next base: position 17,536 of record CAUJHQ010000129.1, on the reverse strand, counting down.
GGCCGCGATCCAGGGCGACGCGGTGCGCGTCACCGGCGCCAAGCGCGACGACCTGCAGGCGGCGATCGCGCTGCTGCGCAAGGAGATCGCCGACCTGCCGCTCACCTTTAACAACTTCCGCGAATGAAACGCCGCGCCGCGCTGCTGGCCCTGGCCGTTCCGATCGGGGCCGCGGCGCAGAGCGTTTCGCTCGCCGGCCGCATGGGCAGCAAGGCGCTTCTCATGATCGACGGCCAGACGCAGACCCTGGCCGTCGGCGAAACGGCGCGTGGCGTGAAGCTGCTGCGCATCGACGGCGACGGCGTGGTCGTCGACGTCGGCGGCCGCCAGAGCACGCTGCAGGTGGGCGGCGCGCCGGCGCGCGTCGGCGCCACCGGCGGCACCGCCGGCAGCCGCGAGGTCGTGATCCCGGCCGGGCCGGGCGGCCACTTCGTCGTCGGCGGCAGCATCAACGGGCGCGCGGTGCAGTTCCTCGTCGACACCGGCGCCACGCTGATCGCGATGTCGCGCGACGAGGCCGACCGCCTGCGCATCGACTATTCGCGCGCCGACCGCGGCATGACCAGCACCGCCAACGGCAACGTCGAGGTGCGCGTGCTGACGCTGTCGTCGGTGCGCGTCGGCAGCGTCGAGCTCGCCAACGTGAAGGCCGCCATCGTGCCGGCGCCGATGCCCGGCGTGCTGCTCGGCAACAGCGCGCTGTCGCGCTTCCAGATGCAGCGCGACAACGACATCATGCGGCTGACGGTGCGTTAGCGCGCCCCGGGCCGCCGCGCCGCCGCGAACGCCAGCGCGGTGCCGAAGCCCAGCACCGCCAGCGCGAACATCACCTCGCGGTAGCCGCCCACCCCCAGCAGAAGCAACGCCACCAGCCAGGGTGCGGCGGCGCGCGCCAGCAGGCCCACCGCCGACATCGCGCCGCTGATGCGGCCGATGTGCGCGCGGCCGAAGAATTCCGGGATGAGCCCGCCGCGCACGATGGTGACGAGCCCGTTGGCGACACCGAACAGCAGCGCGAAGCCGATCAGCACCGGCACCGTGCCGCCCAGCGCGAACAGCACCAGCGAGCACGGCACCGCGAGCAGCACCACCAGCCCCAGCGCGCGCAGCCTCAGGCCGCCGCCGGCCACCGCGTGAACGAAGCGGCCGGCCACCTGCGCCGGGCCGAACCAGACCAGCACCGCGGTCGCCTCGGCCTCGCTGAAGCCCTTGGCCGCGAAGGCCGGCATCACGTGGGCCCAGAAGGCGCCCGACAGGAACGCATAGCCGCCGAAGCACAGCGTGAGCAGCCAGAACGCCGGCATGCGCAGCGCCTCGTGCAGCGTGGCGTCGTCGGCCATGTCGTGGTGGTGGGCGTGCGCCGGCATCGCCGGGCCGCGCAGCGCCCAGGCGTGCAGCGGTGCCACGAAGGCGATTAACACCAGCCCCATCACCACCAGGGCCTGGCGCCAGCCCAGCGTGCCGATCAGCAGGGCCACCGTCGGGTAGCACAGCGTGCTGGCGAAGCCGCCCACCAGCGTGAGCCGCGTGATGGCCTGCCGGTAGCGCGCCGGGTAGCGCTTCGTGACGACCATGAAGGCGGGCTCGTACAGCAGCATCGCCATCGACGCGCCGAGCACCGCCCAGCAGGCGTAGAGCATCCACGGTGCGCTGATCTGCGACCACGCCAGCACGCCGGCGCCAGCGAGCAGCGCGCCGCCGGTGAGCACGAGGCGGCCGCGTCCGTGGTCGATGGCGGCGCCCACCGCGTAGGTGGTGGCGCCGTGCAGCGCCAGGCCGAGCGTGAAGGCGCCCATCAGCGTCGGCTTGTCCCAGCCGAACTCGCGCTGCATCGGCAGCACGAAGGATGTGAAGGCATAGAACAGCACCGCCCACGACAGCACCTGCCCCACCGCCAACGCGGCCACGGTGCCGCCGAAGCCCTCGTCCGCTGCCCCTTCCGTCATCGCGGCGATGATAGGCGGCGGGGCGCTGTCGCCCCTTTGACAGGTCCGAAGCGAACGACCGTGCTAAAACGCGCGGTCGGCCGCCGGGCGGCCCAGGAGACTTTGACGATGGACCTCAACTTCACCGCCGAGGAACAGGCGTTCCGGCGCGAGATCCGCGAGTGGGTGGCGCAGAACCTGCCCGCCGACATCAGCCACAAGGTGCACAACGCGCTGCGCCTGACGCGTGACGACATGCAGCGCTGGGCCAAGATCCTCGGCGCCAAGGGCTGGCTCGGCTGGGGCTGGCCCAAGCAATTCGGCGGCCCGGGCTGGAACGCGATCCAGAAGCACCTCTTCGAAGAGGAATGCGCGCTCGCCGGCGCGCCGCGCGTCGTGCCCTTCGGGCCGGTGATGGTGGCGCCGGTGATCATGGCCTTCGGCACGCCGGAGCAGCACAAGCGCTTCCTGCCCGGCATCGCCAGCGGCGAGGTCTGGTGGAGCCAGGGCTACAGCGAGCCGGGCTCGGGCAGCGACCTGGCGAGCCTGAAGACGCGCGCCGAGCGCAAGGGCGACACCTACGTCGTCAACGGCCAGAAGACCTGGACCACGCTGGGCCAGTACGGCGAGTGGATCTTCTGCCTCGTTCGCACCAGCACCGAAGGCAAGCCGCAGACCGGCATCAGCTTCCTGCTGATCGACATGAAGAGCCCGGGCATCACGGTGCGGCCGATCGTGCTGCTGGACGGCGAGCCCGAGGTCAACGAGGTCTTCTTCGACAACGTGGTGGTGCCCGCCGAGAACCTGATCGGCGAGGAGAACAAGGGCTGGACCTACGCCAAGCACCTGCTCGCCCACGAGCGCACCAACATCGCCGACGTGAACCGCGCCAAGCGCGAACTGGAGCGGCTCAAGCGCATCGCGAAGGCCGAAGGCGTGTACGACGACGGCCGCTTCCGCGACCAGATCGCGCTGCTCGAGGTGGACATCGTCGCGCTCGAGATGATGGTGCTGCGTGTGCTGTCGGCCGAGAAGAGCGGCAAGCAGAGCCTGGACGTGGCCGGCCTCCTGAAGATCCGCGGCAGCGAGATCCAGCAGCGCTACACCGAGCTGATGATGCAGGCCGCCGGCCCCTTCGCCGTGCCCTTCATCCAGGAGGCGATGGACGCCGGCTGGCAGGGCGACCACGTCGGCGCCGCGCACTGCGCGCCGCTGGCGGCGAACTACTTCAACTACCGCAAGACGACGATCTACGGCGGCAGCAACGAGGTTCAACGCAACATCGTCGCCCAAACCGTGCTCGGGAGCTGAACATGGATTTCGACTTCACCGAAGACCAGGTCTCGCTGCGCGACGCCGTGCAGCGCTGGGTCGACAAGGGCTTCTCGTTCGAGCGCCGCCACCAGATCGCCAAGGCTGGCGGCGCCACGCGCGCCGTCTACGGCGAGCTGGCCGAGCTCGGCCTGACGGGCCTGGTGCTGCCGGAGGCGCACGGCGGCATGGGCTTCGGCCCGGTCGAGGCGATGGTGGTGGCCGAAGAGCTTGGCCGCGGCCTCGTCAACGCGCCGTTCGCGCAGGGCGCGCTGGTCGCGCCGGCGCTGCTGTCGGCCGCGTCCGCCGCGCTGCAGGCCCAATGGCTGCCGAAGATGGCCGACGCCAGCGCGCTCGTCGTGCTGGCGCACCAGGAGCGCGGTGCGCGCTATCGCCTGAGCCACGTCGCCACCACCGCGAAGGCGGCCGGCAACGGCTGGGTGCTGAACGGCAGCAAGCACGTGGTGCCGGCGGGCGACGAGGCCGACGCCTTCGTCGTGCCGGCGCGGCTTTCGGGCGCCACCGACGACGAAGCCGGCATCGGCCTATTCCTCGTCGAGCGCGGCGCCGCCCGCGTGCGCGGCTACACCACGCAGGACGGCGCCCGCGCCGCCGACGTCGTGCTCGCCGACGCGCCGGCCGCTCTGATCGCGCAGGACGGCTTCGTGCACCTGGAGCGCGCCGCCGACATCGCGCTCGCGGCAGGCTGCGCCGAGGCCGTGGGCCTGATGGACCGGCTGGTCGCGGTCACCGTCGAGTACATGAACACACGCAAACAGTTCGGCACCACGCTGGCCAGCTTCCAGGCGCTGCGCCACCGCATCGCCGACGTCAAGATGCAGCTCGAGCTGGGCCGCTCGATGAGCTACTACGCGACGCTCAAGCTCGGCGAGCCGCCGGCGCAGCGCCGCCGCGCGATCAGCCAGGCGCGTGTGCAGCTGGGGAACAGCATGCGCTTCGTCGGCCAGCAGTGCATCCAGCTGCACGGCGGCATCGGCGTCACCGACGAGTACATCGCCAGCCACTACTTCAAGCGCCTCACCGTGCTGGAGATGGGCTTCGGCGACACGCTGCACCACCTGGGCGAGGTGAGCCGGCGCATGCAGGACACCGCCGGCGTCTTCGCCTGAGCGGCAGCGCGCGCGGGCAGCGCAGAATCCCCTTCCCCACCCCACCCGCGCGCGCACCTTGATCCTCCACCCCGGCAGCCTGACCGACATCGCCGGCCTTCGGGTCGGCCACCACACCGAAGCGGCGCGCCCGACGGGCTGCACCGTCGTGCTGTGCCCCGACGGCGCCACCTGCGGCGTCGACGTGCGCGGCGCCGCCCCCGGCACGCGCGAGACCGACCTGCTGCGCCCGGACAACCTGGTCGAGCAGGTGCACGCCGTGCTCCTGGCCGGCGGCAGCGCCTTCGGCCTGGACGCCGCCGCCGGCGTGATGCGCTGGCTGGACGAACACGGCCACGGCTTCGCCGTCGGCCCGGCGCGCGTGCCCATCGTGCCGGGCGCGGTGCTGTTCGACCTCTGGGTCGGCGACTGGCGCGTGCGGCCCGGCGCGGCCTCGGGCCACGCGGCCTGCGAAGCGGCGAGTGCGAGCCCGCCGGCGCAGGGCAGCGTCGGCGCCGGCGCCGGCGCCTCGCTGGGCAAGCTCTTCGGCATCGACCGCGCGATGAAGGGCGGCATCGGCAGCGCCAGCGTGAAGGTCGGCGCCATCACGGTCGCCGCGCTGATCGCCGTCAACGCCATCGGCGACGTCGTCGACCCCGCCAGCGGCCGCCTCGTCGCCGGTGCGCGCAGCGCCGACGGCAAGACCCTCGCCGATGCCGTGGCCACGCTGCTGGCCGGCGGCCTGCCCGAGCGCGCGCTCGCCGGCATGGCGACGACCATCGGCGTCATCGCCACCGACGCGCAGCTCACGAAGGCGCAGGCCAACAAGCTGGCGACGATGGCGCACGACGGCCTCGCACGCACGATCCGCCCCGTGCACACCATGACCGACGGCGACACCTTGTTCGCGCTCGCCACCGGCGGCAGCGGCCGCCCCGGCGACATTACGGTGCTGGGCACGATGGCCGCCGAAGCCACCGCGCGCGCCGTGCTCAACGCCGTGCGCAGCGCCACCGGCCTGCCCGGCCTGCCGGCCGCGCGCGACCTGCCAGCCGCCTGAACCGCATCCACGGAGTTCCGATGCCCCTGACCCGACGCGAGGCCGCACTGGCCGTTCCCGCCCTTCTCGCCGCCTGCGCCACGCCGGCCTCGGCGACCCTGCCACCCATCGTCTTCGTGCACGGCAACGGCGACACCGCGGCGCTCTGGATCTCCACGCTCTGGCGCTGGGAGAGCAACGGCTGGCCGCGCGATCGCCTGCACGCCGTGCACCTGCCGAACCCGACGGCGCGCGACGACGACACCATCGCGCAAGCGGGCCGCAGCTCGGCCGCCGAGAACGCGCAGGCCTTGGCCGACGAGGTCGAGCGCGTGCTCGCGCGCACCGGTGCGGCGAAGGTGGTGCTGGTCGGCAATTCGCGCGGCGGCTACGCGATCCGCCACTACGTCGAACGCCTGGGCGGCGCGGCGAAGGTCGAACGCGCGGTGCTCTGCGGCGTGCCGAACCACGGCGTCTGGGCCAACCCCGGCTTCCGGCCGAACAACGAGTTCAACGGCGCCGGCCCGTACCTGAAGGCGCTGAACACGCCGAAGGGGCCAGGCGGCGACGAGGTCACGCCCGGCGTCGCCTGGGCCACGCTGCGCTCGGACAACAACGACAAGTACGCCCAGCCCGACGGCGTGTGGATCGGCGCCCGCGGCACGCCGACGAACGTGGGCTTCGACGGCCCGGCGCTGAAGGGCGCGCCCGACATCGTGCTGCCTGCGCGCGACCACCGCGAGGTCGCCTTCCACCCGCAGGCCTTCGCGAAGACCTTCGAGTTCGTCACCGGCCGCCTGCCCGGCACGACCGCCATCACGCCGGAATCGCGCGTGGTGCTCGACGGCCAGGTCGACGGCTTCACGGGCGCGAGCCCGACGAACCGGCCGCTCGCCGGCGCCACCGTCGAGGTCTACGCCGTCGACCCCGGGACTGGCGCGCGCCGCGGCGCTGCGCTGCACACGAAGACGGTCGGCGCCGACGGCCGCTGGGGCCCCTTCACCACCACGCCCGAGGCGCGCCACGAGTTCGTGATCTCGGCGCCCGGCTTCGCGACCACGCATGTCTACCGCGGTGCGTTCCCGCGCTCCAGCGCCATCGTCCACTTCCGGCCCGAACGCCTGGCGGAGGCCGACAAGGCCGCGCAGGCGGTGGTGGTCTTCACGCGGCCGCGCGGCTACTTCGGCGTGCCGCGCGACCGCATCGTGCTCGACGGCCAGGCGCCGGCGCCGGGCATTCCGCCCGGCGTGCCCGGCGTCGCCGCCTCGCGCCTGCGGCTGGCCGACGGGGCCGGGCGCAGCGTCGTCGGCGAGTTCGAGTCGGGGCCGATTCGCGAGCGCATCGCCGGCCGCGCCTGGCCCGCCGCCGAGAACCGCGTGACGCTGCTCGAGCTGACCGAGTGAGCGCGGCGCGCATGAAGCTCGCGCAGATCCTGTTCACGCAGGGCTTCGGCACGCGGCGCATCTGCGCCGGCCTGGTCGACGCCGGCCTCGTGCGCGTGGGCGGCGTGGTCGTCGAAGACGGCGCGGCCGAGTTCGACACCGCCGGCCTCGAGTTCGAGGTCGAGGGCAGGCGCTGGACCTTCCACGACAAGGCGCTCGTGCTGCTGCACAAGCCGGCCGGGTACGAATGCAGCCAGAAGCCGCGCCACCACCCGAGCGTGCTGTCGCTGCTGCCGGCGCCGCTGCGCACGCGCGGCGTGCAGCCGGTGGGCCGGCTCGACGAGGACACCACCGGGCTGCTGCTGCTGACCGACGACGGCACGCTGATCCACCGCCTGACGAGCCCCAAGCACCACGTGCCCAAGGTCTACCAGGTGACGGCGCGCCACCCGGTCGACGAGACGCAGATCGCCAAGCTGCTGGCCGGCGTGGTGCTCGAGGACGACCCCGTGCCGGTGCGCGCCGCGGCCGTCGAGCGCACGGCGGACAACGCCATCGATCTCACGCTCACCGAAGGCAAGTACCATCAGGTCAAGCGCATGCTGGCGGCGGTGGGCAACCGCGTCGAAGCGCTGCACCGCAGCCGCTTCGGCCGCGTCGAGATCCCGGCCGGGCTCGCGCCCGGCGGCTGGTGCTGGGTCGACCCGACGGCAATCTGAAGCGCGGGCGCCGGCCTTCAGGCCGCGCCGATGTGGGCCACCCGGCCGCGCACCCCGGGCAGGGCCTCGGCGGTCATCGCCGGCAGGCCGTGCAGGCCGGCCCAGCGCGCGTCGTCCATGTGCAGCCAGAGGCGGTGGCGGTCGGCGGCTCCGGCGTGCAGCAGCAGGAAGAAGACCATCGTCTCGCCGCACCAGATCTGCTGGCCGCTGCCGGCCAGCAGGCTGCCCTCGCTGTCGATCGTGTTGCCGGCGATGGTGCTGCAGCCTTCCGGCACCGGGCCCTGCTTGTGCGGCACCGGGTGGCGGATGACGAGCACCTGCGCCGGGTCGAGCTGCATCGCGCGGCACAGCGCCGGCACGTCCAGGCCGGGCGACTCGATGAACACGTGCGGCCAGCGCGACAGGTCGGCGCGCGGCGCGCGCGCGGTCTGCAGCACGTCGTGCAGGCGGCACACGCGTTCCACGTTGAAGCCGCGCAGCCAGGCCGGCAGTTCGGCGTAGTCGTCGAAGGTGTAGTAGCTGCGGCCGGTGGGCAGCTGCGCGAGGTCGAAGTTGCCCGGCTTCTCGCGCAGCGTGTCAAGGCCGTCGTCGAGGTAGGCCACGCGGCGGGCGCCGGCCAACACCGGCACGAAGCGCTTGGCCACCTTGGGGTGCGGCACGTGCACGGTGCCGAACGGGCGCAGCCAGGCCAGCCACTGCATCAGGCGGCCGGCGTTCGCCGAGATCGGCAGCTGCCAGACGCCGGGCAGCTGCCGCACGCCGAAGCGGCGCCGTTCGTACACGAGCACGGCGCGCCGCGGCGCGCGCGCGAGCACACCGCACGCGACCGTGTAGTTGATCGCGTTGGTGCAGTAGAAGAGGTCCAAGGCCGGCGCGCGCGGAAGGCGGGTGCGCTACACGCCCATGCCGCTCTGGCTGCGCGCGCGCGCGGCATGCCACTCGTCGGCCATCTCGGCGTTCTCGTAGTCCTTGAAGCACGGCGTGCCGAGCGTGTAGTGCAGCAGCTTGGCGTCGTAGTTGTCTTCGTACTCGGTGGTCAGCCAGTTCCACACGCGCGGCAGCGCGCCGATGTCGGCGTCGTCCAGCCACTCGAAGCGGTGCAGGAACTTGCCGGTGGTGCGCTGCAGGAATTCGGGCGTCAGCAGGCGGTGCTTCGGGTGGTCGCAGTTGAACAGCATCACGCTCGACCAGTTCTTGCGCGGGTAGTTCTCGTTCTTGTTGCCCAGGTACTTCTGCGCCGCCTTGGTCTGGTAGTCGTGCTGGACCACCTGCACCGCGTGGCGCGGGTCGCGCAGCGCCCACAACTCGGCGATGTCGGCGCGGCAGATCATGTCGCCGTCGGCGAACAGCGCCCAGCCGTCGAAGCCGCACAGGTAAGGCGTCAGGAAGCGTGAGTAGATGAACGCGTTGCTGCCGTCGGTGTGCGTCTCGCGGTAGCCGGCCAGCGCGTTCAGCGCCAGCGGCGTGAACGACACGGGCAGGCTGGCCCGCTCGAGCACGCTCTGGCAGAACGTGTGATAGGCCACCGCCTCGCGGGGATCGAATCCGACGAACACTCTGATCATGGCGACTCTCCGTTGCGGACCGCGTCCTTCGCGATCCTGAACTCGACTTCGTAGATCGGCAGCACCCAGCACAGGTGGCGCTCGAACCATTCGCTGGCGGCGCGCGAGCGTGCCACCAGCAGGTTCAGCAGGTCGGCCGGCATCGGCAGCTTCAGCCGGCCCAGCCGCGGCTGCCAGTACGGCAGCCACTTCGGCCGCGCGCGCTGCAGCGACCAGCCGCGCAGCGCCGCGTACGACGGTACCCCGCGCCGCAGGCAGCTGCGTTCGCAGAGGTAGCTGAACGTGTACAGACCGAACGGCGTGCGGTGCGTCGGGTCCGAGTAGTAGTAAGGGTTCGAGAAGTGCGGGACGATGATGCGCAGCGTGCCGCCGGGCACCAGCACGCGGTCGATGTCGCGCAGCAGCGCCACCAGCCGGTCGGCTGGCACGTGCTCGAGGAAGTGGCGCGTGTAGACCGCCTGCACGCAGGCCGGCGGCAGCGCGGCGATGAACTCGGCGACGTCCATCGTGACGTCGGCGCCGGGGCCGATGTCGACGCCCACGTGGCCTTCGATGCGCTTGCTGCCGCAGCCCAGGTTCAGCTTCAGCGTGCCGCCGGGGTGGCGCGCCAGCAGGTCGGCGACGACGTTCATGCGGGCACCGCCGGCGTCGCCCCGGTCACCAGGCCGGCGAGCAGCGCCTGCCACTGGCGCGCGATGGCGGCGGGCTCGTGGCGGGCCTGGATCACGGCGGCGGCGGCCTCGATGCGGCGCGCGCGCTCGACCGCGTCGTCCATCAGACGCGGCAGCCCCGACGCCCAGTCGTCGACGACGATCGCCTGCGACAGCCGCGCGTACGCCGGCATCGCGTCGCTCGCGACGGCCAGCCCGGCGGCGAAGGCGGTGAGCGCGCGGTTGCTCGTCTTGCACTCGGTGAACGGGTTCAGGGTCACGGGGATGAGGGCGATGTCGTGCCGGCGCAGCAGGCCGCCGAAGGTGGTGGCCTTCCACGGCAGGTACAGGCTCGGAAAGCCCCAGCCGGGCGCATGCCGCCGCCAGATGTCGCGGCGGTTGCTGATGACGGTCAAGGTGAGCGGATTCTGCCGGTGCGCCGCCGCCAGCACCGGCGCGATGCGGCCGATGTCGGCGATGCCGGCCTCGCCGAATTCGCTGGTGGCCTGCCCGAACCACACCAGGCGCCGGCCGGGGGTGGCGCGGTGCACGAGGCGCCAGGCCTCCAGCTGCAGGCCGCGCCAGCCGGCCGCCGATTGCAGCGCCAGCGGGTCCAGGCTGTCGTCGACGACCTCGATGTGCCGCACGCCGGGGCATTCGGCCCGCACGATCTCGGCCAGCCGCGGCGACGCGCAGACCACGCAGTCGACCGCCAGCACCGCCGCCCTCAGCAAGGCCGCGCGGTCGCGCAGGCGCTCGGTCGGCTGGGCGGCCCAGAAGTGGTTGTCGCACAGGTCCAGCACCAGGCGGACGCCGTGCGCCGCCTGCAGCGCCCGCGCCTGCGCGATCGACGCCGCGTCGCTCCGCTTGCCCAGCACCAGCACGGCCGGCGGCGGCTGCCGGGCATCGAACAGGGCCGCGTCGGCGCCCTGCGCGCGCAGCGCGGCGATGACCTGCAGGCAACGGATGCGCGTGCTGGCGACTTCGGCCGCGGGCATGTGCGGCCAGAAGCGCACCACCGGGCCGTGGGCGGGCCGCGCGCTCACCGCGCCGCCCCGCCGCGGTGCTGCAGCCCCAGCGCCGACTGCAGCCGCGCCAGCGCGCCGAGCAGGCACGTCTGCGGGTCGTGGCGGCCGGCGGCGCGCGTGCGCGCGATGAGGCCGGCGGCGCCACGCGCCATGCGGGCGCGCAGCATCGCCTTCGCGAGCCGGCGGGCGTCGCGGCTGCGGAAGAACGGGTCCGGCAGTTCGCCCAGCCAGGCCTGCAGCGTCGCTTCGTCGAGCCAGCGCGGCAGGTGGTAGCAGCCGTGGAAGCCGAACGTCGGGCCGGTCACGGCTTCGTTCTCGACGGCGAAGCGGCGTGCCAGTTCGGGCGGCGCGAAGCGAACGCCGAGCTCGCCCTCGACGAGCGCGCGGAAGTCGCGGCACAGCACCACGTCCTCCGGGTGCTCGGCGGTGAGGCGCGCGTCGGTGCCCGCGGCCAGCAGGCGCTGCGAGCGCAGCGAGAAGCCGCCGTTGCCCACCGAACGCCCCGCCGGCTGCTCGGGCCAGACGGCGCCGAGGTAGTCCCACTGCAGGAACTCCGGTGTCCAGGCCGCGGCGTCGACGACGAAGCCGTCCCACTGCGTGACGAGCACGTGCGAGGTGTCGATGAACGCCGGCAAGCGCCGCAGCACCACGTGCGAATACTCGGCGCCCGAACGCACCGGGCCGATGTCGACGACCTCGATGCCGGGCAAGGGCGTGGCGGGTTGCCAGCCGTGCGTGAGCAGCAGCACGCGCGCGAAGTCGACCGCCGCCATCGAGCGCTGCAGCGCCTGCGCCGCCAACGCCGGGCTGCGCGCGTCGACCGCGCAAAGCGTCACCTGCGGCAGGGAGAGTCGGGTCATCGGTGGGGGGTTGGGCGGACTCGCGCGAGCGGCCGATTGTGACAGGGCGCTCGGCTAAACTCGCCGGCGATGACGCCCCCCCCGAAGCTCAGGATCGGCATCAGCCTGGGCAACATCGGCGCCTTCCACGACGGCCTCGGCGAGTTCGCGAACCAGGTCGGTTCGCGCATCGCCGCGGCGGCGCCGCAATGGCGCGAGCGCGACGGCATCGCCTTCGACTTCCACCTGCGCGACAAGCTTGTCGGCCACTTCGGGCCCGAGGTCGGCTACCGGCCTGTGACGCGCTGGCAGCGCCTGCGCCATGCCACCGCCGAGCCCTACGCGCTGTGGCATTCGCTGCACCAGCTCAACAAGACGCTGCCGCCGCGCCGCTGCGGCCCGCGCGTGGTGACGGTGCACGACCTCAACTACCTCTATCACCCGAAGGCCTTCTCGCGCTGGCGCCACGACCGCCGCACGCGCGCGCTGATGCGGCGCACCGACCAGGTCGTCGCGATCAGCCGCTACACGGCCGACGACGTGAAGCGCCACCTCGGCTGGAACGGGCCGCTGGAGGTCATCTACAACGGCGCGCGCAACCTCTCGCAGGACACGCAGGCGCCGCTGCCCGGTCGCGACCCGGCGCGGCCCTTCCTGTTCCACCTGAGCCGCATGTCGCCGTCGAAGAACCCGCAAGTGCTGCTCGACCTGGCGGCGATCTGGCCCGAGATGGACTTCGTCTTCTGCGGCCCGCCGAGCGACGACGCGAAGGCGCTCGCCGCGAAGGCGCAGCCGGCCAACGTGAGCTTCCACCTCGGCATCAGCGACGCGCAGAAGACCTGGGCGTTCGCGCACTGCACCGGCTTCCTGTTCCCCAGCCTCACCGAAGGCTTCGGCCTGCCGCCGATCGAGGCCATGCACTTCGGCAAGCCGGTGTTCCTGGCGCGCCGCACCTGCCTGCCGGAGATCGGCGGCGATGCGGCCTGGTACTTCGACGACTTCGACGCCGCGACGATGAAGCGCATCGTGCAGGCCGGCCTCGCCGAGGGCGCGGCGCCGGCGCGCATCGCGGCCGTGAAGGCCCACGCGGCGCAGTTCGACTGGGACGCCTGCGCCGCGAACTACCTCGCGCTCTACCGCCGCCTGCTGGGGCTGGCGCCGGGATAATCGGCGCCGATGCGAGTCTTCCGAGGGTTCCACCACCGTGCGCTGCGCGGCGCCGGCCAGGCCGTCACGATCGGCAACTTCGACGGCGTGCACCGCGGCCACCAGGCCATGCTGGCGCTGCTGACGAACGAAGCGCGCCACCGCGGCGTACCCAGCTGCGTGCTGACCTTCGAGCCGCACCCGCGCGACTTCTTCGCCCGCGCCGCCGGCAAGCCCGAACTGGCGCCGCCGCGCGTGGCCACGCTGCGCGACAAGCTCGCCGAGCTGGAACGCTGCGGCATCGACAACGTCGTCGTCGCCCGCTTCGACGAGCGCTTCGCCGCGCAGCCACCCGAGGCCTTCATCGACGACGTGCTGGTGCAGGGCCTGGGCGCGCGCTACGTGCTCGTCGGCGACGACTTCCGCTTCGGTGCCAAACGCGCCGGCACCTACGCCATGCTCGACGCCGCCGGCGCCGCCCAGGGCTTCGACGTCGCCCGCATGCAGAGCTACGAGGTGCACGGCCTGCGCGTCAGCAGCTCGGCGGTGCGCGAGGCGCTGGCCGCTGGCGACCTGAAGCGTGCCGAGGCGCTGCTCGGCCGCCCGTACGCCATCAGCGGCCATGCGCAGCACGGGCGCAAGCTCGGCCGCGAGCTGGGCTTTCGCACGCTGAACCTGGGCTTCACGCACGCGCGGCCGGCGGTGATGGGCATCTTCGTCGTCCGCGTGCACGGCCTGGCGGCGCACGCGCTGCCCGGCGTCGCCAGCCTGGGCGTGCGGCCGACGATCGAGGACGCCGGCCGCGTGCTGCTGGAGACGCATTGCCTGGAATGGCCGCTCGAGGCCGAGGCCGGCTACGGCCGCCTGCTGCGCGTCGAACTGCTGGCCAAGCTGCACGACGAGCGCAAGTACCCGTCTCTCGAAGCGCTGCGCGAGGGCATCGCGCAGGACACCGCGGACGCCCGCGCCTGGTTCGCCAGGTTGTAACGAGCGGCGTGTGGGCCTTCAGCAAGGCCTCACCGACAAGCGCCACAGTGGCGCCATGACTCCGCGCCGCGCCGCCCGCCGCTGCTGCCTGCTGGTGGCCGCGGCCTGGGCGCCGTTCACCTGGGCGCAGGAGGTCGCAGCGCCGCTGCCGGGCTTCGCCGAGCTCGAAGCCGCCGGCGCCCGCATCGGCGAGATCCGCATCCGCAGCCGCGACATCTTCGACACCACCGACCCGAAGGAAGACCAGCTGCTCTTCCGCTGGGCGAACGCGCTGCACATCCCGACCCGGCCGACGGTCATCGAGAACGCACTGCTCTTCAAGCGTGGCGACCCGGTCTCGGTGACGCTGATCGACGAAACCGAACGCGTGCTGCGCAGCAGCCGCTACCTCTACGACGTCGACATCCGGCCGGTGGCGGTGGCCGACGGCGTGGTCGACATCGAGGTCGACACCCGCGACACCTGGTCGCTGGACCCGGGCTTCAGCCTCAGCCGGTCCGGCGGCAGCAACAGCAGCGGCCTGCAGCTGAAGGAATACAACCTGCTGGGCAGCGGCATCGCGCTGAGCGTCGGCCGCTCGCGCAACGTGGACCGCTCCAGCACCGAGTTCCAGATCACCGACGAGCGCGCCTTCGGCGGCTGGACCTCGCTGTCGTACACGCTCGCGCGCAACAGCGACGGCCGGCGCGACGGCTTCTCCGTCGCCCAGCCGTTCTACGCGCTCGACGCCCGCTGGGCCGCCGGCGTCTCCGGCCTGCGCGACAGCCGGCTCGATGCCGTCTACAGCGCCGGCGAGGTGGTGGCGCAGTACCGCCACAACGAACGCCGCGCCGAGCTCTTCGGCGGCTGGTCGACCGGGCGCGTGGACGGCTGGGTGCGCCGCTATTCGCTGGGCGTGAACCTGCAGGACGACGCCTACGCCATCGAGCCCGGCGTCGCCGCCCCGGCGCGCCTGCCGGCCGACGAGAAGCTGGCCGGCCCCTTCGTGCGCTACGAGCACCTGGAGGACCGTTTCGAGAAGCTGGAGAACCGCAACCTGATCGCGCGCCCCGAATACTTCGCGCTCGGCCTGCAGGCGAGCGTGCAGCTCGGCTGGTCGTCCACCGCCTGGGGCGCCAGCCGCAACGCGCTGCTGTACCGCGCCGCCGCCAGCCGCGGCTACGAGCCCGCGGCGGGGCAGACGCTGGTGGCCGCCACCAGCCTGGAGGGGCAGTACTCGGAAGGGCACGTGCGGCGCCAGCGCGTCGGCCTGGAGGGCCAGTACTACGTGCCGCAGGGCCCGCACTGGCTGTTCTACGCCCGCGCCTCGGGCGACGCGCTGACCCGCCCCGAGCCGGAGGACACGCTGCTGCTCGGCGGCGACAACGGCCTGCGCGGCTACCCGTTGCGCTACCAGGGCGGCAACCGGCGCCTGCTGCTCACGCTGGAGGAACGCGCGTTCAGCAACCTGTACCTGCTGCGCCTGTTCCGCATCGGCGCGGCGGCCTTCGTCGACGTCGGCCGCGCCTGGGGTGGCGACAACCTGAACGCCGCCGCGCCGGGCTGGCTGGCCAACGCCGGGCTCGGCCTGCGCATCGCCAGCGTGCGCAGCGCCTTCGGCAACGTGCTGCACGTGGACCTGGCGGCGCCGGTCAACCCGCCCGCCGGCATCAAGGGGCTGCAGTTCGGGGTCAAGTCCAGGACCAGCTTCTGACCGGCCCGGGGGCGCGGCCCGGGGCACTAGAATCGCGCCATGTGTTCGCCCTGGGTCCGCTCCGCCACGCCGGACTGGCACGTCGCCACGCGACGCCAGACCACGCGCGACCGAATTCAGCGCTCCGACGTCCGATCGGGCGCCTGAAGCCCCGCGCGCGCCGGCGCCCCGCCGCCGGCACCCCCTGATCCCCCTTCTCCCGAGCACCACCCCGCGGTGGCGCCCCATGGCCATGACCGACACCACCGACCACCGCAGCACCCTCAACCTGCCGGACACGCCGTTCCCGATGCGCGGCGACCTCGCCAAGCGCGAGCCGGGCTGGATCAAGGCCTGGGAAGACCAGGGCCTGTACCGGCGCCTGCGCGTGGCGCGCCAGGGCCGGCCGCTGTTCGTGCTGCACGACGGCCCGCCCTACGCCAACGGCCAGATCCACATGGGCCACGCCGTCAACAAGGTGCTGAAGGACATGATCGTCAAGGCGCGCCAGCTGTCCGGCTTCGACGCGCAATACGTGCCCGGCTGGGACTGCCACGGCCTGCCGATCGAGAACGCGATCGAGAAGAAGCACGGCCGCAGCCTCGGCCGCGACGAGATGCAGGCCAAGAGCCGCGCCTACGCCACCGAGCAGATCGCGCTGCAGATGGCCGACTTCAAGCGCCTGGGCGTGCTCGGCGACTGGGGCGACCGCTACGCGACGATGGACCCGAAGAACGAGGCCGGCGAGATCCGCGCCTTCAAGCGCGTCATCGAGCGCGGCTTCGTCTACCGCGGCCTGAAGCCCGTGTACTGGTGCTTCGACTGCGGCAGCAGCCTCGCCGAGTTCGAGATCGAATACGCCGACAAGAAGAGCCAGACACTGGACGTGGCCTTCCTGTGTGCCGAACCGGCGAAGCTCGCCGCCGCGTTCGGCCTGCCGAAGATCGAGAAGGACGCCTTCGCGGTGATCTGGACCACCACCGCGTGGACGATCCCGGCCAACCAGGCGCTGAACCTGAACCCCGCACTCGACTACGCGCTCGTCGACACGCCGCGCGGCCTGCTCGTGCTGGCCGAGACGCTCGTCGAGAAGTGCCTGGTGCGCTACGGCCTCGAAGGCCGCGTGCTCGCCACCACGAAGGGCGAGAAGCTCGGCAGCCTGAACTTCCGCCACCCGCTCAGCGCGGTCGACTCGGGCTACGACCGGCTGAGCCCGGTCTACCTGGCCGACTACGCGACGGCGGACGACGGCACCGGCCTCGTGCACAGCAGCCCGGCCTACGGCCTGGACGACTTCAACTCGTGCGTCTCGCACGGCATGAAGACCGACGACATCCTGAACCCGGTGCAGGGCCACGGCAGCTACGCCGCCGACTTCCCGCTCTTCGGCGGGCAGAACATCTGGAAGGCGGTGCCGGTCATCATCGAGGCGCTGCGCAACGCCGGCCGCCTGCTCGCCACCGAGACCATCACGCACAGCTACCCGCACTGCTGGCGCCACAAGAGCCCGGTGATCTACCGCGCCGCGGCGCAGTGGTTCGTGCGCATGGACGAAGGCGCCGGCGTCTTCACGAAGGACAAGGCGGGCAAGACGCTGCGCCAGCTGGCGCTGGACGCCATCGACCAGACCGGCTTCTACCCCGAGAACGGCCGCGCCCGCCTGCGCGACATGATCGCCAACCGGCCCGACTGGTGCATCAGCCGCCAGCGCAGCTGGGGCGTGCCGCTGCCCTTCTTCCTGCACAAGGACAGCGGCGACCTGCACCCGCGCACGATGGAGATCCTGGACCAGGCGGCCGACATCGTCGAGGCCGGCGGCATCGAGGCCTGGAGCCGCGTCACCGCCGAGCAGATCCTCGGCGCCGAGGACGCCGCGCGCTACACGAAGAGCAGCGACATCCTCGAAGTCTGGTTCGACAGCGGCTCCACCTTCGAGCACGTGCTGCGCAAGCAGCACCCGGGCGGCTTCCACGAGAGCGGCCCCGAGGCCGACCTGTACCTCGAAGGCCACGACCAGCACCGCGGCTGGTTCCACAGCTCGCTGCTGCTGGCCTGCGCGCTCTACGACCGCGCGCCCTACCGCGGCCTGCTCACGCACGGCTTCACGGTCGACAGCCAGGGCCGCAAGATGAGCAAGAGCCTGGGCAACGGCATCGAGCCGCAG
>CAUJHQ010000128.1 GCA_963204815.1 Pseudomonadota bacterium | reverse complement strand
GTGCTTCGCCTTCGGGTGCGTGATCCACAGACCGTAGAGGCCCATCGCCATCTGCCCCATCTCGTCGGCAGGCGGGTGGGCCAGGAAGGTGCCGGGGCGGCGGGCGACGAACTCATAGACGAAGGTCTTGCCCGGCGGGATCTGCGGCTGGTTGAGGCCGCCGACCCCGTCCATGCCGTTGGGCAGGCGCTGGCCGTGCCAGTGGATGGTGGTGTGCTCGGGCAGGCGGTTGGTGACGAAGATGCGCACCCGGTCACCTTCGACAACCTCGATCGTCGGGCCCGGGCTCTGGCCGTTGTAGCCCCACAGGTGTGCCTTGAAGCCGGGCGTCATCTCGCGCACCACGGGCTCGGCGACGAGGTGGAACTCCTTCACGCCGGCATTCATGCGCCACGGCGCGGTCCAGCCGTTCAGCGTGACGACGGGGTTGTAGGGGCGGCCGTTGGGCGGCAGCAGCGGCGGCATCGTGTCGGGCCGGGTCTGGATGACGGGCTCGGGCAACGCGGCCATCGCCACCGGCGACACGGCGGCGGCCGTGACGGCGGTGGCGGACGCACCGCCGATGAAATGTCTGCGCGACAGCATGGGAGCGGTCCTGGTGGGTTCAATGGCCATCGCCGCCAGCGGCGGCCAGGGCGGGGGCGGGGCCGGCGCCGAGCGCGGCCAGCGAAGGGCGGCCGACGAGCGCCATCTGCAGGTCGGCCTCGGCGCGCCAGAAGTCGCGCTGCGCCTGCAGCGCGGCGTTGACGGCGGCGATCTGCGCGCGCGCGTCGGCGAGCAGCTCGAACACGCCGATCAGCATGCCGTTGTAGCGCAGCAGGTTCTCCTCGGACACGCGCGCGGCCAGCGGCACCGTCTCGTCGCGGTGGTGGCGCGCGATGTCCCACGCGCTGCGGTAGGCGCCGTAGGCCTCGCGCACCTCGGAGCGGGCGTCGATCGCGGTCTGCGCGGCGCGCGCCAGCGCCTGCCGGTACACGCTCTCGGCACGCGCGGTGCGCGCCGTGCCCCAGTCGAACAGCGGCAGCTCGAAGCCGATCTCCCAGCCGCGCTGCACCGGCGCCTCGTTCGACGAGTTGCGCACGAGGCCGAGCTCGAGCACGTTGACGAAGCGCGTCGTCTTCGTGAGGCCGAGCGCGCGCGCCGTCTGCTCGGTGGCCAGGCGCGCGCCCTGCACGTCCAGCCGCTGCGCCATGGCCACGCGCTCCAGGTCGGGCCGCTCGTCGGGCGCGGCCGGCAGGTCGGGCAGGCGCTCGGGCAGCGTGAAGGCCGTCTGCTCGCCCCACAGGCCGAGCAGGCGGGTCAGCCGCTCGCGCGCCGCCAGCCGCTGCTGCGCCGCGCGCGCATGGCCGAGTGCCGCCTCGGCGGCGAAGGCCTGTTCGCGCGCCTGCTGCAGCTTCGTGAAGTTGCCGACGCGCGCCATGCGGCGCGCCAGTTCGGCACCGGCCTCGGCGGCGTCCAGCACCTGCTGCGTGTAGCGCAGCGCGGCTTCGGCGGCGACGGCGTCGACCCACGCCCGGCGCGTGTCGGCGGCCAGCGACAGCACCGCCAGCGCGGCCTGCGCCTGCACCTGCTCGAAGCGGCGCTGCTCGACACGCCGCGCCAGCGGCAGCGCGATCAGGCGGCCGAGGTTGAAGTGCAGGCCGCGCTCGATCTCGACCTCGTCGCCGCGCGTCATGCGGCCGAAGCTGAAGCCGGGGTTGGGCAGCAGGCCGGCCTGCACGAAGTCGGCCTCGGCGACGCCGAGCTCGTGGAAGGCGGCCTGCAGCCCGCGGTGGTTCAGCAGCGCGAGCTGCACCGCGTCGTCGGCCGACAGCGGGCGCTGCAGCAGCTCGGCGACGCGGCGGTCGGCGCTGGCCTGCTGCTCGTCGCTGCGCACCCACAGCACGGCCTTGCCGGTGTGCGCCTTCGCGGCGGTCTCGACGGCACCGAAGCCGCCGTCGGGGCTGAACGACGCGCAGCCGGCGAGCAGGGACAGCGCCAGCGCGGACAAGGCGAGCGATGCGTTCATCGTCACCCTCCTTCAGCGCGGCGCCGAGGCCGGCTTCTCGGGCGCCGCCGCCTCCCGGGCGTAGGCGCGCCAGCCGCCGATGCGGGCGGTCAGCTCGTTGGCCTGCTTCCAGTCGGCGCGCGGCTCGTCGGTGGCGCGGCGCTCCAGGCGCAGCACCGAATCGTGGCGCAGCGGCGGCACGGCGGCCTTCGCGTCCAGCGGGTCGGGCCGTGCCGGCGGGGTCTGTGTCGGTGGCGTCTGTGCCGCGGCCCAGGGGGTCGCGAAGAGCAGGGCCAGCACGAGGGTCGTGCGGTGGGGGGCCATGGGGCCTCCGGGGGGATCGGATGAACGGTGTCGGCAGCCGCGCGAAGGCGCGCCGCCGGGCGGGCGGGCTCAGGCCAGCGCGCTTCGGGGAGGCCGTTCGAGGCCGCCGGTGAGAAAGGGCGACACGCCGATCGCGGGCACCGGGCGGTGCGCTTCGGCAACGTCGAAATCCGGCAGCAGCGGCAGCGCCGCCGGCAGGCCCAGCGACGCATGGCAGGCCGCGCAGGCGCTGCACTTGTGGTCGGGCGCGTGGGCGTCGCCGGCAGCGTCGGCGTGCGCGCCCGTCATCGCGCCGTGATCGTGGTCGTGATCATGGTCATGCGGCGCGCTGTCGCCGTGCGCCGCCACGGTCGCGCCTTCCGCGCCGTGCGCGGTGGCGCAGTTCAGCATCGTGGCAGCGGCCAGGCCCTGCAGCGGCAGGGCCAGCACCATCAGCCAGACGAGCAAGGGGCGCAGCAGCGACATCACGGGGCCGGAGTCTAGACGCTGGCGCGCGAACGCGCCCAGCGCCGCAGCAGCAGCGCGTTCGTCACCACGCTGACACTGCTGAAGGCCATCGCGGCGCCGGCGATCATCGGGTTCAGCAGGCCGGCGGCGGCGAGCGGGATGCCGACCACGTTGTAGGCGAAGGCCCAGAACAGGTTCTGGCGGATCTTCGCGTAGGTGCGGCGCGAGATGTCGATCGCGTCGGCGATCAGCGCCGGGTCGCCGCGCATCAGCGTCACGCCGGCGGCGTGCATCGCCACGTCGGTGCCGGTGGCCATCGCGATGCCGACGTCGGCGGCGGCGAGCGCGGGCGCGTCGTTGATGCCGTCACCGACCATCGCGACGACATGGCCGCCCTGCTTCAGCGTGGCCACGATCTCGGCCTTGTGCTCGGGCAGCACCTCGGCCTCGACGCGCGTGATGCCGAGCGCGCGGCCCACCGCGTCGGCGCTGCCGCGGTTGTCGCCGGTGACGAGCACGCTGCGCACGCCGGCGGCGTGCAGCGCCTGCACGGCGGCGGCGGCGCCGGCCTTCAGCGCGTCGCCGAAGGCGAGCAGGCCGACCAGGCGCGGCGTGGCGGTGACGTCGGCCAGCCACGACACGGAGCGGCCCTCGGCCTGCAACGCGGCGGCGCGCTCGGCGAGCGGCGCGGTGTCGACCGCCAGCTCCTGCATGAACCGGCCGCTGCCCAGGCGCAGCGCGCGACCGCCCACCAGCGCCGCCATGCCCCGCCCAGCCACCGCGCGCAGTTCGCTCGCGGCGCCGGTGGCGATGTTCTCGGCCGCGGCGGCGGCGAGCACCGCCTTCGCCAGCGGGTGTTCGCTGCCGGCCTGGATGGCCGCGCTCGCCGCCAGCAGCGCGCGGCGGTCGCCGTCCAGCGCCTCGGCGGCCACGAGTTGCGGCCGCCCTTCGGTGAGCGTGCCGGTCTTGTCGAAGGCGACGGTGTCGATGCGGTGCGCCACCTCCAGCGCCTCGGCGTCCTGGATCAGGATGCCGTGGCGCGCGGCGACGCCGGTGCCGGCCATGATGGCGGTCGGCGTGGCGAGGCCGAGCGCGCAGGGGCACGCGATGACGAGCACCGCCACCGCGTTCAGGATCGCCGTTTCCCACTGGCCGGCCAGCAGCCCCCAGCCCAGCAGCGTGAGCAGCGCGGCCACCAGCACCACCGGCACGAAGACCGCGCTGACGCGGTCGACGAGGCACTGGATCGGCGCCTTCTTCGCCTGCGCCGATTCGACGAGGCGCACGATGCGCGCCAGCGTCGACTCGGCGCCGACCGCGCGCGTCGTCACGAGCAGCAGCCCTTCGCCGTTGACGGCGCCGCCGGTGACGGCGTCGCCCGGGTGCTTGGCCACCGGCAGGCTCTCGCCGGTGATGAGCGATTCGTCGACCTCGCTCGCGCCTTCGGTGACGAGGCCGTCGACCGGCACGCGTTCGCCCGGCCGCACGACGACGAGGTCGCCGACCCGCACCTGCGCGATCGGCAGGTCGACGTCGCCGTCCGGCCGGCGCACGCGCGCGGTCTCCGGGCGCAGCGCGTTGAGCGCGCGGATCGCCTCGGTGGTCTGGCGCTTGGCGCGCGCCTCCAGCCACTTGCCCAGCAGCACGAGCGTGATGACGACCGCGCTGGCCTCGAAGTAGAGATGCGGTGCACCGCCGTGGCCGGCATGCGTGTAGAGCAGCCAGACGCTCAGCCCGTAGGCGGCGCTGGTGCCCAGCGCAACCAGCAGGTCCATGTTGCCGCTGCCGGCGCGCACCGCCTTCCAGCCGGCGCGGTAGAAGCGCGCGCCCAGCCAGAACTGCACCGGCGTCGCCAGCGCCCACTGCCAGGCGCCGGGCAGCGCCCAGTCGCGGCCGAACAGCATGCCGACCATCGGCCACACGAGCGGCAGCGTCAGCAGCGCGGCGACGGCGATCGGCCAGGCCGCGCCGACACCGCCCCGGGCCTTCGGTGCCACCGCTGCGGTGTCGCGCGGCCGCGCCGCATAACCCGCGCGCACGACGGCCGCTTCCAGTGCCGCCGGGTCGACCCCGCCGGCCGCGCGCACGCGTGCCGATTCGGTGGCCAGGTTGACCTCGGCGCCCAGCACGCCGGGCACCTTCAGCAAGGCCTTCTCGACACGCGCCACGCACGAAGCGCAGGTCATGCCCTCGATCTGCAGGTCGACGCTGCGTTCGGCCACCGCGTAGCCGGCCTTGTGCACGGCGGCGCTGGCCGCCGCCGCCAGGGCCGGCAGCGCGACGCCCGGCGCCGCCTCGAGCGTGGCGGTCTCGGTGGCCAGGTTGACGCCGGCCTGCGCCACGCCGGGCACGGCGCGCAGCGCGCGTTCGACCCGCGTCGCGCAGGAGGCGCAGGTCATGCCCTCGATGGGCAGCGCCAGCGTCTGCGGCGCGGCGGCGGGCGCGCGGGCGGGGGCGGGGACGGTGGTGGTGGTCATGGCGGCGGTACCGGGTTTCAGGATGCCACGATGGTCGACCTTGCCACGGCGGCAAGGTCAAGCGCCCGCCGGCGCGCGCTCACGGCGCGAACTCGTAGTGCAGCGAGGTGATCGTGCCGCGCCAGTAGGGCTTGCGGCCTTCAGGCAGCAGCCAGGCCACTTCGCCCGTCATCGGCACGCGCAGGCCCTGCACCACGCGCGGCTCGGACCAGCGGCCCTCCCACGGCGTCGGCACGTTGCGGCCACCGACGGTGCGGCCGCGCGCGTCGGCGCGCACCCACTGCATCAGGCCGTCGGCGCCGAAGCCGAAGGTCAGCTCGATCGCGTGCGCGCCGTCGGCGAGCCTGGCGCGCGCCGAGTGTTCGTCGACCGCCTCCCAGCGCACGCCCTGGCTGGGCAGCAGCGCGGTGGGGTACCAGGCGGCCTCGGCGAAGAAGCGCATCAGTTCGCCGCGCGCGAGCTCGCCCTCGCCGTGCAGGTCGGCGAGGGACACCAGGCCGGCCAGCGCCGGGTGCAGCACGCCGGTGCCGGCCACGTAGGCGTCGTGCACGCGCACCGGCAGCCCCGGCAGCACGGCGATGCGGGCGTCCCACACGAAGCCCGGGCGCCGCGTGACCACATGCTGCGTCGACGTGAACGGGCGCCACCGGTCGGCGCCCTCGCCGAGGTTGAAGCTGCCGCGGTGCTCGACGCGCACGGCGGCGACGAGCGACTGCCCCGGCGCCATCACGCTGCGGAACCAGCGCTGCACCACGGGCGGCAGGCCTTCGAGCTCGCGCTCGTCGAGGCGCGCGGGCCGCGGCGGCTCGCGCGCGGCGTCCAGGCGGGCGTTCAACGCCGCGGTGAGCCCGGCCCAGCGGCGGTTTCCGTAGGCCGCCAGGCCGACCCCCAGCAACGCGAGCAGCAGCGCCGCGAGGCCGGCCCCCTGCAGCACGCTCAACCGGCCTCCGGCGGCGGCGGCGCGTCGAAGCAGCGGAACGCGGCCACCTGGGCCGCTTCGGCACGCGGCTGGCCGAAGGCGATCAGGCCCTGGCCGACGAGCGTGAGCTCCTCGTGGTGCACCTTCGTTTCGGGCCGGCCGTCGAAGCTGACGAAGCTGCCGTTGGCGCTGTGGTCGACGAGCACGAAGCGGTCGCGCCGGCGCTCGACCATGGCGTGGGCGCGCGACACGCAGGGGTCGCGCACGGTGAAGTCGGCCTCGAGGTCGCGGCCGATCGTGACCTTGCGGCGTTCCGGACCCATCTCGACACGCGCGCCGCCGAAGTCGATCTCCAGCCGCGCGCGGCCGGCCGCGGCGCCGGCCGACTTCGCGAAGATCACCGTCTTCTCGGCGCTCGCCGGCGCCCACTCGAACTCGACGACCTCGACCTCCTGCGCCTTGCCCTTGACGGGAATGGCGAACAGCCGGCGCAGGCTCGCGGCGTGCGCCGGCGACAGCCGCTCGGCGGTGCCCTGGTCGGTGACGACCTGCCCCTTGGACGCCAGGTCGCACAGCCGCGAGGCCAGGTTCACGGTGTCGCCGAAGACGTCGTGGTCGTGCGCCACCACGGGGCCGAAGTGGAAGCCGATGCGCAGCCCCAGCCGCAGCCCCACCGGCGGGCCAAGCGCTTCCACGCGCTGCTGCATCGCAGCGGCGGCGTCGGCGGCGGCGTCGGCGCTGCGGAAGACGGCCATCACGGCGTCGCCGATGGTCTTGATGACGCGGCCGTCGGCTTCGGTGGTGCAGGCCGACATCGCCGCCAGGCAGCCTTCGATGAGCGCGAACGCGCGCTCATCGCCCAGCACCTCGTAGAGGGCGGTGCTTCCGGCGACATCGGCAAAGAGAACGGCACACTCCATCGGCACCCCCTGGCGGCGCGCTCGATTCTGCGGCGGCGCGCGCGGGCCTGCTTGACCTGCGGCAAGGGCGGCCGGGCGGCCCGCCATCCGCGCCGGCCTTGACCTGGGTCCTGGCGGCGGGCGCGGCGCTGTGCGAGATTCGGCCTGCGATGTTCGAATCCGCCAACCTGAAGCACACGGTCTCCAAGGCCGACTACCAGCGCGAGCAAGCGCTGCTGCGCGCCGCGCTGCTGGAGGCGCAGTACGACCTCAAGCTCGACGGCCGCTTCCCGGTGCTGGTGCTGATCGCCGGCGTCGAGGGCGCCGGCAAGGGCGAGACGGTGAACCTGCTCAACGAGTGGATGGACCCGCGCCACATCCGCACCACCGCCTTCGGCGCACCTTCGGAGGAAGAGGCCGAACGCCCGCCGCACTGGCGCTTCTGGAACGCGCTGCCGCCGCGCGGGCGCATCGGCATCTTCTTCGGCGCCTGGCACACGCAGCCGATCGTGCAGCGCGTGATGGGCGAGATCGGCGAAGGCGCGTTCGACGGCGCCATCGGCGACCTCCAACGCCTGGAGCAGATGCTCTGCGACGAAGGCGTGCTGCTGGTGAAGTACTGGTTCCACCTGTCGAAGGCGCAGCAGCGCAAGCGCCTGAAGGCGCTGGAGAAGGACCCCGCGACGCGCTGGCGCGTGACCGACACCGAGTGGGCCTACTTCAAGCACTACGACCGCTTCGTCGAAGTCTGCGAACCCTTCGTGCGCCGGACCTCCACCGCGATGGCGCCGTGGATCGTGGTTCCGGCGGCCAACCCGCGCCACCGCGCGCTGGCGGTCGGCCGCCACCTGCTGGCGGCGCTGCGCGAGCGGCTCGACGACAAGTCCGGCGCCGCCGCCGCCGCGCTGGCGCCGCCGCTGCTGCCCGCGCCGGCCGACCGCGTCAACGTGCTGAGCACGCTGAAGCTCGACCGGCGCATGTCGCACGCCACCTACGAGCGCGAGCTCGAGAAGTGGCAGAGCCGGCTCAACCTGGCGTCGCGCGACCCGCGCTTCAAGCGGCTATCGGTGGTGGCGGTGTTCGAAGGCAACGACGGCGCCGGCAAGGGCAGCGCGATCCGCCGCGTCACCGGCGCGCTCGATGCGCGCTTCTACGAGACCGTCCCGGTCGCCGCCCCCACCGAGGAAGAGCGCGCGCAGCCCTACCTGTGGCGCTTCTGGCGCCACCTGCCGCGGCGCGGCCGCTTCGCCATCTTCGACCGCTCCTGGTACGGCCGCGTGCTCGTCGAGCGCGTCGAGGGCCTGTGCCGCGAGGCCGACTGGATGCGCGCCTACGGCGAGATCAACGACTTCGAGCACGCGCTGCGCGAGCACGGCGTGGTGCTCGTCAAGTTCTGGCTCGCCATCACGAAGGACGAGCAGCTGCGCCGCTTCCAGCTGCGCGAGCAGGTGGCCTTCAAGCGCTTCAAGATCACCGACGAGGACTGGCGCAACCGCGAGAAGTGGGACCTGTACGAGGCCGCCGTCTGCGACATGGTCGACCGCACGTCCACCGCCGGCACGCCGTGGACGCTGGTGGAGGCCGACAACAAGGACTTCGCCCGCATCAAGGTGCTGAAGACGCTGTGCGAGGCGATCGAGGACGCGCTCGAGGCCGTCGACCGGCCGAAGCGGCGCCGCCAGTAGCCCCGCATGGCCGCCGCCGACGTCATCGCCGCGTTCTGGCGCCCGGAGTCGCCCTGGGTCTACGGCGCCATCGTGCTGCTGGCGGCGCTGCTGCTGCGGCTGCTGGCGAGCGGCCGCGAGACGGTGCGCCACTCGCTGCTGTTCGCCGTGCCGTGGCTGCTGCTGGACATCGCCGCCGCGCTGCTTGCGGCGCGCGGGCTGACGGGGCCGGCCGACGCGCTGCGCCAGGCCGCGGTGCTGGGCCTGGGCATCGTGCTGGTCCGCCTGGCCGGGCTGCTCGCCTTCCGCGTGCTGCTGCCGGCACTGAAGGTGGCGGCGCCGCGCATCGTGGAGGACATCGCCGTCTTCGCCGGCTACCTGCTGTGGGGCCTGGTGCGGCTGTCCTACGCCGGCGTCGACCTCACCAGCATCGTCGCCACGTCGGCCGTCATCACCGCCGTGGTCGCCTTCGCGATGCAGGACACGCTGGGCAACATCCTCGGCGGGCTGGCGCTGCAGCTCGACGACTCGCTGCAGATCGGCGACTGGCTGCGCCTGGACGACGTGAGCGGGCGCGTCGTCGACATCCAGTGGCGCTTCACCGCGCTGCGCACGCGCAACGGCGAACGCGTCGTCATCCCGAACGGCCAGCTGATGAAGGGCAAGTTCAGCGTCGTCGCCGCGCAGCCGCCGGGCGGGGCCGGCTGGCGGCGCTGGGTCGGCTTCCACGTCGACGACGGCGTCGCGCCCTCGCTCGTCATCGCCGCCGCCGAGCGCGCGGTGCGGGACGCCGAGATCGCCAACGTCGCGCTCGATCCGCCGCCGTCCTGCGTGGCGCTGGAGTTCACGCGCGGCGCCGTGCGCTACGCGCTGCGCTACTGGCTCAGCGACCCCGCCGACGACGACGCCACCGATTCCGCGGTGCGCGTGCACCTGCTGGCCACGCTGCAGCGCAACGGCTGGCATCCGGCACTGCCCGACCAGACCGTGCACGTGGTGCAGGACACCGACGCCCGGCGCGAAGCCGCCTGGCAGCGCGAACTGGCGCGGCGCCAGGCCATGCTGGCCGGCATCGACCTGTTCGCCGCGCTCGACGACGGCGAGCGCCGCCGCATCGCCGAGCGGCTGTCGCACGCGCCGTTCGCGCGCGGTGACGTGATGACGCGCCAGGGCGCTGCCGCGCACTGGCTCTACATCGTCGCCAGCGGCGAGGCCGAGGTTTTCTGGGAAGCGCCGAACGGCGAACGCCTGCCGCTCACGCACCTGGCCGCCGGCAGCGTCTTCGGCGAGATGGGCCTGCTGACCGGCGCGCCGCGTTCGGCCACCGTGGTCGCCGCGACCGACGTCGAGTGCTACCGGCTCGACAAGGCCGGCTTCGAAGGCATCCTGCACGACCGCCACGCCATCGCCGAGAGCCTGTCGCACGTGCTGGCGCAGCGGCAGGCGCAGAACGAGGCGCTGCACGACCGCTTCCGCCAGGCGCACGGCGACACCGCACCCGCCGAGCGGCACGCGGTGATCCTGCGGCGCATCCGGGAGTTCTTCGGCCTCCGCTGAACGGGCTGGCGCGCCCGCCGCGGCTACGGCGTCTCGGCCGGGTCGAAGTCCAGCTCGACCCGCGCGCCATTGGGGTCGAAGCTGAACAGCTGCCAGGTGCCGGCGCCGGCCTGCTGCCGCAGGTCGTACTTCAGGCCCGCGGCGTCGAAGCGCGCCTTCACGGCCTTCAGGTCGCTGGCGGTGAACGCCATGTGGTCGATGACGCCGGTGCGGGCGCTGGGCATGGGCCGGTCCCAGTAGATGTG
The DNA here is from genome assembly GCA_963204815.1 of Pseudomonadota bacterium. GTDB lineage: Bacteria > Pseudomonadota > Gammaproteobacteria > Burkholderiales > Burkholderiaceae_C > Rubrivivax. The sequence goes on along the minus strand of CAUJHQ010000128.1, from coordinate 28,270 downwards.
CAGCACGGCCTGCGGGTTGCCGTCGGCGTAGAGCCACGCGCCGGGGAAGCCGAGGTCGGGGCGGTGCCCTTCCTTCAGGCCCAGCAGGCCGCAGTAGAACCCCAGCGTGGCCTCGCGGTTCTCGGCCGTGATGGTGAAGTGGTTCATGCCGTGGATCATGGCGGGCTCCGGAGGGTTCAGGCGACGAGGATCAGCGGCCCCACCGACAAGCGCGACTCCAGCCGCGCGTGCGCGTCGGCCGCGGCGTCCAGCGTGTAGCGCTCGATGACGGGCGGGTGGAGGCTGCCGTCGGCCAGCGCGGCCCACAGCCGCTGCGTGCGGTCCAGCCGCTGTGCGGGCGACGACAGGTACGCGAAGATCACCGGCCGCGAGAAGGTGGCCGACTTCTGCACCAGCCGGTCGGGGTCGACCGGCTGCAGGCCGCCGGTGGCCTGGCCCAGGCTGATCCAGTGGCCGCAGGGCGCGAGCGCGGCGAGGTTCTGCTCGCCGGCTGCATCGCCGAGGCCGTCGACGATGACGTCGGCGCCGCCGCACAGGCGCTGCACCTCGTTGGCGAAGCGGTAGTCGCGCGTCACGATCACGTGCTGGCAGCCGTGTTCGCGCGCCACACGCGCCTTCGCCTCGCTGCTGGTGGTGCCGATGACGGTGGCGCCGAGCCGCCGCGCCCAGGCCGCCACCAGCAGGCCCACGCCGCCGGCGGCCGCATGCAGCAGCAGCCGCGTGCCGGGGCCGACACGGCCCAGGTCGCGCAGCAGCATGTCGGCCGTCAGGCCCTTCAGCAGCAGCGCGGCGGCGGTGTCGTCGTCGACTTGCGGCGGCAGCCGCACGGCCCACTCGGCCGGCACGCAGCGCACGCTGGCGTAGGCACCGGGCACGGGCCCTAGGTAGGCCACGCGGTCGCCGGGCATCAGCCCGCTGACGCCGGGTCCGACGTCGATGACCGTGCCGGCGGCTTCCATGCCCGGCGTGCCGGGCAAGGGCAGCATGCCGGGGATCCAGCCCTTGCGCAGGTAGACGTCGAAGTAGTTCACGCCGATGGCGCGCTGGCGGATGCGCACCTCGCCCGGCCCCGGCGCGGGCGCCTCGGCGTGCTCGGCCACCAACGCCTCGGGGCCGCCGTAGGCGCGCTGCACGGCGCGGCGGCAGGCCACCGGCAAGGCGGTGGGCATGGGCTGCGCACTGCGCGGCAGCAGGTCGGCACCCTGCGCCAGGTGGCGGCGCAGGTTCTCGAAGCCCGCCTCGTAGACGCCGGTGGCCACCATGTCGCGCAGCTCGCGCTCCATGCCCGGCGGCGTGGCGAAGGAAGATTCCCAATGCCAGAAGGTGCGGTTGCCATCGGTGACGGGCTTGAGCGTCACGGTGGCCACGTAGCGCTGCAGCGGCACCGTGGCTTCGACGATGCAGTAGGTGCTCTTGAATTCGCGGTCGTCCAGCGTCAGCAGCTGTTCGCGGATGCGGTGGCCGTCCTTCAGCGCGAAGCTGCGCACGCAGCCGACCTGGTCGCTGCGCTCGCCGCCCTCGATGCGGCTTTCGTCGACGACGGTGTGCCACTGGTCGTGGCTGTTGAAGTCGCGCAGCACGGCCCAGACGCGCTCGATGGGCGCGTCGATGACGGTGGAGCGGACGACCTTCTGCAGCACGGCGCGGCCCGGATCAACGCCGCGCGAAATGCCGCTTCAGCGCGTCGAAGCCGCCCTGGAACACGCCGCCGCCGATGGTGTCGGTCAGCTCGCGCTCGCGGCCCTCGGCGCACTCGAACTCGGCGCTCCACTCGGCGAAGCAGCGGTTGCCGTCGGTCACCGGCGTGAGCTTGAGCGTGGCCACGTAGTCGGCCACGCCCATCGGGCTTTCGAGGATCTCGTAGGTGCAGGTGTAGTCGTAGTCGCTCAGTCCCAGCAGCCGCTCGCGGATCAGGCCGCCGTCGCGCGTGTGGAAGTGGCGGATGCAGCCGACGCGGTCGCTCGGCTCGTTGTTCTCGATGCGGCTGTCGGCGATGGCCGGGTGCCACAGCGGCAGCGCGTTGAAGTCGCGGATGCGCGCCCACACGTTGTCGGCGCTGGCGTCGATGACGCTGGAGACGTAGACCTTGATCACGGCCGGATCCTCAATCCTTGGGAGCCGCCGCCGCCGGCGGCAGCGCCTGCGTGCCGGTGGTGCCGGCGGTCAGCCGGCCCAGGTCGCCGGCGTCCAGGCCGATCTCCTTCAGCAGCTGGTCCACCAGCGGCGCCTGCGCGCGGAAGCGCAGCGCCGAGTTCACCACGCCGTCGGCGAAGCCGCCGCCGTTGGCGTCGCCGACGCCGTTGCTGCCGCCGCCACCGCCACCCAGCCCGTCGACGTGCAGGATCTTGATGCCCTCGATGCGCTCCATCGGGCGCACCGACTCGCGGATGATGGCCTCGGCCTTCTCGACCAGCTTCAGGCGCAGCGCGGAGGCGCGCGCGTCGGGCGACAGCATGTTGTGCGCCTCGTTCATCCAGCGCAGCGCCTCGGCCTCGATCTCGGCGCGCACGCGCGCGGCCAGGCTGCGGATCTTGTCCGCCTCGGCGTCGGCGTTGGCCTGCGCCAGCAGCGCGGCGCCGCGGTCGGCGCTGGCCGTCTTCTCGGCGGCGGCGGCGCTGGTCAGGCGCAGCGCCTCGCGCTCGGCGGCCTGCGCCGCGGCAATCAGCTCGATGGCCTTCTTGCGCTCGGCCATCTCGACCTCGCGCGCGGTGAAGACCTTCTCCTCGGCGGCCACGGCCAGCGCGCGCGCGGCCTCGGCCTCGGCCTGCGCCTCGCTCTGGGCCTTGCTCTCGCGCGCCACGGCGATGGCGCGCTGCTGCTCGGCCAGCTCCAGCTGCTTGCGGCGCTCGATCTCGGCGGCCTGGACGGCGCGCTCCTTCGCGATGCGGTCCTGCTCCAGCGTCTGGTCGGAACGGATGCGCGCGGTCTCGATGGTCTGCTTGGCGGTGATCTGCGCGCCCTCGGCCTCCTGCTCGCGCTGCGCGCGTTCGCTGGCCACGTCGGCGCGCTGGCGGGCGCGCGCGATCTCGACCTCGCGCTGCTGCGCGAGCCGCGCGTATTCGCTCTCGCGGTCGATGCCCAGGCTGAGCTTCTCGGCCTCGAGGTTCTTGTTGCGGATGGCGATCAGCGTGTCCTGCTCGACGTCGTTGCGCTGCTTCTTGCGGTGCTCGATCTGCTCGGTCAGGCGCGTCAGGCCCTCGGCGTCGAAGGCGTTGCTGGGGTTGAAGAACTCCATGCTGGTCTGGTCCAGCTGCGTCAGCGACGCGGCCTCGAGTTCCAGGCCGTTCTTCGTCAGGTCGCCGGCCACCGCTTCGCGCACGCGCTTGACGTAGGTGCCGCGCTTCTCGTGCAGTTCCTCCATCGTCATCTCGGCGGCGGCGGTGCGCAGCGCATCGATGAACTTGCCCTCGACCAGTTCCTTCAGCTGCTCGGGTTCCATCGTGCGCAGGCCCAGCGTCTGCGCGGCGGCGGCCACCGCTTCGGGCTGGGCCGCGACGCGCACGTAGAACTCGGCGATCACGTCCACGCGCATGCGGTCCTTGGTGATCAGCGCCTTGTCGCGGCCGCGCAGCACCTCCAGCCGCAGCGTGTTCATGTTCACCGGGATCACGTCGTGCACGATGGGCAGCACGAAGGCGCCGCCGTCCAGCACCACCTTCTGGCCGCCCAGCCCCGTGCGCACGAAGGCGCGCTCCTTGCTGCTGCGCAGGTACAGCCAGTGCAGCAGCCACACGCCGAGGGCAACGACGATCGCGACGACGATCAACGCAAGAATGAAACTGCCGAATGCTGCGCCGGTCATGGGGGTCTCCTGGAACTCGTTATCGCGTGATCTGGGTGAAGCGCCGCGTCGTGTCGGTCAGCGCCACCTCGGTGGGCAGGCGCTCCATCGAGCTGGCGCCGTAGAAGCCGTCGCAGGCCGGGCAGTGGCGCAGGATGAACTGCGCGTCGTCCGGGGTCGCGATGGGGCCACCGTGGCACAGCACGATGACCTGCGGGTTCACCGCCCGCGCCGCCGCGGCCCAGGCGTTGATGGGGGCCACGCAGTCGGCGAGCTTCATCGCCGTTTCGGCGCCGATGGCACCGCCGGTCGTCAGGCCCATGTGGCAGACCACGATGTCGGCGCCGGCGCCGGCCATCGCGCGCGCGTCGGCCTCGCAGAAGACGTAGGGCGTGGTCAGCAGGTCCATCGCGCGCGCCTGGCGGACGAAGTCCACCTCGAGCGCGTAGCTCATGCCGGTTTCTTCCAGGTTGGCGCGGAAAGTGCCGTCGATCAGGCCCACGGTGGGGAAGTTCTGGATGCCGCTGAAGCCCAGGTCGATCAGCCGGCGCAGGAACTGGTCCGGGATCATGAACGGGTCGGTGCCGTTCACGCCAGCCAGCACCGGCGTGTGCTTCACCACGGGCAGCACCTCCCGCGCCATCTCGCAGACGACCTCGTTGGCGTTGCCGTAGGCCATCAGGCCGGCCAGCGACCCGCGCCCGGCCATGCGGTAGCGGCCGGAGTTGTAGATGACGATGAGGTCGATGCCGCCCGCTTCCTCGCACTTGGCCGACAGGCCCGTGCCGGCACCACCGCCGATGAGCGGGCGGCCGGCGGCGATCTTCGCGCGGAAGCGGTCCAGCAGGGTCTGGCGGTCGATGCGGGGCATGGCGGGCGGGTCCTCGGGTTCAGGCGCGACGCGCGGTGCCGGCGGCCTGCTGCACTTCGTGCCAGGCGGCCACCAGCGCGTCGGCGAAGGCGTCGTCGTTGATGTGCTGCGGCAGGCGGACAAGCTTGCGCTGCGCGCCGGCGCGGAAGTGCTGCTCGATCGTCGTGAAGAGCACGCGGTCGGCCTCGGGGTCGTGGAAGGGCTGGCCCGGCTTGTCGATCGCCGAGACGCCGCCTTCGGGGATCAGGAAGCGCACCGGCCCGGCCATCGCGTTGAGCTTGGCGGCAATGAACTCGCCGATGGCGCGGCACTCGTCGGCCGTGGTGCGCATCAGCGTCACCGTGGGGTTGTGGCGGTAGAGCCGGCGCGCCCGGAAGCGCTCGGGCACGGTGTCGAAGGCGCCGAAGTTCACCATGTCCAGCGCGCCGCAGCTGCCCACGTACGGGATGGCGTGGCGCGCGAACACGTCCAGCCGCGCGGGGCCGGCGGACAGCACGCCGCCGACGATCTCGTCGGCCACTTCGGTGGTGCTGACGTCGATCACGCCGGCCAGCAGGCCCGAGTCGGCCAGCTTCTCCAGGCTCTGCCCGCCCACGCCGGTGGCGTGGAAGACGAGGCAGTCGAAATCGTCCTGCAGGCGCTTCGTCACCGACTGCACGCAGGGCGTGGTGACGCCGAACATCGTCAGCCCCAGCGCCGGCTTCGTGACGGCGCTTTCGGCCACCGGGTGCGTGACCATGCCGGCGAGCGCGTGCGCGGCGTTGGCCAGCACCTTCTCGCTGATGCGGTTGATGCCCTGGACGTCGGTCACGCTGTACACCATGCAGATGTCGCTCGGGCCCACGTAGGGCCGCGTGTCGCCGCTGGCCATCGTGCTGACCATCAGCTTGGGCACGCCGATCGACAGCGCGCGCATGCCGGCGGTGGCCAGCGTGGTGCCGCCGGAGCCGCCGGCGGAGATCAGGCCGCCCAGGTCGCGCCGTGTGCGCACGTACTGCTCGAAGGCCACTGCCATGCCGGCGACGGCGCTGCCGCGGTCGCCGCTGAACCCCGCCGCCTCGCCCTGCGGGTGGTGGCGCGCCACCTCGCGCGGGTGCACGCTGGCCGGCGACGGCTTGCCGCTGGTCGACAGGTCCACGGTCACCACGCGCAGGCCGAGCTTTTCCAGACACTGGCGCAGGTAGAACAGCTCGCGCGCCTTGGTGTCGAAGGTGCCGGCCACGTAGGCCGCGCGGCCACTGGTGGCGGCCACCGGGAATTCGAGCACCTGCGCGCTCGTGGCCGGCGGCAGGGCCGTGTGCGCCTGCGGCGGCGCGTCGCGCGGAACGTCGCTGGCCGGGCCGGCGGTGCCGCCCGCGTTCCAGCGGTTGTAGCCGCGCACGGTGCGCGGCGCCAGGTCGGCGAGCGACGGTGCGCCGTCGCCGTGCGCGCGCTGCACGGTGTAGACCTGCGCCGGCTCGGTCGGCTCGGCGCTGGCGGGCTCGGCCTCGGCGGGTTCGGGTTCGTCGTGGTGGCCCCCGCTGCGCACGCCGAGCAGGCGTTCCTGCAGGTCGCGGTCGGCCGCCAGTTGCGCCGCCGGCATCTGGTGCGCGATGCGGCCGTTGACCATCACGCCCACGGTGTCGGCCACGTCGAGCGCCACGCCCAGGTTCTGCTCGATGAGCAGGATCGCGATGTCGCCTTCGGCCGCCAGCGTGCGCAGCGAGGCCGCCACGTGCTCGACGATCACCGGCGCCAGGCCTTCGGTGGGCTCGTCCATCACCAGCAGGCGCGGCTCCAGCAGCAGCGCGCGGCCGATGGCCAGCATCTGCTGTTCGCCGCCCGAGAGCTGCCCGCCGCCGTTGCCCTTGCGCTCGGCCAGGCGCGGGAACATCGTGTAGACGCGCTCGACGTCGCGCTTCCTGCGGGCCACGAGCTTCAGCGTCTCGTCGACCGACAGGCTCGGCCACACGCGCCGGCCCTGCGGCACGTAGGCGATGCCGCGCTGCGTGATCTGGTTCGGGCTCAGGCCCAGGATCTCCTCGCCGGCCAGCCGCACGCTGCCGCGCGCCGGCACCAGGCCGGTGATGGCGTTGCACAGCGTGGTCTTGCCCATGCCGTTGCGGCCGACGATGCCCTGCACGCCGTGCGCCAGCGTCAGGCTCACGCCCTGCAGTGCGTGGGCGCGGCCGTAGTAGACGTCCAGGCCCTCGATGACGAGCAAAGGGGCCGCCGACTTCTTGCCGTCGCCGCCGTCGCGGCCGAACCAGGCCATCAGTGCTGGCCTCCCATGTAGATGGCCTGCACCTGCGCGTCGTTCTCGACCTGCTCCGGCGTGCCGTGCTTGAGCACGCGGCCGTTGTGCATGACGGTGACGCGCTCGACCACGCGCAGCGCGATGTCCAGGTCGTGTTCGATGAGCACGAAGCTCATGTGCGCCGGCAGGCCGCGCAGCAGCGCCACCAGCTCGCGCCGCTCGGCCGGCGACAGGCCCGCGGCCGGCTCGTCGAACAGGATCAGCCGCGGCGCACCGGCCAGCGCCATGCCGATCTCCAGCTGGCGCTGCTGGCCGTGCGCCAGGTTGCCCACGAGCTCGTGCTGGATGGTGTCCAGCCGCACGCGGTGCAGGATGTCCTCGGTGGCCTGCTGCGTGGGGTGCGAAGGCCCGGCGCGCCAGCAGCTGAAGCGCGCGTTGCCCACGCCGCGCACGGCGAGGAACAGGTTATCGCGCACGCTCAGGTCCTTGAACAGCAGCGACGACTGGTAGGTGCGCCGCAGCCCCTTGCGGATGCGCTCGTAGGGCTGCAGCGCGGTGATGTCCTCGCCGAAGAACAGGATGCGACCGGCCGTCGGCGGGAAGTCGCCGGTGATGGCGTTGAACAGCGTCGTCTTGCCGGCGCCGTTGCTGCCCAGCACGGCGTACTTCTGGCCCGCAGCCACGCTCAGCGACACGTCGTCCACGGCGCGCAGCGCACCGAAGGCGCGCGTCACGCCCTCCAGCACCAGCGCGTCGCCGCTCATCAGCGGCTTGGCGGCCGCCGGGGAAGCGGCGCGCTGCGCTTGCGCGCGCCGTGGGGTCAGCTGGCTGATCGAGGCCATGGGCTCAGAAGTCCGCCGCGTCGGTCACGGGCAGTTGGGCACGTCGCGGCTGCCCATCTGGAACTCTTCCTTCTTCATGCCCAGCAGCTGGTCGATGTTGTCGACCTTGCGCGAGACCTTCGTCGACAGGTTGCCCTGCGCGTCCTTCACGACCTCGGTCACGAAGGTGGTGCCGATGGCCTGGCGGTTGGCGTCCAGCCGCACGTCGCCGGTGGGCGTCTTCAGCACCATCTTGGAGAGCGCCTCGCGGTACTTGGCCTGCTGGCCGCCGAGGTCGCCGTTGACGGCGGCCAGGCCTTCGAGCGCCGCCTTCGTGTTCACGTAGTACACGTAGGCGAACAGGCTCGGGCTCGGGAAGCCGCCGGCGGAGACCGGGAAGTTCTTCTGGTAGTCGGCGACGAAGGCCTTCCACTCGGCACCGTCGTAGCTGTCGGCCACCGGACCGGCGCTGATGGTGCCCACCAGCGAGTCGCGCCGCTTGCCCTTGTAGTTCAGCACGTCCTGGCTCACGGTGATGCTGCCGCCCATCATCGGCTTGTCGCCTCCGGCGTTTTCGTACTGCGTCAGGAAGTTCACCGCGTCGGCGCCGCCCAGCACCACCAGCAGCGCGTCCACGTCCTTCGGGATCTTGGCGATGACGGAGCTGTAGTCCTTGCCGCCCAGCGGCACCCAGGCCTTGGCCGGCACCTTGCCGCCCAGGCGGCAGTACTCGGCCATGAAGCCCTGCACCTGGCTGTACGGGAAGGCGTAGTCCTCGGCGATCACCATCGTGCGCTTGTAGCCCTTGTCCAGCGCCGCCTTGCCCAGGCCCACCATCCACTGCGCACCCTCGGTGTTGAAGCGGAAGAAGTTGGGGCTGGGGCTGACCAGCGTGGTGGCCTGCGCGCCCGAGGCGCCGTTGATGAAGGTGACCTGCGGCTGCGTCTTGCTGTAGTCCTTGATGGCGATGCCTTCGCCGCCGGACAGCGGGCCCACCAGGATGTCGACCTTGTCCTGCTCGACCAGCTTGCGCGCGGCGTTGACGGCCACGTCGGGGTTGGCATTGGAGCTGGCCTTGACGATCTCGATCTTGCGCCCGGCGACGACGCCGCCGCGCTGCTTGACGGCCAGTTCGGCGCCGCGCATGCCGTCGGCACCGCCGGCGGCAAAGGGCCCTTCCAGCGTGGCCAGCAGGCCGATCTTGACCGGCGCGCCCTGCTGGGCAAACGCCGTCCCGCCGGTGGCCGCCAGGGCCGCGGCACACAACATCGAACGGACCCAGATTCGCTTGTTCAATTTCACGCTTGTCTCCTGGTGGTGGAAGTCAGCACCTGGTTCGGGCCGAAGCGCGAGCGAAGCTTCGCCCACAGTCCGAGCAGGCCGTCGGGGGAAAACAGCACGATGGCGAGGAACACGCCACCGATGACGAGGTTGAAGCGCTCGCGGTCGATGAGGTCGATCGCGAAGGTCTGCAGCAGGATGAAGACGATGGCGCCGAGGAAGGCGCCGATGGGGTGCTTCATGCCGCCGAGCACGGCGATGACGAGCACGTTGATCAGCCAGCCGGTGCCGACCGAGCCCGGGGTGATCAGGCCGTTGTACCAGACCAGCAGCACGCCGCCCGCCCCCGCCAGCAGCCCCGACACCGCGTAGGCCGCCACCCGGTGCGCGGTGACGTGGAAGCCCAGCGAGTTCATGCGCCGGGGGTTGTCGCGGATGCCTTGCAGCGCGATGCCGAAGGGCGTGCGCACCAGCCACTGGATGAGGAAGTAGCCCGCCATCGCGCAGGTCAGCGCGAGGAAGTAGAACGGCACCGGGTCGCGCCAGTTGATGCCCAGGACCTGCGGCGGATAGACCTTCTGGAAGCCCTGGAAGCCGTTGAACAGCGTGTAGTTCTGCAGCACCAGGTAATAGAAGGCCACGCCGATGGCCAGCGTGATCATGATCGTGTAGATGCCGTCGGTACGCACCGACAGCCAGCCGATCAGCGTGCTGCCCAGCACCGCGATCGCCAGCGCGAACGGGATCACCACCCACCACGGCCAGCCCAGGCTGCTGGCGGTGCCGCTGGCGCCCAGCACCGCGACGGCGTAGCCGGCCATGCCGGCGACCGTCATCTGCGCCAGCGAGACCATGCCGCCGTAGCCGGCCAGGAAGGTCAGCGACAGCGCGATGAGCCCGAAGATCAAGGCCTGCGCCGCCACCTGGTAGACCAGGAAGGGCGAGGCCACCAGCGGCAGCAGCAGCACGAAGGCGAGCACGAACACGTGGCGTGGCGACAGCGTGCGCCACAGGAACTTGATCCAGCGCGGCGCGTCGCTGTCGGCGTGGGGGTCGTCGACCACCGGCGCGGCGGCCGGCGCACGACCCCCCGGCACGGGCACCGGCCGCGGGACCGCCCCGGTCAAGCCGGTGTTCATGGCGCGCCGCCACTTGGCGGCGCTCATGCGGCTTTCCCCATGATCCCGCGCGGCCGGAAGGCCAGCACCACGATCAGGATGACGAAGGTGAAGACCACGCTGTAGGTCGGCGCGTAGGCCAGGCCGTAGGTCTCGGCCAGGCCCAGGATGGCCGCGCCGATGGCCGCGCCGAGCACGCTGCCCATGCCGCCGACGATGACGACGATCAGGCTGGCCAACAGCAGCCGCGTGTCTTCACCCGGCACCATGCTGAGCTCGACGGCGCCGATGACGCCGCCGAAGCCGGCCAGGCCCGCGCCCAGCATGAAGGTCAGCGCGAACACCAGGTTCACGTTGACGCCCGAGGCGGCCAGCATGGCGCGGTCGTCCACACCGGCGCGGATCATCGTGCCCACGCGGGTGCGGTTGAGCAGCCACCACAGGAACAGGCCGATCAGCACGCCGAAGCCCAGCAGGCTCAAGCGGTAGGCCGAGTAGGCGTTGATGACCGGAATGCCGCGGATGGGGCCCTGCAGCCATTCCGGCGCTTCCATCTGGTAGACCTGCCCGGTGAAGATCCACAGCAGCACGTCGGCGATGACGATGGACAGCCCGATGGTCACCATCGTCTGCCGCAGGTCCTGCCCCTGCATGCGGCGCAGGATCAGCACCTGGATCAGCAGGCCCGCCAGCGCCGCCGCCAGGAAGCCCGCCGCCAGCGCCAGCACCCACCAGCCGGTCTTGTCGGCCACCACGTAGCCCACGTAGCCGCCCAGCAGGTACAGCGAGCCGTGCGCGAGGTTCACGTTGCGCATCAGCCCGAACACCAGCGTGAAGCCGCTGGCGACGATGAAGTACAGCGACGCCAGCGTCAGGCTGTTGAGCAGCGTGACGAGGTACAGGCGCGGGTTGTCCACCAGCGCCCACACCGAGAACACCGCGATCGGGCCGCCCACGAGCAGCCAGGTCGCCAGGCGTTGGCCGGCCGTCACCGCGCGCCCCTCATGCAGCGTACCCCCAGGCCCGCTGCGCGGCGATGGCCGGCGCCTTGGCGAACCGGCCGTCTTTCATGACGGCCAGGATGCGCTTGGGGTCGCGCAGGATGCTCAGGTTGGCGAGCGGGTCGCCGTCGACGAGCAGCAGGTCGGCCAGGTAGCCGTCCTTCACCGCACCCAGTTCGTGGCCGCGCATCATGATCTGGCCGCCGTAGACGGTGGCCGAGCGGATGGCCTCCATCGGCGTCATGCCCAGGTACCTGACGAAGAACTCCAGGTCGCGCGCGTTCTGGCAGTGCGGCGTGAAGGCGAAGCCGTAGTCGCCGCCGGGCAGCACGCGGATGCCGCGCTTGTGCATCTTGGACAGCGATTCCAGCGCCGCGTCCCACTCTTCCTGGTAGCCCCAGCCGATGGCGGTTTCCCGCGTGATGCCGAAGGGCTCGCTCTCGTTGAGCAGCGCGTAGAGGATGGCGATGCCGGGGGCGACGAAGACGCGGTCCTTGCGCGCTTCCAGCATGTCCAGCGTCTCGGTGTCGGTGAAGCTGGCGTGGTAGATCAGGTCGATGCCGTGGCGCAGCGCCTGCTGCACGCTGGCCTTGCTGCGCGCGTGCACGATGATGCGCTTGCCGCGCATCTTCACTTCCTCGGCCGCGGCGGCGACCTCGGCGTCGGTCATCCAGGTGGTGTGCGAGTCGGCGCCGGGCACGAAGTTGTCGCCCGACAGGTTCAGCTTGATGCTGTCCACGCCGTACTTCAGGAACATGCGCACGACCTTGCGCATGTCCTCGGCGCCGTTGACGTTGACGCCGAAGCTGAACTCCGGGAACGGCAGGTGCGGCAGCGTCTCGTCGCCCAGGCCGCCGGGCACGGTGATCTCCTGGCTGGCGGCCAGGTAGCGCGGGCCCGGGATCTGCCCGTTGTTGATGGCGTTGCGGATGACGACGTCCAGCCGCGGCTTGGCGCAGGCTGCGCCCAGGCAGCTGGTGAACCCCGCCTCGAGGTAGCGCTTGGCCACCTTCGCGCACCACAGCACATGCTCTTCCAGCGGCATGGTCTGGATGCCGGCCAGCGTGGCCGCGTCGTTCCAGCTGAAATGGGTGTGCGCCTCCACCATGCCCGGCATCAGCGTGGCGCCGGCGCCATCGATCACGGTGGCGCCGCCGGGCGTGATGGGCGCGGTGCTGCTGCCCACCTGGCGGATGCGGTTGCCTTCCACCAGCACGCTGCCCGCATACGGCTGGGTGCCGGTGCCGTCGAGGATGCGGACGTTGGTGAACAGCGTCTGGGCCATGGTGTCGTGCTCCTCAGGCGGCCCAGCGCGTGACGGTGGTCGGCGCGCCGGTGCGCAGCGGGCGGCCGTTGCCCACCGGCGGCGCGCGGTGGAACTCGCCGTCCTTCATCACGCTGAGGATGCGGCTCTTGTCCTGCAGCACCGTGATGTCGGCCAGCGGGTCGCCGTCGACCAGCAGGATGTCGGCCAGGCAGCCCTCGCGGATGTAGCCGATGCTCTTGCCCATGCGCATCATCGGCCCGCCCCAGGCGGTGGCCGACAGCAGCGCTTCCATCGGACTCATGCCGACGTATTTAACGAAGTACTCCAGGTCCTTCGCGTTGGTGCCGTGCGGTGTCCAGGCGAAGCCGTAGTCGCCGCCGGGCAGGATGCGGATGCCGCGCCTGCGCATCGCCTTCATGCTCTCGATGGCGGCGTCCAGCTCGCGGTGGTACCCCATCTTCTTCGTCACCTCGGGCGTCAGGCCCCATTGCGACGCGTGGTGGCAGGTGTTGATCAGCCAGGCCAGGCCGGGCGCCACGTGGTGCTCGAACTTCTTCGCCTCGAGCATGTCCAGCGCTGCCTCGTCGGTGAAGCTGGCGTGGTAGATGACCTCGATGCCCTGGCGGATGCACTCCTTGACCGACCACGTGGACCGCGCATGCGCCGACACGCGCTTGCCCCAAGCCTTGGCCTCTTCGACGCAGACGCGGATTTCCTCGGACGTGAACTGGCTCATCTCCGACGGCATGCCGGTGATGGACTCGCCCGAGAGGTTGATCTTGATGCTGTCGACGCCGTACTTGGCGAACATGCGCACGCAGCGGCGCATTTCCTCGGCGCCGCTGACGATGGCGCCGAAGGCGAATTCGTGCTGCGGCAGGTGCGGCGCGGTGGTGTCGCCCAGGCCGCCGGGCACCGTGATCTCCTGGCTGGCGGCCAGGTAGCGCGGGCCGACGATGGTGCCGTCGTTGATGGCGTTGCGGATCACCACGTCCAGCCGCGGCTTGGCGGTGGCGGCGCCGACGCAGCTGGTCCAGCCCATGTCGAGGTAGCGCTTGGCCACCTCCGCGCACCAGAGGATGTGCTCCTCGGGCGGCATGCGCTGGATGGCGTCCAGGCTGGGCTGGTCGTTCCAGCTGAAGTGCGTGTGCGCCTCGATCATGCCGGGCATCAGGAAGGCGCCGGCGCCGTCGATCACCGTCGCGCCGGCCACCGGCGGCGTGCGCTGGCCATGGGCGGTCCTGACGACGCGGCTGATCTTGTTGCCCTGCACCAGCACGTCGCCGGTGAAGGGCGCCTCGCCGCCGCCGTCGAAGATGCGCACGTTGGTGTAGAGCACGTCACTCATCGGGAACTCTCCTGGCGCTGCGCGGCGATGAAGTCGCGCAGCTCGGCCTGGCACTCGGCCACGCGCTCGACGGGGGTCCAGTGGCCGCTGCGCGGCAGCACCACCACGCGCGTGCTGCGCGCGGCGTGCAGCCGCTCGGCCAGCGCGCGCACGGCCTGCGGCGGCGCCACGCCGTCTTCGTCGCCGGTGACGAGCAGCACCGGGCAGGCGATGGTTTCCACGCGCGCCGGCTGCGCGTCGGCCAGCGCTTCGCACAGGCGCGCGTAGGCCTCGCCCTCCTGGCGCATCAGGCTCTCGCGCACGAAGGCCACGGCCAGCGGCTGGCGCTGCCGCGTGTCGGCCGACAGCGCGGTGTTCAGCAGCGCGCTGGTGATGTCCTGCATGCCGGCCGCGCCTTGGCTGCGCGCCTTGGCGGCGCGGGCGCGGATGGCGCTGCGCGCGGCGTCGGGCGGCGCCATCAGCGGGCCGAACAGCGCCAGGCTGCGCACCAGGGCCGGCGCATTCGCCGCCAGGTGCTGACAGACGATGGTGCCCAGCGAATGGCCGACGAAGTGCGCCCGCTGCACGCCCAGCCGCGCGCAGGCCGCCAGCACGGCATCGGCCAGGCGCGCGACGGAGATGGGCCCTTCGGCGTGCTGCGAACGCCCGCTGCCCGGCAGGTCGACGCGCAGCACGCGCTGGCGCGCCAGCACCGGCATCAGCGGCGTGAAGGTGTTGGAACTGCCGCCCAGCCCGTGCACGCAGACAACGGCGTCGCCCTCGCCTTCCTCTTCCACCGCCATGCGGTCGATGCTGTGGAAGCTCATGCGGCGAAGCGGTTCTCGATGGCGCCGAGGCCGTCGATCTCGACCTTGACCACGTCGCCGGCCTTCAGCCACCGCGGCGGCGTGAAGCCCATGCCCACGCCCGCCGGCGTTCCGGTGGCGATCACGTCGCCCGGGTGCAGCGTGATGCCGCGCGAGCAGGTCTCGATCAGCGTGGGGATGTCGAAGATCATGTCCTTCGTGCGGCCGTCCTGGCGCAGTTCGCCGTTGACCCAGCCGCGCACGCGCGTGTCGCGGCCGTCGAGTTCGTCGGCGGTCACGATCCACGGGCCCATCGGGCAGAAGGTGTCGAAGCTCTTGCCCAGGTCCCACTGCTGGTGGCGCACCTGCACGTCGCGCGCCGAGACGTCGTTGACGACCGTGTAGCCGCAGACGTGGTCCATCGCGCGCGAGCGCGGGATGTCGATGCCGCCGCGGCCGATGACCACAGCCAGTTCGCTTTCGTAGTCGATCTGCACCGAGGCCTGGCGCGCCGGCATGCGCACGTCGTCGAACGGGCCCACCACGCAGTCGGCGAACTTGGTGAAGACGATGGGCCAGGCGTCTTCCTTCGGCAGGCTCTCGCGGAACACCGTGCCCGCCAGCTCGGCCGCGTGCGCGCGGTAGTTGCGGCCGACGCAGAACAAGCTGCGCAGCGGGCGCGGCAGCGGCGCGACCAGCTCCACCGCCGACAGCGGCAGGCGCGGGCCGGCTTCGCGCGGCAGCGGCTCGCCGCGCGCCAGCATCTGGATCAGGCGCAGCACGCCGCGCTCCGGCTGCGGCACGGCCAGCGGCGTGAGCTCGCGCCCGCACGCCGACAGCGTGCCCGCGTGAACCGCACCACCCCAGCGCCAGCTGGCCATTCGCATGCTTGCTTGTCTCCGGTGTGCCCGCGGATCGGTCGCGGGCTGCGCCCGGCCGTCCGTGGTGTCTTGTCGTGGACCCGAGGGTTTTGAGACTGGCGTCTCAAATCGGGATGGGTGCATCATAGAGGTCCAGTCACCCGGCTCACAAGCGGGACACTGGCCGCAACCGATACGGACATACCCGCATGGCGCGCCCGAAGCACAAGATCACCGAAGCCCCGCCGCCGCCCGCCCGCGGCGTCAAGGCCTCGACCTTCAAGCTGCTGCTGGACACGGCGATGCAGCTGATCCAGGCCGACGGGCACATCCCCTCGGTGGCCGAGGTGGCGGTGCGCTCGGCGGTGTCGCGCGCCACGGCCTACCGCTACTTCCCGACGCGCAGCGCGCTCATCACGGCGGTGATCGATGCGTCGCTGGGCCCCGTGCGCACGATCGCCTCGGACAACGCCGGCGGGCGCGAGCGTGTGCGCGAGCTGTTCGAACGCACCTTCCCGCGCTTCACGGAGTTCGAGCCGCAGCTGCGCGCCGCGGCACAGCTGTCGCTGGAGCAGGGGGCGCTCGAACGCGCGGGCCTGCTGGAGGAGGAGCCCTACCGCCGCGGCCACCGCGTGCGCATCCTCGAGCACGCCATCGCGCCGCTGGCGCCGCAGCTCACGCCGGCGGTGCGCGACCGGCTGCACCACGCGCTGTCCATCGTCTACGGCATCGAGCCCTACGTCATCCTGAAGGACATCTGGGGCCTGCCCGACCGCGAGGTCGAGCGCATCGCGCTGTGGATGGCCGACGCGCTGATCGACGCCGCGCTGCGCGACGGCCAGGCGGCGCGCGCGCCCGCGGCCGCGAAACCGGCGCGCCAGGCGCCGGGCAAGACGGCGCACAAGGGCGCCCGCCGCAGCAGGACCGCGGCGTGAGCCGGCGCCCCTCGCCCGCGTGGCACGACGCGCAGTACGACGCGCGCGCCGCGATTCCCGAACAGGCCGCCATCCGCCAGGGCTGGGCCGAGCGTTCGGCGCACACCCGCGCCACGCGGCGCTGCGTGCTCGACGTGCCGTACGGCACCGACGCCGGCGAGGCGCTGGACATCTTCCTGCCGGCGCACGCCCACGCGGCCACGCGCGCGCCGGTGCTGGTCTACATCCATGGCGGCTACTGGCGCGCGCTGGACAAGCGCGACCAGTCGTTCGTGGCCGCGCCCTTCGTCGACGCGGGCGCCGTCGTCGTGCTGCCGAACCACGCGCTGGCGCCGGCGGTGAGCGTGCGGCACATCGTGCTGCAGCTGGTGCGGGCCGTGGCCTGGGTTCACCGGCACATCGCCGCTCACGGCGGCGACCCGGCGCGCCTGATCGTGGCCGGGCACTCGGCCGGCGGCCACCTGGCCGCGATGATGCTGGCCTGCCGCTGGGCCGCGGTGGCACCGGACCTGCCACCGGCGCTGGTGCACGCGGCGCTGGCCGTCTCCGGCGTGTTCGACCTGGAGCCGCTGCGCCACGCGCCTTTCCTGGCGCCGGACCTGAAGCTCAGCGCCGCCGAGGCGCGCGCGCTCAGCCCGGCACGCATGCCACCGCCGCCGGGAGGCCCGCTGCTGGCGGTGGTGGGGGGCGCCGAGAGCGCGGAGTTCCACCGCCAGAGCCGGCTGATCCGCGCCGCCTGGGGCGAAGTCGTCGTGCCGGTGTGCGAGGTGCTGCCCGGCCGCCACCACATGAACGTGCTGCACGACCTGGCCGAGCCCGGCGCGCGCCTGCACGCGCTGGCGCGGGGCCTGCTCGGCGTGTAGCCGGGCGGCGCGGCGCCTACAACTTCGACGTCGCGCGGAGAAGCTGGTCCAGGAAGGCGGTCACGGCCGGGTGGTTCTGCTCGCCACGTCGATAGGCCGCGGAGATCCTGCGCCTCACGTCCGGCCGCAGGCGCACGGCCTTCGCGCCCGGCACCGGCCTGGCCAGAAGCAGGCCGGGGACGATCGACACCGACGCGCCTGAGGCGACCATCGCGGACACCATCTCGAAGCCCTTGCAGCGCGCATTGACCCTCGGCTCGTAGCCCGCGCGACGACACAGGCCGACGACGTACTCGCCATAGGTGCTCGAGGCGGAGTCGATGGCCCAGTCCTCGTCCCGCAGGTCGGCGATGGACAGCGCGGCCTTGCCGGCCAGCCCATGCCTTGCGGGAAGCAAGGCATGCAGGGTGTCGTCGGTCAACGGAACGATCCCGTAGCGCAGCTGGCCCGGTCCGGGCACGACGGAAAGGTCGTCGATGAGCGCCACGTCGGCCTGCCACGATCCGAGCGCCGCCAGGCCGTCCAGTGGCTCCATCGCTTCGAGCACGATCTGCAGCCGGGGGAACGCGCTGCGCAGCGCCTTGACCACGCCGGGCATGACCGCCGCGGCCACGGACGGGAAGGCGGCGACCCGAAGCTCGCCGGCAACCTCGCGCTTGAGGCGTGCCACGTCGGAGCGCGCCTCGTCCAGCACCACCATGATGCGTTCGGTGTGCGCCGCGAGCGCCTCGCCGGCCGGCGTGAGCCGCACGCCGCGACCCTGGCGCTCGGTCAGTGCGATGTCCATCTCCCGCTCGAGCTGGGCGATCTGCTGCGAGATGGCCGAAGGCGTGAGGTGCAGCGACTCCGCCGCGGCCGCCATCGTTCCGGTGCGTGCAAGCTCGCGCAGTGACTTGAGCCGGACGAGATCCATGGCGCGGGTCCATCAGTTAAGCACGGCTCACGTATATCACGACGAAAGATCGGTGGTCCTAACCCAATCGACGACCTACGATCGATCCCGGACCGCCACAGGAGACCCGAAACATGCCACCCGCACTGCTGTCGCCCGGATACTTCACGGCCCCGGTCGACCAGATCGACCCGGTGATCGCGCAAGCCATCGCCCGCGAGAAGACCCGCACCCGCGACGTGATCGAGCTGATCGCGTCGGAGAACATCCTCAGCCGCGCCGTTCGGGACGTGCAGGGATCCATCCTCACGAACAAGACCGTCGAGGGCTATCCCGGCAAGCGTTACCACGCCGGTGCAGTGAACGTCGACGTGGTCGAGAGTGCGGCCATCGAACGGGCCTGCCAGCTCTTCGGCTGTCGCTTCGCGAACGTGCAATCGCATTCGGGCAGCCAGGCCAACCATGCGGTGCTGCATGCGGTGGCGGAGCCCGGCGAGACCATCCTGTCGATGAACCTGAACGCGGGCGGCCACCTCAGCCACGGTGCCAGCGCGAACTTCAGCAGCAAGTGGTTCAACATCGTCAGCTACGGCGTGCGTGCCGAGGACGGGTTGATCGACTACGACGAGGTCATCGCCCTGGCCCGCAAGCACAAGCCGAAGCTCGTGATCGCCGGCGGGTCGGCCTACCCGCGCGCGCTGGACTTCGCGGCCTTCCGGCGTGCCGCAGACGCCGGTGGCGCGAGGCTGCTGGTGGACATGGCCCACTTCGCCGGCCTGGTCGCAGGCGGTGCGCACGAGAGCCCTTTCCCCCACGCCGACATCGTCACGACCACGACCTACAAGTCGCTGCGCGGGCCGCGCGGCGCGATCATCCTCTGGAACGACGAGGCGCTGCGCAAGCGGATCAACAACGCGGTGTTCCCGGGCCTGCAGGGAACGCCGTCGCTCCAGATCGTCGCGGCCAAGGCCGTGGCGCTCGGCGAGGCACTGAGGCCGGAATTCGCGCGCTACGCCCAGGCGGTCCTGTCGAACGCCCGCACGCTGGCAAGTTGCCTTCGGCAGCATGGCTTCGATCTCGTCGGCGGTGGCACGGACACGCCGCTGATGCTCGTGGACCTGCGCGCCAAGGGCCTCACCGGCGCACCCGCGGCCCAGAGCCTGGAGCGGGCCGGGATCATCGCCAACATGAACCCGATTCCCTCCGACACGGTCGACCTCAAGGTCATGTCCGGCCTTCGCTTCGGCGTCTCGGGAGCGACCACCCGCGGGCTCGATGGCGCGCATTTCGACCGCATCGGCGCGCTGATCGCGGAGGTGCTCGAAGGCCTGCGCCAGCACCCCGACGACAACCGCGACGTCGAAGACCGCGTCCGTGCTGCCGTGCGCGAGATCGTGGCGCCGTTTCCGACCTACGGGTGATCGCGGCGCAACCGCGCCCACGCCCGCGACGATGACACCTGCAGGCCGGCGTCGGTCCGCCCGACCCGGGTGCGGCGCTCGGGGCGCGCCCGGTCGGCTCAGCGCTCGGCGGCGGGACGCGGCATCACGGCAGCGCTCGGCTGGTCCTGCTCGCTGACCTCGCGCATGTCCAGGCCTCGCCGGTCACGCACGAAGATTGCGCCGACCACCACCGTCACGAGCGAGACGACCACCGTGTGAACCAGGCCGCGGTACATGCCGCCGCTGGCGACGACCATCGCCACACGACGTTGATGCGTCCTAGGCGGTCATCAAGGATCCCGACTCCCTGGAGTCCCTAGAACACCCGCGGCTCACCAGGGCAGCGTGAACGTCTTCGTGTTCGTGAACGACTTGATCGCCTCCTGGACCCCTTCCTTGTAGCCCAACCCCGAGTCCTTGATGCCGCCAAAGGGCGTGAGCTCGATGCGGTAGCCCGGCACCTCCCACAGGTTCACGGTCCCGACCTGCAGCTCGCGCGCGAAGCGCGTGGCGTCCTCCAGCCGGTTGGTGCAGATGCCCGAGCTGAGACCGTAGGCCGTGCCATTCGAGATGCGGATGGCCTCGTCGATGTCGGCGAAGCCGATGATCGGGGACACCGGGCCGAAGGTCTCCTCGCGCACAACCGTCATCTCGGGGCGCACGCGGTCCAGCACCGTTGGCGCGTACAGCGCGCCTTCCCGACGGTTGCCCGCCAGCAGCCGCGCGCCTTGCGCCACGGCTTCATCAACCACGCGCTGGAAGTGCATCGCCGCCGCCTCGTCGATCACGGTGCCCATGTCGTTGGTCCTGTCCATGGGGTCGCCGTGGCGCCACGCGCGCGTCTTGGCGACGACGCGTTCGGTGAACTCATGCACCACCTTCTGGTGCACCAGCATGCGCTTGACGGCGGTGCAGCGCTGGCCCGAGTTCTTGTACGAGCCCTGAACGGCGAGATCGCTGGCCCGGTCGAGGTCGGCGTCGTCCATCACGATCAGCGGGTCGTTGCCGCCCAGCTCCAGCACCATGCGGCGGTAGCCAGCCCGGCGGGCGATCGACTTGCCGATCGCCACGCCGCCGGTGAAGGTGACGAGGTCCACGTGCGGGTGCGTGATGAGCTCGTCGGCAATCTCGCCCGGATCGCCGCTCACCACCTGCAGCATCTGCGGCGGTAGACCGGCCTCGTACAGCAGGTCGGCGAAGTAGTAGGCCGACAGCGGCACCTTCTCGGAAGGCTTCAGCAACATGCGGTTGTTGGTCGCGATGCTGGGCACCACCTTGTGCGCCACCTGGTTCATCGGGTGGTTGAACGGCGTGATCGCGGTGATGACGCCGAGCAGCGGCTCGCGCAGCGTGACCACCTTGCGCTGCTTGCCGTGCGGCGTGAGGTCGCACGAGAACACCTGCCCGTCGTCGCGCAACGTCTCGTTCGCGCCGAAGTTCAGCACGTCGGCGACGCGCCCGATCTCGTAAAGGCTGTCCTTCTTGCACAGGCCCGACTCGGCGGTGATGAGGTCCGAAGCCGCCTCGGTGCGCTCGCGCAGCAGCGCCGCGGCGCGGTTCAGGATCGCCGAGCGCTCGTACCGGGACAGCTTCGGCCGGAACGCGTGCCCGATCTCCATGGCTCGCCGGACCTCGTCGACGCCGGCCATCGCCACCGTGCCCACGCGTTCGCCGCTGTAGGGGTTCCGGACGTCGAAGGTGCGGCCGGTGTGCACCGTCTCGCCGCCGATGCGCAAGCCCTCGCGACGGAACGCCGCGCTGTCACGAGTGCCGTTCATGCCGCTGCCTCCAGGGCCTGGCCGATGAAGTTCCTGCCGCGCGCCCCGGTGAGCGCATGTGCCACCATCGCCTCGGCCTCGAGGTCGCCCACGCCGTAGTCCGCAAAGCGTGTCTTCACGCCCAGACCTTCGATGAAGGCCGCCAGGCGGCGCGGCGCCGCATCCAGCGGGCCGAGCGCGCGTTCGAGTACGGCGTCGCGGTCGCCGCGCTGGCCGGTCGCCCGCTGCAGCACCATCGGTAGCGAGAACGAGCACGCTATGCCGTGCGGCAGCCCGTGGCGCAGCGTCATCTCGTACGAGATCGAGTGCGCGAGTGCCGTGCGCGTGTTCGAGAACGCGAGGCCAGCCTTCAGCGCCGCAGTCGCCATGCGGTCGCGCAGCGCCAGATCGTCGAGCCGGCGCATCAGCCGGGGCAGGGTGTCCAGCACCTCGTGCACCGCGGCCACCGCGAACGTGTCCGAGACCGGGTTCGCGTGCACGTTCCAGATCGACTCCAGCGCATGCGACAGCGCATCCAGGCCGCTCTGCAGCGTGACCGAGGCCGGCAGCGACAGCATCAGCTCGGCATCGATCAGCGCGGCGCGGGGCCAGGTCTGCGGCAGGTGCAGCGAGTACTTCTTCTGCGCACCGCGATCCCAGATCGTGGCCCAGGGCGTCACCTCGCTGCCGGTGCCGGCCGTCGTGGGTACGGCGACCAACGTCCGGGCTTGCGCCGGCTGGAAACCGCGCCCGGCCGCCAGCGCCGCCACCATCTCGTCGAAGCGCCCGCTCGCGGTGGCCACCATCAGCGCCTTCGCGGTGTCGATGGCACTGCCGCCGCCGACGGCGACGATCGCCTCGGCGGCCTGTCCGCCACCGCGCCAGAAGTCGTCGTACACGTCGCGCAGCTCGGCCACGTCGGGGTTCGGCTTCACGTCGTCGATGACGCCGGCCAGCTGCGCACCGAGCAGCTGTTCCACCCGCCGGACCAGCCCCAGGGACCGCGCCTCCGGGAAGGTGACGAGCAGCGCACGGCGCGCTCCCAGATCGGCCAGCACCTGGGGCAGGGACGACAGGGCGCCTGCCCCGCAGACGCTGCGCACGGGGTTGAAGTATTCGTGGGACATGTAGGCCTCTATCGTGGACTGCGCGGAACGGCGTGGTTCAGCGCCAGGTCGAAGACGTCGAAGTTGCGCAGCCGGCGCGCCGGGTCCACGCTCTGCAGCGCCCGATTGAAGATCAGCGGCACCTTCTGCTCGGAGATGCCGCCGTGCGAGCGCAGCGGCACGTCCAGGCCGCTGAGGTCGTGGCGGTCCTCGCGGGTGCCCAGCACAGTGAGGTGGTCGCCGACGACGACCAGGTCGCCGATGCGGTCGCCGGCCAGATCGAAGCGCTGCGCCGCGTCCTCCCGCGTCAGCACCGCCTCGACGCCGGGCAGTGCCTGCAGCGCCTGCATCGCGCGGGAGCGCTCGGCTTCGGGCACGTACACCGTGGCGAACGAGCCCAGCGCGCCGTGGTGCACCACATAGGGGTCGGTGATGGGCAGGATCACGCGCGCGCGGCCGGTGCCCAGCAGCGCGTCCAGCACCTGCTGCAGGTAGAGCACCTTCGGTCGCCCCGCAGCGTCGGTCTTCGGGCTCATGCCGTGGTCGGCGGTGAGGCCGATCACCGCGCCCAGCGCATCCAGCCGTGCGAGGTAGCCGTCCATCATCGCGTAGAACGCGTTTGCCTCCGGCGTGCCCGGCGCCGCCTTGTGTTGCACGTAGTCAGTGGTGGACAGGTAGCTCAGGTCGGGGCGGCGCGTCTCCATCAGCCTGACGCCAGCGGCGAACACGAATTCGCTGAGATCGGCGCTATACACCGAGGGCACCGGCCGGCCGACGAGTTCCAGCACGCCGTCGATGCCGCTGTCGGCCACCGTCGCCCGGTCGGCTTTCTCGGCGCTGAAGCAGATGCCCTTCAGACGGTGGCCGAGCATCGTGCGCAGCTTGTCCTTGGCCGTGACCGCGACCACCGACGCGCCGGCCTCCGCGAAGGCGGCCAGCAGCGTGGGTGCACGCAGGTAGGCCGGGTCGTTCATCATGACCTCGCGGTCCGCGGCAACGTCGTAGAAGAAGTTGCCGCAGATGCCGTGTACCGACGGCGGCACGCCGGTGACGATGGACACGTTGTTCGGGTTCGTGAAGCTGGGCACGACGCAATCGCCGACCAGCGAGGTGCCCGCGCCGCCGGAAGACAGCAGGTGCCGCAGGTAGGGCGCCACGCCCCCCTCGATGGCCTGCGTGATGTAGTCGGGCTCGCATCCGTCGATGCACAGCACCACGACCGGCTGCTGCGGCCGGGCGTAGCGGCGGCCGTTGACGACGATCGGTTCGGCGGCGTGGTTCATCCGTGTGCTCCCCGCTGGATCCAGTTGCGCAGCTTCGTCGACACGTAGTCGGCCGCCATCACCATCACGATGATCACGGCGATGCAGGTGGCGGTGTCCTGGTACTGGAACAGCTTCATGCTGCCCACCAGCTCGAAGCCGATGCCCCCGGCACCCACCATGCCCAGCACGGTGGCCTGCCGCAGGTTGGTCTCGAAGCGGTAGAGCACGACGGCGATCCACGCCGTGATCACCTGTGGCAGCACCGCGAAGATCACCGTCTGGATCGGTCCCGCGCCGGTGGCACGCAGCGCCTCGATCGGCCCCTGGTCGATCTCCTCGATCGACTCGCTGAAGAACTTGCCCAGCATGCCGGCGCCGTGCACGGCCAGCGCGAGCACGCCCGGGAACGGCCCCAGCCCGACAGCGGCGACGAAGATCAGCGCCAGGATGATCTCGTTGATGCCGCGCGTGACGTTGAACACCTGGCGCGTGAAGTGGAACACCGCCAGGTTGGGCGTGAGGTTGCGCGCCGCGAAGAAGCAGAACGGAACCGCCAGCAGCACCGCAAGCAGCGTGCCCCAGATCGCGATCTGCACGGTTTCGATCGCGGGGACCCACAGTCTGTCGAGGAAGGCCCAGTTCGGCGGGAACATGCGGCCGAGGAAGTCGCCGATCCACGGCACCCCCTTCAGCAGTTCACCGAAGCTGACCTGCGCGCCGCGCGCGGCCCACCAAAGCACCGCAATCGCCAGCACTGCCATGCCGAGGCGGGGCCCCCAGCCGGCGCGGCCCGCCGGCCGCCCGACCATGAACGCATACGTTCGCAGGTTCATGGCTCAGGCCTCCTCGAGTTGGAAGTCGCGGGCCCGCGGCATCGCCTCGTCACCGCTGCTGGCCTCCCGCCGCGCGTCGGCCGCGTCCAGCCCGGGGTAGATGCGGTGCAGCACGTCCTCGGTCAGCCCGGCAGGGCCGCCTTCGTAGACCACGCGGCCGGCCGAGACGCCGACGATGCGCTCGCCGAACTCGCGCGCGTAGTCGATCTGGTGCAGGTTGCACACCACGGAGATGCCCAGCTCGCGGCTGGCCTGCTTCAGGTAGTTGAGCACCGTGCGCGAGGTCTTCGGGTCGAGGCTGGCCACGGGTTCGTCGGCGAGGATGACCTTGGGCTGCTGCGCCAGCGCGCGCGCGATGCCCACGCGCTGCTTCTGGCCTCCCGAGAGCGTGTCGGTGCGCAGCAAGGCCTTGTCGTCCAGGGCCACGCGGCGCAGGCACTCGTGCGCGATCTCGATGTCCTTGCGCGGGAAGACCTGCAGCCAAGATGCCACCGACGGCATCGAGCCCATGCGGCCCGTCAGCACGTTCTTCAGCACCGACAGCCGCGGCACCACGTTGTAGTGCTGGAAGATCATCGCGACCTGGCAGCGCAGCGCGCGCAGGCTGGCGGCGTCGGCCCGCACCAGCTGGCCGTCGACGCGGACCTCCCCCTGCGTCGGCTCGGTCAGCCGGTTGATGCAACGCAGCAGCGTGGACTTGCCTGCGCCCGACGGGCCCAGCACGACGAGGAACTCGCCGGGAGCCACGTCGAGGTCGATGCCCTTGAGCGCCTCGAAGTCACCGTAGCGCTTGGTCAGGCCGCGGATCTGGATCACTTCATCTTCCTCAGGTCGAGGTTGAGCAGCCGGGCCGTGTCGCGGATCACGTCGTAGGCCTTGTCGTTGGTCGGGTGGAAGCCGTTGAGCAGGCCCTGGTCGGACCACGGGATGTCCTTCACGTCGAGGAAGGCCGCCTGCACGCGCTTCTTGAGCACCGGGTCGAGGTCCTTGCGCCAGACGGTGGGCGACTCGGGGATGGGGTCGGACTTCCACACCACCACAAGGTCCTCGCGCTTGGCCAGGCCCTTGGCGATCGCCGCGTCGAGGATGCGGTCGGCGATCGCCACCGCGTCGACCTTCTTGTTCTGCACGGCCACTGCGTTGGAGTCGTGCGAACCGGAGAAGATCACGCGGGCGAAGTCCTTGTCGGTGTTGAGGCCGGCTTTCATCAGACCGGCCTTCGGGAACAGGTGGCCTGAGGTCGAGCTGGGGTCGACGAAGGCGAAAGTCTTGCCCTTGAGGTCGGCCACGGTCTTGATGCCGCTGTCGGCGCGCGCCACCACCAGCGAGTGGTAAGAGGTGCGCCCTGCCTTCTTGGTCTCCGCCACAGCGAAGGCCTCGATGTCGGCGACCGTGGTGCCCAGCACGTACGAGAACGGGCCGAGGTAGGCCACGTCCAGCCGCTTGCTGCGCAGCGCCTCGATCACGCCGTTGTAGTCGGCGGCCACGAAGGGCTTGACCGGCATGCCGAGCGACTTGGACAGCATGTCCATCATCGCCTGGCTGTTGGCGATCATCGCGCGCGAGTCCTCGGACGGGATCAGGCCGACGGTCAGCACGTCGGCGGCGCGGGCCGGGGTTGTCAGCGACAGCAGCGGGGCGCTCAGCAGCGCCGGCGTGCCGGCGAGAAGGGTTCGGCGGGTCAGCTTCAAGGGGTGTCTCCGGTTGCGGAACATGAGGTCCGTCGTTCTCGTGGCGCCTCTGGGTCGCGGGACGCCTGCCCTGAATGTCGCCCTCGGTAGCGCATTGAGCCAATACAAGTTTTGTCACTCATGCATTCACGCACTCTATAGTTCGACCGGGATAACACCGAGGCCCGATCCATGCGACTGACCCAGCTGCGTTCGTTCCACGCGGTGGCCACGACAGGCAGCTTCACGGCCGCGGCGCAGAGCCTGCACGTCAGCCAGCCCACCGTGACGACGCAGGTGGCGCAGCTGGAGGCGCTGTACAAGGTGGAGCTGTTCCACCGCACCGGCCGGCGCGTGCGGCCCACCGAGCTGGGCGAGCGGCTGCTACTGCTGTCACGGCAGATGTTCCATCTGGAGGCCGAGGCGGTGCAGTTGCTGCGCGAGTCGGGCGACCTGCGCTCCGGCCGCCTGCGCGTGGCGGCGGTGGGGCCGTCGCACGTGACTGGCATGCTGGTGGCGTTCAATCAGCGCTACCCGGGCGTGAAGATCACGGTGAGCACCGGCAACTCACAGGACGTGCTGGATCGGCTGCTCGACTACAGCGCCGATGTCGGCGTGCTGGCGCAGGTGTTCAAGGACCGGCGCTTCGTGTCGGTGCCGTACAGCGACCATCCGGTCGTGATCTTCTGCAATGCCGAGCACCGCTTCGCACGCCGACGCACTATCCGCACCGCGGAACTCCAGGGCGAAAAGCTGATCCTGCGCGAGCAGGGGTCCACCACGCGCAAGGCCATCGAGTCGGCACTCACCCAGGCGCGGGTCCAGGCGGAGGTCGTGATGGAGGTGGGCAGCCGCGAGATCATCCGCGCCGCGGTGGCCGAAGGGGTTGGCATCGCAGCGGTGTCGGAGGCCGAGTTCGTGCCCGGCCCCGGCCTGCATTCGGTGCGCATCAGCGACGCGCAGGTTCGGACCTATGCCCACGTCGTCTGCCTGGCCGAGCGGCGCGACGCACGCATGGTGCGGGCGTTCTTCGACGTGATCGGTCTGGAGGTCTAGCGGCTGCCGACCGTCGCGGCCGTCCGGCAGGCGCGCGGTCTTGGGCTTGGCGCAGCGACGGGCGGGCAGCGCCTCCGTACTCTCGAGCAGTCGCCTGAAGCCGCTGCGGGTTGTGGTTGGCCGCCGTGCGCGCGTTACGCCAGTGACGGTCCAGGTTGTGTTCGAGGGATGTCGCCGTGGCACCGCGGACGTCGAACACCAGTTCCGCGAACATCGTCAGCCAACGACCGGATGCTGGCACGGTACGGCTCAGGTTCGCTCCTGGGCATGCGGCCCAACAGACGCATGACGACATTGAGGTCGGCACTGAGAGCAGGGAGTCGATCAGTGGACGCCAACAACGCAGCAGCAGCCTGTATGTGGTCTGGCCCTCGCGGATGGGTCGGTGTGCCGTCGATGAGCCGGGCGATGTGCGTGTCCAGCGACACCTCGGTCACGCGAGCGCGACTGGCAAGCGAGACTGCGTGGGCGACGGGCAGTCGCAGGGTGACGTGCCGGTCAAGCGTGTGGCCGTTGTCCTGACCGCGCAATTCGGCACGGGCTTTGGCTGGCGCAGCCTGTTCCAGATGCGTGCGTTCTATCTGGGATGGCCCGACGCAATCGCAGACAGCGTCCGTGCCGCCGTGCGCGAGATCGTGGCGCCGTTTCCGACCTACGGGTGATCGCGGCGCCGCCGCGACCGCGCCCGCGACGATGACGCCCGCAGGTCGGCATAGGTCCGCCCGCCCCTGGTGCGGCGCTCGTGGCGCGCGCGGTCGGCTCAGCGCTCGGCGGCGGGACGCGGAATCACGGCAGCGCTCGACTGGTCCTGCTCGCTGACCTCGCGCATGTCCAGATCTCGCCGGTCACGCACGAAGATCGCGCCGACCACCACCGATCGCTCTCTCGGATCACCCAATATTCATTGGTAGGCCGTGTTGGACTTGAACCAACGACCAAAGGATTATGAGTCCTCTGCTCTGACCAACTGAGCTAACGGCCCGCGCCGGTGGATTCTAGGCGGGGCTACTTCGTCGACAGCGCGTTGCCCATCAGGCGCGCCGTGATGTCGACGATCTGGATCATGCGGTCGTAGGCCATGC
>CAUJHQ010000127.1 GCA_963204815.1 Pseudomonadota bacterium | reverse complement strand
AGCGACTCGTCGGCACGCACCTCGGCGCAGACCTCGAAGCCGGTCTTGCCCGGCATCATCACGTCCAGCAGCACGAGCGCCGGGCGCTCGCGGCGGATGGCGTCCAGCGCCGCCGGGCCGTCGCGCGCGACGATCACCTCGTAGCCTTCGCGCTTCATCAGGAACTCGAGCGAGACGACGATGTTGGGCTCGTCGTCGGCGATCAGGACCTTGGTCGTCATGTCGTCTCCTTCGTCGTTGTCGTTGTCGTCGTCGGGGCCGGGGTCCACGGCAGCCAGAACGCGAAGCGCGCCCCGCCGCCCGGCGCCGCCTCGACGCCGATGCGGCCGCCGAAGTGCGCCACGATCTCGCGGCAGATCGGCAGCCCGAGGCCCGTGCCCTGCGGGCGCGCGCGCGCGTCGCCGCCCTGGCGGAACTTCTCGAACACCAGCGCGCGCTCGGCCTCGGGCACGCCGGGGCCGTTGTCGTCGACGGTGACGGTGGCGCCGCGCTCGTCGCAGGCCAGCGCCAGCGTCACGCGGCCGGCGCCGGCGCCGGCGGGCACGAACTTCACCGCGTTCGACAGAAGGTTCAGCAGCACCTGCAGCAGGCGGTCGGGGTCGGCGTGCAGCGGCGGCACCCGCGCCGGCACCTGCAGCGCCAGCACCGCGCCGCGCTCGCGGAACAGTTCGGCGGTGGTGTCGGCGGCCTGGCGCAGCAGCGCGCCAAGGTCGACCTCGGTGTTGTGCCACTCGCCGTGGCCGGACTCGATCTTCGCCATGTCCAGCACCTGGTTCACCAGCCGCGACAGGCGCTCGCTCTCGCCGACGATGATGGCGAGGAACTGCTGGCGCTGCGCCTCGTCCATCTGCGCCTCGTCGCGCATCAGCTCGGCGAGCGCGCGGATGCTGGTGAGCGGCGTGCGCAGCTCGTGCGTCACGCTGGACATGAAGTCGTCCTTCAGCCGGTCCAGGCTCTGCAGGCGTTCGTTCACGTGGCGCAGCTCGCTCGCTTCTTCGACGATGCGCGCGACGTCGTCGAGGCCGAGCGCCTCTTCCTCCACCACCGAAGCCACGAGCACGCGTGCCGACGCGCTGCCGATGGCGCCGGCCAGCTGCGTCTCGGCCTCGTGCACCAGGCGGGCGGCGTCGCCCGGCGCGTGGCCGGCGAAGGCCGCCGCCGCGCGCGCGGGGCCGAGGAAGCGCGCCAGCAGCGCCTGCAGCGCCTCGGGCTTCGCGCGGCCGCGCCAGAACACGCGCTGCTCGGCGCCCTGCTCGAACACGCCGACGAACTGCTGCGCCCGCGCCGCCTCGCGCGCCCCCGGCACGCGCCACAGCGAGACGCCCACGTACAGCGCCGCGTTGAGCCCCAGCGACCACATCAGCGCGTGCGTCAGCGGGTCGAAGCCGGCCAGGCCGAACAGCGCCTCGGGCCGCAGCCACGCGATGCCCAGCGGCCCGGCGGCGAGGTAGCCGGCGTCCATCCAGCCGCTCTTGGCGATCGACGGCAGGCCCAGCGTCCAGGTCCACAGCAGCGCGCCGGCGGCCAGCCCGGCCAGCGCGCCCGCGCGCGTGCCGCCCTTCCAGTACAGGCCGCCGATCAAGGCCGGCGCGAACTGCGCCACCGCGGCAAAGCTGATGAGGCCGATGCTGACGAGCGCGTACGCCTCGCCGGCGATGCGGAAGTAGAGGTAGCCCAGCAGCAGCAGCGCGACGATGACGGCGCGGCGCACGAGCAGCAGCGTCGCCCCCATCGGCTGCACGCCGCGGCGGCGCAGCAGCAGCGGCAGCACGAGGTCGTTGCAGACCATCGTGGCGACCGCGATGGCCTCGACGATGACCATGCCGCTGGCCGCCGAGAAGCCGCCGATGAAGGCCACCAGCGCGAGCGCCTGCGCGCCGCCGGCCAGTGGCAGGCTCAGCACGAAGGTCTCGGCGTTCGCGCCCGCGCCCAGGAACACCAGGCCGCCGGCGGCGATGGGCAGCACGAAGACGTTGATGGCCAGCAGGTAGGCCGGGAAGGCCCAGGCGGCGCGGCGGATGTGGCGTTCGTCGACGTTCTCGACCACCATCACCTGGAACTGGCGCGGCAGCAGCAGCACCGAGAACATCGCCAGCACCATCATCGCGAACCAGGGCGTGGCGGCAGTCGGCGGTGCCATCGCCTTCGTGCTGGCGGCACGCGCGAAGAGGTCGCCCGGGCCGTCGAACAGGCCCCAGGTGACGAACACGCCGACGGCGACGAAGGCCGCCAGCTTCACCACCGATTCGGCGGCGATGGCCGCCACCAGCCCTTCGTGGCGTTCGGTGCTGTCGAGGTGGCGGGTGCCGAAGGCGATGGTGAAGCCGGCGAGCGCGAGCGCGGCCCAGAAGGTGCCGTCGGCCCAGAACGCCGCCGCCGGCGCACCGGTGCTGCCGGTGAGCAGCGCGAAGCCGCTCGCGATGGCCTTCAGTTGCAGCGCCACGTACGGCACCACGCCGACCAGCGCCAGCAGCGTCACCGCGCCGGCGAGCGTGCCGCTGGGCCCGTAGCGGCTGGCGATGAAGTCGGCGATCGACGTGATGCGGTAGCGCCGCGCGATGCGCACCATCTTGCGCAGCACGGTCCAGGCCAGCACCATCGCCAGCGTCGGCCCCAGGTATATCGGCAGGAAGCCGAGCCCGCCGTCGGCGGCGCGGCCGACGCTGCCGAAGTACGTCCAGGCGCTGCAGTAGACGCCGAGCGAGAGCGCGTAGACCCACGCATTGCCGATCACGCTGCGCCCTGCGGCCGCACGCCTGTCGGCCCACGCGGCGAGCGCGAACAGCGCCAGCAGGTAGCCCAGCGCGGCGGCGATGGCGAGGGGGGTCGACATCTCAGGTGCCTGCAGCCGTCAGCTTCCGGCCCGGAGCAGCCGTTCGTTCCCTGCCGCAACACGACAGTGGCATGCGCGCGTCGCGGCAGGCGGTACCCGGCAGGGGCTCATGCCTCGGCGGTCGGTGCGCAGGGACGACCGCCGAGGATAAGCGCCGGCGCCTGCCCGCACGGGACTTTGCTTGCGCCACGGACCGCATGCGGCGAACAACGCGAACGGCCGCTCTGGGCAGAGAGTTGCCAGGCGTCGAGATGCACGCGCAGCCGCCACCTCAGTCACCCCCACGCTCCATCCACCACGCGAGCACGCCGATCACCAGCGCCCACACCGCGAAGACCGCCAGCGCGCTGTCGCGCCACAGCGCCAGCAGCGGGAAGTCGAACAGCAGCCAGCCGGCGACGAACAGGGCCAGCAGGCGTTGCACGAGCAGGCGGTCGTCCATGGCCGTGACGCTACAGCGTGTCGAGGCGGAAATGCTGGCGCAGCCAGGCGCGGAAGCGCTTGACGACGGCCAAGGCGTCGCGCAGGCCTTCGCGCTCGGGCACGGCCAGGTCCGAGGGCCGCACCTCGTTGCCGGCCACGCGCCCTTCGGCGCGGCCGCGCAGCTGGTGCGACAGGCGCGTGGCCATCAGCCGGCGCAGCGCCTTCAGCAGGTCTTCGGCGAGCGCGGCGTCGAGCGCGCCGCGCGCCACCAGCGCCTGCAGCCGCGCCGCGGTGGAACGCTCGTGCAGGCGGTGCTGCAGCGCCAGCGCGCGCACGCCGTGCACGATGGGGAAGATGCCGAGCTTCTTCAGGTCCAGCGGCTGCTCGTCGAGGTGGCCGGTGAGGCGCGCCCACCAGTGGTGCGGCGCGTGGAACTGGTCGGCCGGGGCGACGAAACGCGCCAGGTAGGCGTCGGAGTCGGACACCAGCGCGTCGAGGAAGTCGCGCAGGTTCTCCAGCAGCGCGGCGTCGCCCGCGACCGCCGCGGCGTCGCAGAAGATCGCCAGCCGCATCGGGCCTTCGGGGTCGTGGCCGAGCAGCCAGTCGCGGATCGACGCCCGGTAGCCCGCCAGCGGCTGCCGCCACAGCGGGTTGCGCAGCATGATCTGGCCCGGGCACGGCGGGTAGCCGAAGGTGGCGAGCGCCTCGCCGAAGGCCTCGGCCAGCGCGGGCAGGCCGGCGTCGTCGGTGCCGTCGGCGAGCACCAGCCCGTTGTCCTGGTCGGTCTTCAGGATCTGTTCGCCGCGGCCTTCGCTGCCCATCACGAGCAGGCAGCTCTTCGCCACCAGGTCGGGCGGCGCGAGCAGCGACCACAGGCGCGCGAACAGCCGCTGGTTGAGCGCGCTCACTTCGGCCGCGATGGCGTGCGCGGGCACGCCGGCCGCGTGGCGCTCGAGCACGAGCGCATCGATGCGCGACGCCGCCGGCTGCAGCGCTGCTGCAGACCCGGCGGCGTCGATGTCGTGCGCGATGCGGTCCATCGCGCCCGTCATGCTCAGTGGCCGCTGGCGCCGGCGGCGCCGATGCCGGTTTCGCTGCGCACCTGCTGCGCCAGGAAGCCGGCGCGGTCGGTCTTGGCGCGGGCGCTCTTGTCGAGCACCGAGAACAGCCAGATGCCGACGAAGGCGATCGCCATCGAGAACAGCGCCGGGCTGGTGTACGGGAACAGCGCGCTGCCCTTCGGGTTGCCGAGCGTGGCTTCCCACACCGACGGCGACACCACCGTCAGCGCCACCGACGAGATCAGGCCCAGGAAGCCGCCGATGACGGCGCCCTTGGTGGTGCAGTCCTTCCACAGCACGCTCATGAAGAGCACCGGGAAGTTGGCCGACGCCGCGATCGCGAAGGCCAGGCTCACCATGAAGGCGATGTTCTGCTTCTCGAACGCGATGCCGAGCACGACGGCGACGATGCCGAGCGCGACCGTCGTCCAGCGCGAGACCTTCAGCTCCGAGGCGCTGTCGGCCTTGCCCTTCTTGATGACGGTGGCGTACAGGTCGTGCGACACCGCCGAGGCGCCGGACAGCGTGAGGCCAGCCACCACCGCGAGGATGGTCGCGAACGCCACCGCCGAGATGAAGCCCAGGAACACGTTGCCGCCCACCGCGTTGGCCAGGTGCACCGCCGCCATGTTGCCGCCGCCGAGCAGGCCGCCCTTGGCGTCCAGGAACTGCGGGTTGGTCAGCACGAACGTGATGGCGCCGAAGCCGATGATGAAGGTCAGCAGGTAGAAGTAGCCGATCCAGCCGGTCGCCCACATCACGCTCTTGCGCGCTTCCTTGGCCGAGGGCACCGTGAAGAAGCGCATCAGGATGTGGGGCAGGCCGGCGGTGCCGAACATCAGCGCCATGCCGAAGCTGATGGCGGAGATCGGGTCCTTCACGAAGTTGCCCGGGCCCATGATGGACTGGCCGAGCTTGGCCGCCTCTTCCAGCGGCTTGCCGCCGTTGGCCGCGAGGTCGGTCTTCACCTTCACCGCGGCGGCGAACATCGCCTCCGGCGAGAAGCCGTACTGCATCATCACCATGAAGGCCATGAACGAGGCGCCGCCCAGCAGCAGGCAGGCCTTGATGATCTGCACCCAGGTGGTGGCGGTCATGCCGCCGAAGAGCACGTAGACCATCATCAGCGCGCCGACGATGACCACCGCGATCCAGTACTCCAGCCCGAACAGCAGCTTGATGAGCTGGCCCGCGCCGACCATCTGCGCGATCAGGTAGAAGGCCACGACGACCAGCGTGCCGCTGGCCGCGAAGATGCGGATCGGCTTCTGCTCGAAGCGGAACGCGGCCACGTCGGCGAAGGTGAACTTGCCCAGGTTGCGCAGGCGCTCGGCCATCAGGAAGGTGATGACGGGCCAGCCGACGAGGAAGCCGATCGAGTAGATCAGGCCGTCGAAGCCGGTCGCCATCACGGCCGCGCTGATGCCCAGGAACGAGGCGGCCGACATGTAGTCGCCGGCGATCGCGAGGCCGTTCTGGAAGCCGGTGATGCCGCCGCCGGCGGTGTAGAAGTCTGCCGCGCTCTTGGTGCGCGCCGCGGCCCACTTCGTGATGAACAGCGTCATCACGACGAAGATGCCGAACATGCCGATGGCCGTCCAGTTGGTCGCCTGCTTCTGCGCCTGGCCGAGGTCGGCGCCGGCCGACCACGCGGCGATCGAGACGCCGGCCAGCGCGGCCAGCGTGAGGGCCTGACGCCCGTATTGCCTGAAGCCGCTCATTTCAGCACCGCCTTGGAGATCTTGTCGGCGAGGTCGTCGAACTCGCTGTTGGCACGGCGCACGTAGATCGCCGTGATGATGATGGTGAAGACGATGACGCCGAAGCCGATGGGAATGCCCATCGTCATCACGCCCTCGCCCAGCCGCTGCGACAGGAAAGGCTTGTTGAAAGCCACCAGCACGATGAAGCCGTAGTACACGACCATCATCGCGAGCGTGAGCCACCAGCCGAAGCTGGAGCGTTTGGACTTCAGTTCGCGGTAGTGCGGATTGCTGGCAATCCGCTCGGCGAGATCGGCGTTCATGCTGTCTCCTTGATGTGTGGAATCGTCCACGCGATCTTTGGCGACGGCACTGACCCTCCTCTGACGCGCAGCCAACCGCGGCTGACGCGAGGCTGATCGCCGGCTTACACCGGCACGCTAGGCGCGGCGCACGACGCCTTCGCGCGGGGCGCCTTCGCGGTCCCAGGCGGGGCCGTCGAACCAGGGGTCGCCGGCGATGGCGGCAGCGGCCATCGGCAGGGCGTCGAAACCCCAGAACAGGCGGCCGTCGACCTCGGTGCAGGGCACGCCGAAGAGGCCGCGGCGCACCGCCTCGTCGGTCGACGCGCGCAACTCGCGCTTGACGTCGTCGCCGTCGGGGTCGCGCGCCGGCGCCAGGCGCTCGCGCAGCGCGGCCAGGCGCTCCGGCGCCAGCGCGTCGGCGCCGCCGTGCCACACGTGGTGCAGCACGATCTCGCAGCGGCGCCGGTTCGGTCCCGCGGCCACCAGCAGGCGCAGCAGCGGCAGCGGGTTGAACGGATGGCGCAGCGGCGTGTCGATCGCGATGCCGTGCTGGTGCGCCAGCCAGTGCACCTGGCGGAAGGTCCAGGCGCGCTTGGGCTCGATCTCGGCCGGTCCCTTCTGGCCCCAGTGCCCGAGCAGCCCGGCAAACAGGATCGGCCGGTACTCGACGGCCACGCTCAGGCCCTCGAAGGCCTGCGGCAGGCGCTCGAACGCGAGGTGGGCGTAGGGCGACACCGGGTCGAACCAGAAGGTGACGGCCTTCATGCGGCGTCCGGCCGCTCGCGGCGCCACTGCACGCGGCGCTGCGCCAGTTCGGCGACGACGGCGCGCTTGTCGTCGTCGCTCAGCACCGACCAGACGGCAATCTCGTCCAGCGTGCGCAGGCAACCTTCGCACCAGCCGGTGCGGGCGTCCATCTTGCAGATGTTGACGCAGGGGGACTTCACGGTTTCCGGGCTCATGCCACCGATTGGACGACATCGGCGACCGGGGCGCCGGTCAGGCGCTCCAAGTCCCCGGGGGCGAGGCGGAAGACGCCGTTC
Organism: Pseudomonadota bacterium; assembly: GCA_963204815.1. GTDB lineage: Bacteria > Pseudomonadota > Gammaproteobacteria > Burkholderiales > Burkholderiaceae_C > Rubrivivax. Next base: position 7,724 of record CAUJHQ010000127.1, on the reverse strand, counting down.
GGGTGGCCGGCGGCGGCCCAGATCTCGTCGAAGCGGAACAGCTCGCGGTCGATCAGCGTGAAGGCCGGCGTGGCATGCGCCAGCGGCGCCACGCCGCCGATGGAGAAGCCGGTCTTCGCCTTCACGAAGTCGGCGTCGGCACGGCCCAGCGCGCCGGCGATCGCGGCCACGCGCTTCTCGTCGACGCGCCGGTCGCCCGAGGTCACGACGAGCACGGCGCTGTCGTCGGCCTTGCGGCGGAAGATCACGCTCTTGGCGATCTGGCCGACGCCGACGCCCAGCGCGTCGGCCGCCTCCTGCGAGGTGCGCGCGGCGACCTCCAGCCAGCGCGGCGCGTGCGGGTGGCCGGCGGCGGCGAGCGCGGCGTGCACGCGGCGAAAGCCCTCCGGTCGATCGTAGAGGTCGCTCATGCCACCGCCACCGCGACGCCACGCTTGGCCAGCAGCGCCTTGCCGGCGCGGCTCACTGGCGGGCGGCCGAGCACGCCGGAGATGAAGGCACCGGCGTCGACCAGCTTGTCGAGGTCCAGCCCGGTCTCGATGCCCAGGCCGTGCAGCATGAAGACCACGTCTTCGGTCGCGACGTTGCCGGTGGCGCCCTTGGCGTAGGGGCAGCCGCCGAGGCCGGCGATGCTGGCGTCGAAGACGTGGATGCCCAGCTCCAGGCAGGCGTAGATGTTGGCCAGCGCCTGGCCGTAGGTGTCGTGGAAATGGCCGCTCACCTCGGCCAGCGGGTAGTGCTTCAGCGCGCGCTCCATGCCGCGCTGCACGGCGCCCGGCGTGCCGGTGCCGATGGTGTCGGCGACGCCGCAGTGGTCGACGCCGATCGCCTTCATCAGCTTGACGACACGCTCCACCTCGTCGGCGCTCACGGCGCCCTGGTACGGGCAGCCGAAGGCGCAGCTGATCGCGCCGCGCACCTTCACGCCGGCGGCGTGAGCGGCGGCCACCACGGGCTCGAAGCGCGCGAAGCTCTCCTCGATCGAGCAGTTGATGTTGCGGCGGCTGAAGGCCTCGGTGGCGGCGCCGAAGACGACCACCTCGTCGGGCTTGCTGAGCAGCGCCGCTTCCAGGCCCTTCAGGTTCGGCGTGAGCACCGAGTAGCGCACGCCGGGCTTGCGCGCGATGCCGGCCATGACCTCGGCGTTGTCGGCCATCTGCGGCACCCACTTCGGGCTCACGAAGCTGGTGACCTCGATCTCGCGGCAGCCGGCGTCCTGCAGGCGGTGCACCAGCGCCACCTTGTCGGCGGCGCCGACGGGCTGGGCTTCGTTCTGCAGGCCGTCGCGCGGGCCGACCTCGACGAGCGTGACGCGTGAAGGTTTCGTCATGGTTTCAATCTGCCTGTGGGAAACGACCATTCGGGGGGTGGCGCATCGCAATTCGCTGATACACACTTGGAAACAACATGAATCGCGCCCGCGCCATTCGCATCGGCAACCGGATCAACATCGTGTTGCACCGGCAGTTGCACGTCGGCATCGACGTCAAGCGGCTGATCGACGACCCGCTCTACGCCCGCGACGTGCTGCTCGTCTGCGACGCGATGCCCGGCACCGACCTCGTGGCGCTGGCGCGCGACTTCCGCCGCGCGCTGACCGAGGCGCCGGAAGAGTTCGAATCGGGCTGGGGCTTCGACGTCACCCGCCCCGCCACCGACTCCGAACTGCCCGAGGAACAGGCCGCGCGCCGCACGCGCAGCGGCTGGTTCACGCCGAGCCGCTGGCTGACACGCTGAACCGGCCGCCACGCGCGCTCACTCCGACAGCTTGAGCAGTTCGCCGCCTTCGGCGACCTGGTCACCGACGGCGTAGAGCAGCGCCTCGACGGTGCCGTCGCGCGGTGCCGTCAGCGTGTGCTCCATCTTCATCGCCTCCATCACGGCGACCGCCTGGCCGCGCTTCACCTTCTCGCCCTTGGCGGCGAGGAAGGCGACCACCTTGCCGGGCATCGGCGCCGTCAGGCGGCCGGCCTCGCCGGCGTGGTCGCCGCCGTGGGCGACGGGGTCGAACTCGGTGGCCAGCGCGCTGCCCTCGGGCGCGAAGACGGCGAAGCGCTCGCCCTGCGCGTACACCGCGAGCGGCTGGCGCTGCGGGCCCAGGCGCACGTCGTGGCGCGCGCCGCCCAGCGGCACGGCCTCGAAGGGCCAGCGCTCGCCGTGCAGTTCGAGCACGGTGCCGCCGTCGTGCAGGCGCTGCACCACCAGCGCGCGGCGCTGGCCGTACAGCTCGACGTCGAAGCGGCGGCGCGCGCCGCCGTGCAGGCGCCAGCCGTCGCGCCGGCTCCAGATGTCGGCCGTCTCGGTGGCCTTCTCCTCCGCCAGCGCGTGGGCCGCCAGGCCGGCCGCCACCCACTGGGGGGCGAGCGGCGCGGCCTCGAACAGCGCCGGGCGTTCGCGTTCGATGAGCGCGGTGTCGAGGTCGGCGGTGGCGAAGGCGCGGCTCTTCACGACGCGGCGCAGGAAGGCGACGTTCGTGTGCAGGCCCATCAGGTGGGTGTCGCGCAGCGCCGCGTCCAGCCGCGCCAGCGCCTGCTGGCGGTCGGCGCCCCAGACGATCAGCTTGGCGATCATCGAGTCGTAGTACGGCGTCACCGCGTCGCCTTCGCCGAAGCCGGAGTCCACGCGCGGCCGCGTGTCGTGGCGCTCGAAGGCGACGTGCTCCGGCCAGCGCGCCACCTGAAGCTTGCCCGTGGCGGGCAGGAAGTTGGCGTCGGGGTTCTCGGCGCAGATGCGCGCCTCGATCGCGTGGCCGCGCATCGAGACCTGATCCTGCGCAAGCGGCAGCGGCTGGCCGGCGGCCACGCGCAGCTGCCACTCGACGAGGTCGAGCCCGGTCACGGCCTCCGTCACCGGGTGCTCGACCTGCAGCCGCGTGTTCATCTCCATGAAGTAGGCGCGGATGTCGCCGTCGTCCAGCTCCTCGGCGACGAACTCCACCGTGCCCGCTCCGACGTAGCCCACCGCCTTCGCGGCGGCCACCGCGGCGGCGCCCATCTCGGCGCGCCGCGCCGCCGACAGCCCCGGCGCCGGCGACTCTTCCAGCACCTTCTGGTGGCGCCGCTGCACGGAGCAATCGCGCTCGCCGAGGTGGATCACGTTGCCGTGCGTGTCGCCGAAGACCTGGATCTCGATGTGGCGCGGCCGCGTGACGTAGCGCTCGACGAGCACGTGGTCGTCGCCGAAGCTGGCCTTGGCCTCGCGCTGGCAGCTCGCCAGCGCGGCGGCGAAGTCGGCCGCACGCTCGACGCGCCGCATGCCCTTGCCGCCGCCGCCGGCGCTGGCCTTGATGAGCACCGGGTAGCCGATCGCGTCGGCCTCGCGCTGCAGCAGCGCGGGGTCGTTGTCGGCGCCGTGATAACCCGGCACCAGCGGCACGCCGGCCTTCGCCATCAGCGACTTCGCCGCGCTCTTGCTCCCCATGGCGGCAATCGCCGAAGGCGGCGGGCCGATGAAGACGAGGCCGGCGTCGGCGCAGGCGCGGGCGAACTCCTCGTTCTCCGACAGGAAGCCGTAGCCGGGGTGCACCGCCTGCGCGCCGGTGGCCTGGGCCGCTTCGATGATGCGGTGCCATTGCAGGTAGCTCTCGCGCGGCGCGGAGCCGCCGATGTGCACCGCCTCGTCGCAGGCGCGCACGTGGCGCGCGTTCGCGTCGGCGTCGGAGTAGACGGCAACCGTGCGCACGCCCAGGCGGCGCGCGGTGGTGGCGACGCGGCAGGCGATCTCCCCGCGGTTGGCAATGAGGATCTTCTGGAACATGGGCAACCTCAGGAGGCGGCGGTGCGCGGCCACAGGCGCGAGAACACCGCACGCAGGAAGCGGAAGAAGACGACGATGAGCGCGACGCAGACCGCGAGCGCCAGCGCCAGCACGACGAAGAAGGCCACCGGGTGCGCCCACGACAGCCACAGCGCCGCCGGCACCGCGGCGTCGCCGGCGAGCGACAGGCCGACGTTGGAGAACGGCTCGGGCGAGGTGTTGGCCGCCGCGCGCGTGGTCGCCTTCGCGGTGTGCGCGGTGGCCGCGAGCGTGCCGCCCAGCAGCGCGGCGATGGCCGCCCAGGTGGCGTGGTCGCCGCCGAACACCGCCGCCGCCAGCGCGGCGCCGGCGGGGATGCGCACCAACGTGTGCAGCGCGTCCCACAGCGTGTCGACGCCCGGGATCTTGTCGGCGAAGAACTCGACCGCGAACATCAGCCCGCTGGCGGCCAGCATGGCCGGGTGCTGCAGCAGCTGCAGCCCGGCGGGCAGCGGCACCCAGCCCATGAAACCGGCCGCGCCGGTGAGGAACAGCACCGCGTACAGGCGCAGCCCGCTGGCCCAGCCCAGGCCAGCGGCGACGGCGATCAGCTGCGCGGTGTCCAGCCCGTTCATGCTTTCCAGGCCGGTTCGCGCTTGCCGAGGAAGGCCTGCACGCCTTCGCGCCCTTCGGCGCTGGCGCGGATGTCGGCGATGCGGCGCGCGGTGTCGTCGCGCAGCGCGGCCGTGATCTCGCGGCCGGCCACGTCCTGCACCAGCCGCTTGCAGGCCTTGGCCGCCGCGGGGCCGTTGGCGACGAGCAGCGCGGCGATCTCGGCCACCTTCGCGTCCAGCGCGTCGGCGGCCACGACCTCGTGCACGAAGCCGAGCGCCTTCGCTTCCTGCGCCGTAAAGCGCTCGGCGGTGACGAAGTAGCGGCGCGACGCCTGCTCGCCGAGCGCCTTCACGACGTAGGGACCGATGGTCGCCGGCAGCAGCCCCAGGCGCGCTTCGCTGAGGCAGAAGTGCAGGCCCTCGGCGGCAACCAGCACGTCGCACACCGCCGCCAGGCCCACGCCGCCGGCGTAGCAGTCGCCGTGGATGCGGCCCACCACGGGCAGCGGGCAGCTGTAGATCGTCCACAGCATCTCGGCCAGGCGGCCGGCGTCGGCGTGGTTCTCCGCCCAGCTGTAGCCGGCCATGGCGCGCATCCACGTGAGATCGGCGCCGGCGCAGAAGGCCTTGCCGTGGCCACCGAGCACGATGACGCGCAGCGACGGGTCGGCGCCGAGCGTGCGGAAGGCCTCGGTCAGCTCGGTGATGACGCCGTCGTTGAAGGCGTTGCGCACTTCGGGGCGGTTCAGCCAGACCTCGGCGACGTGAGGCGAAGGGCGGCGGATGTCCAGCGTGGCGGTCATGGCGACTCGGCCTCCTCGGCCAGCAGGTAGGGCAGGTCGAGCTCGGGCGCGGGGTGGCCGAAGCCGGTGAGCGCGGCGGTGACCTGCCCGCGGTGGTGAGTGCCGTGGTTGAAGACGTGGGCGAGCACGGCGTGGAAGGGCAGCGACATCGCCTCGCCGTTCGTGCGCTGGTAGTCCAGGCGGCCGGTCAGGCGCGCCTCGGGCCACACGTCCAGCAGCGGCAGCCAGGCGAGCGCACCCTCCACCAGCCGTTCGCGCAGCCGCGCGCGACCGGGCTCGAGCTCGGTGTCCAGCGCGATGCGCGGCGACAGGTTCTCGGCGAAGCGGCTGAACCAGAGCTGCTGCGCCACCAGCAGGTGGTTCAGCGTGCCGTGCACGCTCTTGAAGAAGAGTCCGGCGTCGCGCCGGTACTCGGCCTCGGGCAGCGCGTCGCAGGCGTCGAGCAGGCGCCGCGTGGCCCACAGGTTGTGGCGCGCCATCGTCTGCAGGTGCTCGCGCAGCGGGCTGCGGTCGAGCACCTTCTGCATGATGACGCTGCGGTAGGCCTTGCCTTCCCACTGCACATGGCCGACGTCGGCGTAGCCCATGCGCGAGTAGAGCGCGCGCAGCGCGGTGGCGGGCTCGGCGGTGTCCAGCGCCATGCGCCGGTAGCCGTTCTGCAGCGCCCAGCGCTCGCAGGCGGCGACGAGGCGCCGCCCCAGCCCGCGGCCCTGCACGTCCGGGTGCACGGCGAACTGGTGGAAGTGCGCCGTGTTGCGCTCGCGGAACCAGGGCACGCTGTCGGCCCAGGGCGCCGCGCCTTCGGCATACGGCCCGCAGACGGTGACGGTGCCGACGATGCGGCCGGCTTGCCGGGCGACGTAGCACTGGCCTTCGGCGGCACGCCGGGCCGTGGTGGCCTTCGGCTGCGTGGCGGCGGTGAAGTTGAGGCCGGCAGCCGCCAGCGGCGCGTAGGCCAAGTGCAGCAGCGCCGTCACCGCGTCGAGCGAGTCGCGCGCGGCGAGCGGGCGGATGTCGATGCGGTCGGGCACGCTCAGTACCGCTTGGCGGCCTCGTCGAGCATGACCTCGGTCGCGCCGCCGCCGATGCCCAGCACGCGCGCGTCGCGCCACAGCCGTTCGACCGGCGTGCCGTGCATGAAGCCCATGCCGCCGTGGAACTGCTGGCAGGTCTGGGTGACCTCGTTGACGAGCTCGCCGGTCAGCGCCTTCAGCAGCGACACGTCCTGCACGATGTCGTGGCCCTGCGTCACGCGCCAGGCGCAGTGCCAGGCGTAGGCGCGCGCGGCGCGCGTCTTGGCGTCGCACATGGCGAGCCGCTGGCGGATGGTCTGCTGGTTCCACAGCGGGCCGCCGAAGGCCTGGCGCGTCTTCACCTGCTCGAGCGTGAGGCGGATCGCCTGCTGGCAGTGACCCACCGCCATCGCGCCGAGCGCGATGCGCTCGGTCTGGAAGTTCTTCATCACCGCGTAGAAGCCCTTGTGCTCCTCGCCCAGCAGGTGGCCCACGGGCACGCGACAGGCGTCGAAGTGCAGCTCGGCGGTGTCGCTGCTGCGCCAGCCGGTCTTGTCGAGCTGGCGGCCGACGCTGAAGCCGGGCGTGCCCTTCTCGACCGCGATGATGGAGATGTCGCGCTTGCCCGGCCCGGTGCGCGCGGCCACGAAGTACAGGTCCGCGTGCACGCCGTTCGTGATGAAGAGCTTGCTGCCGTCGAGCACGTAGTGGTCGCCGTCTGCCGAGGTGACGCGGCGCGCGGTGGTGCGCAACCCCGCCACGTCGCTGCCGGCGCCGGGCTCGGTGATGGCCACCGCGGTGATGGTCTCGCCGCGGATCACGCCCGGCAGCCAGCGCGCCTTCTGCGCCGCGTTGCCGGCGTGGTGCAAGTGCGGGCTCGCCATGTCGGTGTGCACGAGCACGGTGATGATGAAGCCGCCGAAGGTGGACTGGCTCAGCGCCTCGGCAAAGGCCAGGTTGGTCAGCGCGTCGGCGCCGCCGCCGCCGTACTCGGGCTCGTACATGAGGCCGAAGAAGCCGGCGGCGCCCATCTTGCGCAGCACCTCGCGCGGCACCTTGCCGTCGGCTTCCCACTGGGCGGCGAACGGCTCGACTTCGCGCGCGAGGAAGCGCGCCACCTGCTCCTGCAGCAGTTCGTGGTCGGCGCTGAGGTAGGCGCTTTCGCTCATCGTGCGGCGCTCACATGCGGAACACGCCGAACTTCGGCGCGTCGGGGATCGGCGCGTTCAGGCTCGCGCTGAGCGCCAGCGCGAGCACGCGGCGCGTGTCGGCGGGGTCGATGACGCCGTCGTCCCACAGGCGCGCGCTCGCGAAGTACGGGTGCGCCTGGTGCTCGAACTGGTCGAGGATGGGTTGCTTGAACGCGGCTTCCTGCTCGGCGCTCCAGCTGCCGCCCTTGCCTTCGATGCCGTCGCGCTTGACGGTGGCCAGCACGCTGGCGGCCTGCTCGCCGCCCATCACGCTGATGCGCGCGTTCGGCCACATCCACAGGAAGCGCGGGCTGTAGGCGCGGCCGCACATGCCGTAGTTGCCGGCGCCGAAGCTGCCGCCGATGATGA
>CAUJHQ010000126.1 GCA_963204815.1 Pseudomonadota bacterium | reverse complement strand
GGCCTAAAACCAAGTGACTCGGGGCAGGGGTAGCGTGCTGCTGCGCGACCCAGGCCCTCAAACTCAAATCAGACAGCTACGCATGTAGAACCGTCCGGCGATGGCTTGCGGACGGGGGTTCGATTCCCCCCGGTTCCACCACATCTGGGTCTGGCCACGTCAGCAGACCCCCCAATGGCCCCGCATCGGCAACGACGCGGGGCCATTCTTCTTCCTGCAACAGCGACGGTCGCGAAGTGGGTCCGTCGGCGGCGGACGCCACGAATCGCGCTGCGCGAAGCCCCGCTTCGCGGGCAGCGAACGGCGCCCTGCGTTCGACCTGCCCCTCGCGTGACCTGGCTCAACGCGCGCGCTGGTGAACCCGGCGATGGTCGGGCATCGGTTGCGGAGAGGGTCGACGCCCATCGCGACGCACCCGTACGGGAGGCGGCAGACGTGAGCCATTCGAGCGCAAGGGTTCTTCTTTCGATGGCCCTGCTGATCGTGGCCTCGTGCGGAGGTGACGAGCATGCCGGCACCGAACCGACCAGGACGTTCGCGGTTCAGGTGCCGAGAACAGGACAGACCGCCAGCCGCGCCGCTGGTGACGACGGGGCGACGCAGAGGGGCGCCGCGTGGCCTAGCCCCAGGTTCACCGATCCCGACGGAACACTTCCCGTCAGTGGCGCCGTCGTGCTGGACCGCCTGACCGGGCTCGTCTGGACGGCCAATGCCAATGCGCCGGGGCCGGTCGCCTGCGGGCCGGGCAGGCAGATGAACTGGCTGGCCGCGCTGACCTACGTCGACTGCCTGAATGCACAGGCCTATCTGGGCTTCACCGACTGGCATCTGCCAAACCGAACGGAGTTGATCAGCCTCCTTGACTACGAGCCGCGCGACTGGCCCGCGTGGATGGCGAGTCAGGGCTTCGCCGATGTCATGACCAGCTACTGGTCTTCCACGACCTTTAGCGACGCGTCCCCGACAAACCAGCTCCGGTGGGCCGTCTGGAGTGCCAGCACCGACATCAGGTACTCGAGAGACGAGTTGCACGTCTGGCCCGTCAGGGGAGCCGCCGCGAGCCTGCCCCGAACCGGCCAGGCGACGAGCTATGCGGCCGGGGATGACGGCGACCTGCGGCTGGGTGCCGTCTGGCCCGAGCCGAGGTTCACCCGACCGGCCGGCACCGATGGTGTACTGCTCGATGGACTGACGGGGCTGATGTGGACCCAGGACGCGCACGCCCCCGGGCCGACTGCGTGCAACCCGGGCGTGCCGAAATCCTGGGCGGACGCACTGTCCCACGTCGACTGTCTCAACGCCCACCGCTTCCTTGGTCACTCGGACTGGGCACTGCCGAACATCAACGAACTCGAAAGCCTCGTCCCCCTCAACACCACCAGCCCGTTCTACTGGCTGAACACCCACGGCTTCCGCAACGTCGGAGCCGCTGCCTACTGGTCGTCGACCACCGTGGCCGCGGCCGACTCTCCGTTCGCTTGGGTGATCGTCATGACGCAGGGGTACCGCGGTCCGGCCGACAAGCCCAACCCGCTGAGGGTGTGGCCGGTTCGACGATGGCGAGCGGTCGATCCGGGTTGATCGGCACCGGCCGGCGTTGCCGCCAGAAGCCCTCAGGCGTCGCCGCCGAGGCAGAATGACCCCGGACCGATTCTCGAGGCGTCGTCGCTATGCTCGTCTTCCGCCAACTCTTCGATCCCACATCGTCGACCTACACCTACCTGCTGGGCGACGCCGGCGAGGCGGTGATCATCGACCCCGTGTTCGAACACGCGCGCCGCGACAGCGCGCTGCTGCGTGAACTCGGCCTGCGTCTCGTCGCCACGCTGGACACCCACGTGCACGCCGACCACGTGACCGGCGCCTGGCTGCTCAAGCAGCGCTGCGGCAGCCGCATCCTGCTGGCCGCGGAGGCCGGCGCGGTGAACGCCGACGTGGCCCTGCGGCATGGCGACCACGTCACGTTCGGCGCCCGCCACCTCGAGGTGCGCGCGACGCCGGGCCACACGAACGGCTGCCTGACCTACGTGCTCGACGATCACTCGATGGCCTTCACCGGCGACTGCCTGCTGATCCGCGGCTGCGGCCGCACCGACTTCCAGCAGGGCAGCCCGAACCGCCTGTTCCACTCGGTGCGCGAGCAGATCCTGTCGCTGCCCGACGCCTGCCTGCTCTACCCGGGCCACGACTACCGTGGCCTCACCGTGACCAGCGTCGCCGAGGAGCGCCGCTTCAACCCGCGCCTGGGTGGCGACGCAGACGAGGCCGACTTCGCCGGCTACATGAACCACCTTGGCTTGCCGCACCCGAAGCTGATGGACATCGCGGTGCCGGCCAACCTTCGCTGCGGCCGACCCGAAGGCGTGGGCGCGGTGGCGGCCGAGCCGTCCTGGGCGCCGCTCACGCTGAGCTTCGGCGGCATCTGGGAGATCACGCCGCAGACGCTGCACGAGCGCCTGGCCGAAAGCGCCGACGCGGCGCCGCAGGTGATCGACGTGCGCGAGCCGCCCGAATTCACCGATGCCCTGGGCCACCTGCATGGCGCACGCTTGCTGCCGCTGTCGAAGCTGGTCGAACGCAGCGCCGAACTCGACCGCACGCGGCCGCTGGTGGCCGTTTGCCGCTCGGGCGCACGGTCGGCGCAGGCCACGCTGCTGCTGCAGAAGCAGGGCTTCGAGCAGGTGGCCAACCTGGCCGGCGGCCTGCTGCGATGGCGCGCCGAAGGGCTGCCGGTCGACGGCGCCACCGACTGACGGCGCCTGTCCGGCCCGCGTCCGGCAGGGATTCGACGCATCGTCGACAATCCAGTCCTGTTCCCGTTCCCGAGCTTGCCGCGTGCCGATGTCCCGACTCCAAGACCTGAAGCCCGAGCGCCTGCTCGGCATGCGCCGCGGCATCGAAAAGGAAAGCCTGCGCACCGAGCCGAACGGCGCGCTCGCGATGACACCGCACCCGCAGGCGCTGGGCTCGGCGCTGACGCACGGCCACATCACCACCGACTACAGCGAGTCGCAGCTCGAGCTGATCACCGGCGTGCACGCCAGCGCCGAAGGCTGCCTGGAAGAACTGCGCACGCTGCACCAGTTCACCTACCGCCAGCTCGGCGAGCAGCTGATGTGGGTGGCCAGCATGCCCTGCCAGCTGCCGGCCGACGAGACGATCCCGATCGGGCAGTACGGCTCGTCGAACGTGGGCCGCGCGAAGAGCGTCTACCGCATGGGCCTGGGCCACCGTTACGGCCGCCGCATGCAGACCATCTCGGGCATCCACTACAACTGGTCGATGCCGGGGCTGAGCGACGACGACCACTTCGCGCTCATCCGCAATTTCCGCCGCCATTCCTTCGTGCTGCTGTACCTGTACGGCGCGTCGCCGGCGGTGTGCAAGACCTTCGTCGAAGGGCGGCCCCATGAACTGCAGACGCTCACCGGCGGCACGCTGCACATGCCGCACGCCACCTCGCTGCGCATGGGACGGCTGGGCTACCAGAGCGACGCGCAGGCCTCGATCCGCGCCAGCTTCAACAACCTGGAAAGCTACGCCGCGTCGCTGCACGGCGCGCTGACGCAGCCGTACCCCGCCTACGAAGCCATCGGCGTGCGCAACCCCGGCGGCGAATACAACCAGCTGTCAACCGCGCTGCTGCAGATCGAGAACGAGTTCTACGGCACGATCCGCCCGAAGCGCACCATCCGCGCCGGCGAACGCCCGCTGCACGCGCTGCGCGAACGCGGCGTCGAGTACGTCGAGGTGCGCTGCATGGACCTCGACCCCTTCGAGCCGCTGGGCATCAACTCGGCGACGATGCGCTTTCTCGACGTCTTCCTGCTGCACTGCCTGCTGAGCCCGAGCGCACCCGACACGCCTGAGGAAATCGCCGCGCTCGGCCGCAACCAGCACCGCACCGCGTCGCACGGCCGCGAACCGGGGCTGACGCTCGAACGCGGCAGCGGCACGGTGACGCTGGTCGACTGGGCGCGCGAGATCGTCGCCGAGTGCCGCCCCATCGCCGAGCAGCTGGACGCCGCCCATCGCACGCAGGCGCACGCGCAGGCGCTGGCGATCGCCGACGAGCGCCTGCGCAACCCCGCGGCCACGCCATCGGCGCGCGCGCTGGCGCGCATGGTCGCGGCCCACGACGGCTCGTTCTCGGGTTTCGCGCTGCAGCGCTCGCGCGAGATCCGCGCCGAACTGCTGGCGGCGCCGCTCGCGGCCGAGCTCGAGGCACGCCTGAAGGCCGAGGCCGCGGCCTCGCTGGCGGAGCAGCGCCGCATCGAGGCGGCCGAGCAGCCGGACTTCGAGACCTTCCGCGCCGACTACCTGTCGCCGGCGCACCTGTCGCCGGCGGCCTGACGGCGCCGCGCGCCGCTCAGCGGCGCAGCGCCTCGTACGTGGCGATGCCGGCCAGCGTGGCCGCCAGCGAGCCCAGCACGTGCGCCGCCACTGCGCCCAGTGCCCAGCCCAGGCGGCCCTGCTGCAGCAGGTGCGTCACCTCGGCCGAGAAGGTGGAGAAGGTGGTCAGTCCGCCGAGGAAGCCGGTGATGACGAAGAGCCGCCACTCCGGCGGCAAGGCGCTCTGGTGCGCGAACAGCGCCACCGCCACGCCGATCAGGTAGCCGCCCACCACGTTGGCGACCAGCGTGCCGGGCGGCAGCGCCGGGAACAGGCCGTTCAGCCCGACCGCCAGGCCCCAGCGCGCCAGCGCGCCGAGCGCGGCGCCCAGGCCGATGGCGAGCACGGAGCCCAGCATCAGCGGCGCAGCCGCGTGGGCGGCGTGGGGTGGGGGCTGGCGGCGGCGTCCATGGCGGGCGCGCCGATTATCGTCAGGCCGCCAGCAAGCCCAGCCGCCGGCTTTCGCCGAACACGGGGCGCTCCTCGTCGCCCTCGGCGCTGACGGCGCGCGAACGGCCCTGGCGCTTGGCTTCGTACAGCGCCAGGTCGGCGCGTCGCAGTGCGTCGTCGATGGTCTCGGCCGGCAGCATCTGCACGACGCCGAAGGACAGCGAGAACGGCGGCAGCGCCACCGCCTCGGCCTGGCGCTGCAATGCGGCGACGATGCGGCCGGCGATCGTCATCGCGTCGGCCACGCGCGTGCCGCGCAGCAGCGCCGCGAACTCGTCGCCGCCGTGGCGGCCGGCGATGTCGTGTGCGCGCAGGTGTTCGCGCAGGCTGCCGGACACGAGGCAGAGCGCGCGGTCGCCCGCGGCGTGGCCGAAGTGGTCGTTGATGAGCTTGAACTCGTCGATGTCGAACATCAGCAGCGTTGCGCTCGACGGCTCGTCGGCGCGCAGCGCCTGGGTGGCCAGCTCGTGGAAGTGGCGGCGGTTCGGCACGTTGGTCAGCGTGTCGATGTTGGCCAGCGTGCGCAGGCGCCGGTGGGTGTCGCGCAGCTGGCGTTCGCTGCGTTCGCACGCCAGCGTGGCGGCGACGAAGGCGGTGACGAGCGCGCCGGCCATCGCCGCGAGCGCGCGCGCGGCCGGTGGCACGGCGACGTCCGGGCCGAGCCAGGTGAAGGGCAGCGGCGCCAGCGCGGTGGCGGCGATCGTCAGGCCCAGCCAGCGCATCGGCACCGCTTCGCGGTCGCCCGGGCCGGCCAGCACGATGGCGGCGGCGTACAGGTGCACCAGCAGCGTGGCGGCGGCGGGCGCCAGCGGGCGCAGCGCGTCCGCCATCAGCAGCGGCGCGGCGACGGCGAGCGCGGCGCCGGCGGCCAGCACCGCCCCGTCGACCGCGCCGGACAGCGGCAGCGCGGCGCGCGCATGAAAGCGCCGCAGCCCGAGCAGCGTGACCACCGGCCACTGGAGCAGCAGGATCAGCGCCGGCGCCTGCAGCCAGGGCAGGCCGCTCGCCGTGGCGGCGATGCCGGCGCAGGCGGCCCACAGTGCCGCCGTCCACCAGTGCCAGCCGCGGTGGCGCTGCAGGCGCAGGCCGAAGGCGGTGAGCGACAGGGCCGTCAGGCCGCCTGCGGCGGCGGCGACCCAGAGCGTTGCGGGTTCCATGCTGGCGTGGGATTGTGGGCAGCTTGGGCGCGCCGGTCGGTGTCCGGTGCAACCGAGTGCTACGGCGCCGCGGTCGGGTTCGCTAACATCCGGCGTTTGGGCACGGGGCGTGCCCGGGCAGGGAGGGCCGACGATGGCGATGGACGTGGTGGACTACGAGATCAAGGGCGCGGAGATGCAGTTCGTCGAGGTCGAGCTCGACCCCGGCGAGGCGGCCGTCGGCGAGGCCGGCAGCATGATGTTCATGGACGCCGGCATCACGATGGACACCGTGTTCGGCGACGGCAGCAAGCAGCAGGGCGGCCTGTTCGGCAAGCTGCTGGGCGCCGGCAAGCGCCTGGTCACCGGCGAATCGCTCTTCACCACCGTCTACACCAACAGCGTCGGCGCCAAGCAGCGCATCGCGTTCGCGGCGCCGTACCCCGGCAAGATCCTGCCGATGGACCTGTCGAAGATGGGCGGCACGCTCATCTGCCAGAAGGACGCCTTCCTGTGCGCCGCGCGCGGCGTCTCACTGGGCATCGCGCTGCAGCAGAAGCTGTCGGTCGGCTTCTTCGGCGGCGAGGGCTTCATCATGCAGAAGCTCGAGGGCGACGGCCTCGCCTTCGTGCATGCCGGCGGCACGGTGGTGAAGCGCGAACTGGCGCCGGGGCAGACGCTGCTGGTCGACACCGGCTGCGTCGTCGCGTACACGCCGAACGTGAACTTCGAGATCCAGTACGTCGGCAAGATCAAGACCGCCCTGTTCGGCGGCGAGGGCCTGTTCTTCGCCAAGCTCACCGGCCCGGGCACGATCTGGCTGCAGAGCCTGCCGTTCTCGCGCCTGGCCTCGCGCGTCTTCGCGGCGGCGCCGCAGATGGGCGGCTCGCGCGAGCAGGGCTCGATCCTGCCCGGCGTGGCCGGCGGCGGCCTGCTCGGCGGCATCCTCGGAGGCGACGACGAGTGAACGCCCTCCGCAACCCGCGCGCCGGCGGGGTCACGCCTTGAAGCGGCTGTTGCTCGCCGCTTGCCTGGCGCTGCTCGTCGCCGGCGGCCCGGCCGGCGCCGCCGGGCCGCGGCCGATCTTCGTGCTGAACTCGCTCGACGCCACGATCAGCATGATCGACCCCGTCAGCTTCGCCGAGATCCGCCGCATCCCCACCGGCAAGGAGCCGCACCACCTCTACCTGACGCCCGACGAGAAGAGCCTGATCGTCGCCAACGCGCTGGGCAACTCGCTGACCTTCGTCGACCCCGTCACGGGTGCCGTGCAGCGCACGGTGCGCGACATCGTCGACCCTTACCACCTGCGCTTCTCGCCCGACATGAAGTGGTTCGTCACGGCGGCGAACCGCCTGAACCACGTCGACCTCTACCGCTGGCAGCCGGCAAACGCCGACAAGCCGCTCGAGCTGGTCAAGCGCATCGAGGCGCCGAAGACGCCCAGCCACCTGTCGATCGACAGCAGGAGCACGGTGGTCTACGCTTCGCTGCAGGACAGCGACGAGTTGATGGCGATCGACCTGGCCACGCAGACGCCGCGCTGGAAGGTGAAGGTGGGCAAGCTGCCCGCCGACATCTTCCTCACCGCCGACGACCGCCACCTGCTGGTGGGCCTGACCGGCGACCGCGTCGTCGAGGTCTACGACGTCAGCCAGCCGAAGCCGGTGCTCGTCAAGCGCATCCCCACCGGCGAGGGCGCGCACGCCTTCCGCTCGCGCGGCGACAAGCGCCATGTGTTCGTCAGCAACCGCGTCGCCAACACCATCAGCCAGATCGACACCCACACCTTCACCGTCGTCGCCGAGTACCCGGCGCCCGGCGGCCCCGACTGCATGGACCTGCTGGCCGACGGCAAGACGCTGCTCGTGAGCTCGCGCTGGGCGCGCAAGGTGAGCTTCATCGATCTCGAGAAGAAGCAGGTGGTGCGGCAGGTCGAGGTCGGCCGCTCGCCGCACGGCGTCTGGACGCTGGACCATGCGCCGCGCTGAAGCGCTGCTGCTGTGCGCGCTGGCCGGATCGTCCGCCGCCGCGGCCTGCGACAAGCCTGTCTACCTGACCTTCGACACCGGCCACATGGCGGTGGCGCCGCTCGTCGCCGACGTGCTGCGGCGCCAGCAGGTGAAGGTCACCTTCTTCCTCGCCGACGAACGCACGCAGACCGGCGGCAGCAGCCTCGACGACCAGTGGGCCGCCTGGTGGCGCGCGCGCGCCGCCGAGGGCCACGCCTTCGGCTCGCACACCTGGAACCACCTCGTCTGGCAGGGTGACCTGGCCGACGGCGCGCTGCGCGTCAAGGCGACCGCCGGGCCGGACGCCGGCCACGCCCGCCGGCTCGACGCCGCCGGCTACTGCGCCGAACTCGGGCGCCCGGCCGAGCGCTTCAAGGCGATGACGGGCACCTCGATGACCCGGCTCTTCCGCGCGCCGGGCGGCAAGACCTCGCCGGCGCTGCTGGCGGCGGCGGCATCGTGCGGCTGGACGCACGTCGGCTGGACGCCGGCCGGCTTCCTCGGCGACGAACTGTCGAGCGAACGCTTCCCGAACGACCGCCTGCTCGCGCAGGCGCTGGCGGGCATCCGCGCCGGCGACATCCTGCTCGCGCACCTGGGCATCTGGTCGCGCCGCGACCCGTGGGCGCCGGCGGTGCTGGAGCCGCTCATCGCCGGGCTGAAGGCGAAGGGCTTCTGCTTCGAGACGCTGCGCACGCACCCGCTGTACGGCAAGGCGGCGTGATGGGGCCGGTCGACCTCTTTCTCGCCGCGCAGGAGTGGCTGTTCGAGCACGCGGTGCAGCCGCTGATGTTTCATGGCGGCCTCGGCAACCTGCTCGCCGAAGGCTACCGCGCCACCGGCTGGCTGCTGGTGGGGCTGTTGCAGATCGGCGTGCTGCTGACCGTGTTCGGCGCCCTCGAACGCTGGCGCCCGGTCGAGGCCGTCACCGACCGCCGCGGCGTGCGCACCGACGTGATCTACACGCTGATCCACCGCCTGGGCCTGCTGCGCGTGGCGCTGTTCTTCACGCTCGACCCGCTGTGGGACACGGCCATCGGCCAGCTGCGCGTGGCCGGGCTGCCGAGCTTCGCGCTCGACGACCTCTGGCCCGGCGTGACCGACGTCGCCTGGGTGAGCTTCGTGCTGTACCTGCTGCTGTTCGACCTCGTCGACTACGCGCTGCACCGCGGCCAGCATGCCTTCGGCTGGTGGTGGCAACTGCACGCCGTGCACCACAGCCAGCGTCAGATGACGATGTGGACGGACAACCGCAACCACCTGCTCGACGACATCCTGCGCGACAGCGTGTTCGTGCTCGTCGCGCTGCTGGTGGGCGTGCCGCCGGGGCAGTTCGTCGCCATCGTCGCCTGCACGCAGCTGGTCGAAAGCCTGTCGCATGCCAACGTGCGGCTGTCGTTCGGGCCCTTCGAGCGCGTGCTCGTCAGCCCGCGCTATCACCGGCTGCACCACGCCATCGGCCTCGGCCACGAATCGGCCGGCCCGGGCAGCCTGGGCGGACACAACTTCGCCATCCTGTTCCCGCTCTGGGACCTGGTCTTCCGCACCGCGCGCTTCGAGGCGCGCACCGAGCCCACCGGCATCCGCGACCAGCTCGACGGGCGCGACTACGGCCGCGGCTTCTGGGCCCAGCAGTGGCTGGGCCTGGTGCGCCTGGCGGGGGCGCTGCGGCGATGAGGCCCGTGTTCGACGCCTTCTGGCGCGCGCTGGGCTACTGCGCACACCCGAAGCTGATCCTGTGGTCGGTGGCGCCGCTGCTGGTGGCCGGCGGGCTCACGTTCGCGGCTGGCTGGTTCTACTGGGAAGAGGCGGTGGCCGGCGTGCGCGCCACGCTCGAGCAGTGGGCGCTGGTGGCCGCCGCGCTGCAGTGGCTGGACTCGGTGGGCGGCCAGAAGATGCACGCGCTGGTGGCGCCGATGATCGTGGTCGCGTTCACCGTGCCGGTGGTGGTGCTGCTGTCGCTGCTGTTCGTGGCCTGGTTCATGACGCCGGCGGTGGTGGCGCTGGTCGCTGCGCGGCGCTTTCCCGAACTGCGGCGCGAACGCGGCGGCGCCTGGTGGCAGGGCGTGGCTTGGTCGCTCGCCTGCGCGGCGGCGGCGCTGGCGGCGTTGGTGCTCAGCATCCCGCTGTGGCTGGTGCCGCCGCTGGTGGTGGTGGTGCCGCCGCTGATCTGGGGCTGGCTCACCTACCGGGTGTTCGCGTTCGACGTGCTCGCCACGCACGCCAGCGCCGCCGAACGCCGCCACCTGCTGCGCCACCGGCGCTGGCCGCTGCTCGCGATGGGCGTCGTCACCGGCGTGCTCGGCGCCTTGCCGTCGGCGCTGTGGGCGCTGTCGGCGGCGGCGCTGATCTTCGCGCCGCTGCTCGTCGTCGCGTCGGTGTGGCTGTACACGCTGGTCTTCGCCTTCGCGGCCTGCTGGTTCGCGCACTACCTGCTGACGGAGCTCGACATCGAGCGCCGCAGCGTTCCCGCGCCGGCACCCGCGCCGGCGGTCGAACCGAGCCTGCTGCCCCCACCATGAACATCGGCCTCATCATCATCGGCGACGAGATCCTCTCCGGGAAGCGCCAGGACAAGCACCTCGCGAAGGTGATCGAACTGCTCGCGGCGCGCGGCCTCGCGCTCGCCTGGGCGCGCTACGTCGGCGACGACCGCCCGCGCATCACCGAGGCGCTGCGCCACGCCTTCGCCAGCGGCGACCTCGTGTTCTCGTGCGGCGGCATCGGCGCCACGCCGGACGACCACACGCGCCAGTGCGCCGCCGCGGCGCTGGGCGTGCCGCTCGAACTGCACCCCGAGGCGAAGGCGCTGATCGTCGAGCGCATGCGCGACGTCGCCGCCGAGCAGGGCCAGCCCTTCGATCCCGAGCGCCCCGACAACCTGCACCGCCTGAACATGGGCATGTTCCCGGCCGGCGCTTCCATCGTGCCCAACCCGTACAACAAGATCCCGGGCTTCTCGGTCGGCGACGTGCACTTCGTGCCCGGCTTTCCCGTGATGGCCTGGCCGATGATCGAATCGCTGCTCGATGGCCGCTACGCTGCGCTGCACGGCGGTGGCCGCCAGCGCGAGCGCTCGGTCATCGTCTACGAGGCGATGGAGGCGGCGCTGACGCCGCTGATGGAAGCCATCGAGGCGCGCTTCCCCGCCGTCAAGGTCTTCAGCCTGCCCAGCGTGGACCACCCGCAGCACGGCCGCCACATCGAGCTGGGCGTGAAGGGCGCCGGCGACGTCGACGCCCCGTTCGCGGCGCTGCGCGACGGCGTTGCCGCGCTCGGCGGCCGGCTCGGCCCCGAAATGGTGCGCTGACGCCCCAAAGCGGGCGCCAAAGCGGTGCCTGGCGGTGCACCAACGCGGCGCCACCCTCGCGGCGCCGTGCGCCAGAAGCAGGCACGCTTTCTGCTAAATTCTGATGCGCTCTTTGGGGTCATTCCAAGGGGTCGCCCGAATACACCCACCCACCCCACGAGTCCCGCTAGGAGAGATCTGAATGGCAAAGACGGTTGCCGACGTGATGAAGATGGTGAAGGACAACGAGATCAAGTTCGTTGACTTCCGCTTCACCGACACCCGCGGCAAGGAGCAGCACGTTTCGGTGCCGGTCTCCCACTTCGACGAAGACAAGTTCAGCGCGGGCCACGCCTTCGACGGTTCCTCGATCGCCGGCTGGAAGGGCATCGAAGCCTCCGACATGCTGCTGATGCCGGACCCCAACACCGCCAACGTCGACCCCTTCTTCGAGGAACCGACGCTGATCCTGACCTGCGACGTGCTCGAGCCGGGCGACGGCAAGCCCTACGAGCGCGACCCGCGCTCGCTGGCCAAGCGCGCCGAGGCCTACCTGAAGAGCAGCGGCCTGGGCGACACCGCGTTCTTCGGGCCGGAACCCGAGTTCTTCATCTTCGACCAGGTTCACTGGCACGTCGGCATGGACGGCAGCCACGTGAAGATCACGTCGGAAGAGGCGCCGTGGTCGACCAGCCGCGACTTCGACGGCGGCAACATGGGCCACCGCCCGGGGGTCAAGGGCGGCTACTTCCCGGTGCCGCCGGTCGACACCTTCCAGGACATGCGCTCGGAGATGTGCCTGATCCTCGAGTCGGTCGGCATCCCGGTCGAAGTGCACCACCACGAAGTGGCGGGCCAGGGCCAGAACGAGATCGGCACCCGCTTCAGCACGCTGGTCCAGCGCGCCGACTGGCTGCAACTGCAGAAGTACGTCATCCACAACGTCGCCCACGCCTACGGCAAGACGGCCACGTTCATGCCCAAGCCCATCGTCGGCGACAACGGCAGCGGCATGCACGTGCACCAGTCGGTCTGGAAAGACGGCAAGAACCTGTTCGCCGGCGACGGCTACGGCGGCCTGAGCGAGTTCGCGCTGTACTACATCGGCGGCATCATCAAGCACGCCCGCGCGCTGAACGCCATCACGAACCCCGGCACCAACAGCTACAAGCGCCTGGTGCCCGGCTTCGAGGCGCCGGTGAAGCTGGCCTACTCGGCGCGCAACCGCTCGGCGTCGATCCGCATCCCGTTCGTATCCAACCCGAAGGGCCGCCGCATCGAGGCGCGCTTCCCGGACCCGCTGATGAACCCTTACGTCGGCTTCGCCGCCATGCTGATGGCCGGCCTGGACGGCGTCGAGAACAAGATCCACCCGGGCGAGGCCGCCACGAAGGACCTGTACCACCTGCCGCCGGAAGAGGACGCGAAGATCCCGACCGTCTGCCACAGCCTGGACCAGGCGCTCGACTACCTCGACAAGGGCCGCGCCTTCCTGACCAAGGGCGGCGTCTTCACCGACTCGTACATCGATGCCTACATCGACCTGAAGATGCAGGAGGTCACCAAGTTCCGCATGACCACCCATCCGCTCGAGTTCGACATGTACTACAGCCTGTGACGGCGGCTTCGGTCGCCGGATAAGGCACACGGAAGGGACGGTTCGCCGTCCCTTTTTTTCGTTTTGGTGCGCCACAATCCCCGGCCATGGACACGAAGCGCTGCCCCCTGCTGGCCACCGTGCTGGCGCTTGCCCTGCCGGCCGCGGCGATGGCCCAGAACGCCGTCTACAAGTGCCCCGGGCCGCCGGTGCTCTACACCGACCAGCTGTCGTCGCAGGAGGCGCGCGACAAGGGCTGCGTACTGATCGAAGGGGCGCCGGTCACCGTGATCCAGTCGCCGCCCAGGCCGAAGCCGTCGCCGGCGCCGGCGGTGGCGCGCAGCGGCGAAGGCCGCGTCGATCCCGCCGACCAGCGCGCGCGCGACAGCGACGCCCGCCGCATCCTTGCCGACGAGCTCAAGCGCGAGGAAGAGCGCCTCGCCCAGCTGCAGCGCGACTACAACAACGGCGAGCCCGAGCGCCGCGGCGACGAGCGCAACTACGCGAAGTACCAGGAACGCGTGGCCGAGATGAAATCGGCCATCCAGCGCAAGGAGGCCGACATCGCGGCCCTGAAGCGCGAGATCGGCAAGCTCGGCCCGCAGTGAACGGCGACGCCTCGGCCCCACCCGGCTACGAGGCCTTCGACCAGCTGGCCACCATGGTGGCCGTTGCCAGCCCCGAGGGCCAGTGCCTGCTGGCCAACTCCACCCTCGAGAACGTGATGGGCCAGTCGCGCCGCAGCCTGCAGCGCGGCAGCGTCTTTGACTGGCTGGTCGACCCCACCGCGCTGCGAGAGACGGTGGCGCAGGTCGCGCGCAACCAGGTCACCAGCGGCCGCTTCGACGCCGCGCTGCGCCGCGCCGGCGTGCCCGGTGTCGGCGGCGGCGAGCTGCCGGTGCACGTGATCGTCAGCCAGACCGACCGGCCCGGCGAGGTGCTGCTCGAGCTGATCGAGGTGGAGCAGCAGGCGCGCCTGGACCGCGAGGAGCGCGCCCACGGCCTGGCGCAGGCCAACAAGGAGCTCGTGCGCAACCTCGCGCACGAGATCAAGAACCCGCTGGGCGGCATCCGCGGCGCCGCCCAGCTGCTGGCGATGGAGCTCGACTCGAAGGAGCTCACCGAGTACACGCAGGTCATCATCCACGAGGCCGATCGCCTGCAGGCGCTGGTCGACCGCCTGCTCGCGCCGCACCGCCGGCCGCGCGTGGTGGCCGACGTCAACATCCACGAGGTCTGCGAGCGCGTGCGCTCGCTGATCCTGGCCGAGTTCCCGAAGGGCCTGACGGTCGAGCGCGACTACGACACCAGCATCCCCGAGTTCCGCGGCGACCGCGAGCAGCTGATCCAGGCCGTGCTCAACATCGCCCATAACGCCACGCAGGCGCTCGCCGAGCGCATCGCGCAGGGCGACGCGCGGCTCGTGCTTCGCACGCGCGTCGCGCGCCAGGTCACCTTCGGCCGCCAGCGCTTCCGACTGGCACTGGAATTGCATATCCAGGACAACGGACCGGGCGTGCCCGAGGACATCCGCGATCGCATCTTCCACCCCCTGGTGTCGGGGCGCGACGGCGGATCAGGACTCGGGCTCACGCTGGCGCAGACCTTCGTGCAGCAACACCACGGCACGATCGAATGCGACAGCGTGCCGGGCCGGACCATCTTCAAGCTGCTCATCCCGCTGCCTTGACGACCCCGCCACGAGCCCTGAGACGCGCCGCGCTGCATGAAACCCATCTGGATCGTTGACGACGACCAATCCATCCGCTTCGTGCTCGAGAAGGCGCTGGTGCGCGAGCAGTTCGCGGTCCGCAGCTTCGCCACCGCGCGCGAGGTGCTCGCCGCGCTCGACGACGACGAGCCGCAGGTGCTGGTGAGCGACATCCGCATGCCCGGCGGTTCGGGCATCGACCTGCTGGGCAAGGTGAAGGAGCGGCTGCCGGGGCTGCCCGTCATCATCATGACGGCCTACTCCGACCTCGACAGCGCGGTCAGCGCGTTCCAGGGCGGCGCCTTCGAGCACCTCCCCACGCCCGTCGACCAGCCGAAGGCGGTGGAGCTGATCCGCCGCGCCGTCGAGGAGAGCCTGCGCGAAGAGGTGCGCGAGACCGCGAGCGCGGCATTGCCCGAGATGCTGGGCCAGGCGCCGGCGATGCAGGACGTGTTCCGCGCCATCGGCCGCCTCAGCCAGAGCAACGTCACGGTGATGATCACCGGCGAGAGCGGCTCGGGCAAGGAGCTGGTGGCGCGCGCGCTGCACAAGCACAGCCCGCGCGCGAGCGGCCCGTTCGTCGCCATCAACACGGCGGCGATCCCGAAGGACCTGCTCGAGAGCGAACTCTTCGGCCACGAGCGCGGCGCCTTCACCGGCGCGCAGACCATGCGCCGCGGCCGCTTCGAGCAGGCCGACGGCGGCACGCTGTTCCTCGACGAGATCGGCGACATGCCGTTCGACCTGCAGACGCGGCTGCTGCGCGTGCTGTCCGACGGCCAGTTCTACCGCGTCGGCGGCCACCAGCCGCTGAAGAGCAACGTGCGCGTCATCGCCGCCACGCACCAGAACCTGGAAGACCGCGTCAAGCAGGGCGTCTTCCGCGAGGACCTGTACCACCGCCTCAACGTCATCCGCCTGCGCCTGCCGGCACTGCGCGAACGGCGCGAGGACATCCCGATGCTGACGCGCTTCTTCCTCGGCAAGAGCGCGCGCGAGCTCGGCGTCGAGGCCAAGCGCATCACCGACGCCGCGCTGCAGCGCCTGCAGTCCTTCGACTTCCCGGGCAACGTGCGCCAGCTCGAGAACCTGTGCCACTGGCTCACCGTGATGGCGCCGGCGCAGGTGGTGGAACCGAAGGACCTGCCGGCGGAGCTGCTGTCCGGCGCCGAAGCGCGCCCGGCCGCCGCCGCGGCGTCGGCCGACCCCGCGCCCGGCGTGGCACCCGCCGTGCCGATGAACGGCGCCGTCGCGCCCGTAACGCCCCCGGTGGCGGAGCCGCCGCTGCCGGCCACCTGGCTGGCCGACCTGGAACGCGAGGCGCGGCGCCGCCTCGAGGCCGGCGAACCCGCCGTGTGGGAAGCGCTGACGAAGCAGTTCGAAGGCCAGCTGATCCACACCGCGCTCGAGATCACGCGCGGCCGCCGCATCGAGGCCGCGCACAAGCTCGGCATCGGCCGCAACACCATCACGCGCAAGATCCAGGAGCTCGGGCTCGACGACTGAGGGTCGCGGCCCGGCCGCGCGTCAGGCGATCTCGACCACCACCGGCGCGTGGTCGCTCGGCCGTTCGTTCTTGCGAGGAGCCTTGTCGATGGTGCAGGCCGTAACGCGCGGCTTCAACGCTTCGCTCACCAGCACGTGGTCGATGCGCAGGCCCTGGTTCTTTCGGAACGCGAGGTTGCGGTAGTCCCACCACGACCACGACTTCGGCGGCTGCTCGAAGAGGCGGAAGGCATCCACGAGGCCCAGGCCGACGAACTGGCGGAAGTGCTCGCGCTCTTCGGGCGTGCAGTGGATCTGGCCGGCCCACGCCACTGGGTCGTAGACGTCGCGGTCCTCGGGGGCGATGTTGAAGTCGCCCATCAGCACGAGCTGCGGGTGCTCGGCCAGTTCCGCGCGCACCCATTCGCGCAGCGCGTCGAGCCAGCGCATCTTGTAGGCGAACTTCTCGCTGTCGGGGGCCTGGCCGTTCGGGAAGTAGGCGCCGATCGTGCGCACGCGCCCGAACGGTCCGTCGACCGTGCCGGCGATCACGCGCGCCTGCTCGTCGCCGAAGCCGGGGATGTTCTTCACGACGCCGGTGGCTTCACTGCGCGAGATCAGCGCGACGCCGTTGTAGGTCTTCTGCCCGTGCCACTGCGCGCGGTAGCCCGCGGCCTCGATCTCGGCAGCCGGGAACTTGTCGTCGGTGAGCTTGGTTTCCTGCAGCACCACCGCATCGGGGCGGTGGGCGTCCAGCCAGGCGAGCAGTTGCGGCAGCCGCACGGCGAGCGAGTTGACGTTCCAGGTGGCGAGTTTCAAAGCAGTCCTAAGTTACTGTT
>CAUJHQ010000125.1 GCA_963204815.1 Pseudomonadota bacterium | reverse complement strand
CCGTCGCCCCATGACGCTGCGCCTGAAGATCAACCTCATCGTCAGTGCGTTGACGGTGCTCTTCATGCTGGCGGTCATCGGCCTGCAGCTGCGCAGCATGCGAGAGTCGGTGCAGGAGGAGACCGTCGCCGCCAACCGCGTCGCCGCCCAGCTGCTCAACCGCACGGCCTGGCGCTACGCAGCGCAGGGCACGCCGGCGATGCTGGCCTTCCTGCAGGGCATCGGGCGCGTCCGCTCGAACGACATCACGCTGTACGACGGCGACGGACGCGCGCTCTACGTCTCGCCGCCCTCGCCCTACAAGGCCGGGCGCGAGGCGCCGCCGTGGTTCCAGCGCTTGATCGGGCCGCCGCCGGCCGCGCAGTCGATCGCCTTTCCCGACGGCCGCCTCGTCGTGCAGGCGAACGCCTCGCGCGCCGTGCTCGACGCCTGGGACGACCTCGCCTGGCTGGTGGGCAGCGGGCTCGCCACGCTGGTGCTGATCAACGCGCTGGTGTTCGCGCTCGTCGGCCGCGCGGTGCGGCCGCTCGGGCGCATCGCCGACGCCATCGGAGAGGTCGAGCGCGGCCGCTTCGACGTCGCGCTGCCGCCGCTGCCGGGCCGCGAGGCGGCGACCATCGGCGCGGCGTTCAACCGCATGGTCGGCCAGCTGCGCGCCAACCTGGAGACCGAGCGCCGCGCGCTGCGCGCCGAGACGCAGCTGTCGGACAGCCGCGAACTCACGCGCTGGATCGACCAGCACCTGGAGCAGGAGCGCCACTTCATCGCCCGCGAGCTGCACGACGAGCTCGGCCAGTCCGTCACCGGCATGCGCAGCATTGCGCTGTCGATCGCGCAGCGCGCCGGCGACCCCGAGACCGAGCGCGCGGCGCGCCTGATCGCCGACGAGGCCTCGCGCCTGTACGACGCCATGCACGGCATGATCCCGCGCCTGACGCCGCTGGTGCTGGACAACTTCGGCCTCGCCGAGGCGTTGAACGACCTCGTCGAGCGCACGCGCAGCAGCCAGCCCGGGCTGGCGATCGAGCTGCAGATCGACCTCGGCCAGGCGGCGCTGCCGGCCGACGCCGCGCTGGCGCTGTACCGCGCCGCGCAGGAGGGCCTGACGAACGCGATCCGCCACGGCGAGGCGCGCCGCATCGTGCTGGCACTGCGCCCCGACAGTGGCGCGCTGCGGCTCACGGTCACCGACGACGGCAAGGGCCCGCCGGCCGGCGGACCCGGCCGCAGCGGCCACTACGGCCTGCGCTGGCTGGCCGAACGCGTGCAGGGCCTGGGCGGGCGCGTCGAGCTCACCGCCGCCGCGCCGGCCGGCGCCTGCCTGAACGTGACCCTGCCCCTGAGCCCGGAGACCCGATGATCCGCGTGATGCTCGTCGACGACCACGCGCTCGTGCGCATGGGCTTTCGCATGCTGCTGGCCGACGCCGCGGTGGAAGTGGTGGCCGAAGCCGCGAACGGCGAGGAAGCCTGCCAGCAGTACGCGCGCGCCCGGCCCGACGTGGTGGTGATGGACCTGTCGATGCCCGGCATGGGCGGCCTCGAGGCGGTGCGCCGCCTGCTCGCGCAGGACCCGGACGCGCGCATCCTCGCGCTGTCGGCGCACGAGGACACCGCGCATCCGCAACGCGTGCTGCGCGCCGGCGCGCTCGGCTACCTGACGAAGCGCAGCGCCCCGGAGGCGCTGATTGCGGCCGTCGCGGCGGTCGCCGCGCGCGAGCCCTACGTCGACGCCCACACCGCGAAGGCACTCGCGATGGCGCAGGTGAAGGGCGACACGAGCCCGGCCGAACGGCTGAGCGAGCGCGAGTTCTCGGTCTTCATCCAGCTGGCGCGCGGCCATTCGGTGGCGCAGATCGCCGAGCACCTGAAGCTCAGCCCCAGCACCGTCGGCACCCACCTGTACCACGTGAAGCAGAAGCTCGGCGCCAGCAACCAGTCGGAGCTGACGCTGGTGGCGCTGCAGTGGGGGCTGCTCCAGGTCTGACGGCAGCGCGCGTCGGTGCCGCCTCAGGCGGCGGCGACGCGGAATGAACCCATCGACTCCGTGAGGCGCGACGCCTGACCCTGCAGCGACTGCGCGGCGGCGGCGAGCTGCTCGACGAGGGCCGCGTTCTGCTGCGTCATCGAGTCGATCTGCGTCACCGCGTTCGTGACCTGGGCGATGTCGCCGCTCTGCGAGCGGCCGGCGTCGGCGATGTCCGCCACCAGCTGCGAGACGCGGCTGACGCTGGCGCGGATCTCTTCCATCGTGCCGCCGGCATCGTCGATCAGCTTCGACCCGGCGTCGACCTTGGCGGTGGAGTCGCCGATCAGGCCCTTGATCTCGCGCGCCGCGGTGGCGCTGCGCTGCGCCAGCGCGCGCACCTCGCTGGCCACGACCGCGAAGCCGCGCCCGTGTTCACCGGCGCGCGCCGCCTCGACGGCCGCGTTCAGCGCCAGGATGTTGGTCTGGAAGGCGATGCCGTCGATGACGCCGACGATCTCGCCGATGCGGGTCGCGCTGGCGTGGATCTCGTGCATGCGGGCCACGACCTCCTGCATCGTCTTCGCGCCTCGCGCCGCCACTTCGCTGGAGCGCGCCACCTCGTCGCGCGCCTGCTGGGTGCTGTCGGCGTTGTGCTGCACGGCCCCGGCCAGCTGGTGCATCGAGCTCGCGGTCTGCTGCAGCGCGCCGGCCTGCGTTTCGGTGCGGGCGGACAGGTCGGTGTTGCCGCTGGCGATTTCGAGCGAGGCGCTGCTCACGCTTTCCACCGACTGCCGCACGTCGACCACCAGCGTGCGCAGCTTCTTGCGCATCGAGTTCAGCTCGTAGCGCAGCCAGGAGATCTCGTCCTTCCCGGGCGACTCGATCTTCGTTTCGAGGTCGCCGCCGGCGATGCGGACGACGCAGGCCACCGTCGACTCCACCGAGTCCTTGATGCTGGCCCGCACCGCCCAGCCGACGACGACGGCCAGCACGAACACGATGAGATTGCCGGCCCCCATCACCCAGGCCGCGGTGGCGTGCACCGCCGCCGACGGCTGGTTGAGCGCCCAGGCACCGCCGATGCCGTTCAACAGCACGGCGACGGCCAGGAACAGGTTCGAATAGGTGAAGCGCTTGACGAGGCTGATGCGCCGAACGAATTCCATCGTTGTCTCCGGATGTCGCGGGGCCGCCCACCCGGCGCGCCCTCATGGGCCCTTTTCGGCGCCGCGACGGCCGGGTTGAGTTTCCTGCGAATCAGGAATGAGGAATTCCGCACTGCCGTGCGGCGCGCGTCAGCCCGGTGTCAGGCGGACCAGTCGTCCATGTCGTGTCGGATCTTGTGACGGTTGGCGATCAGTTCGTCGACCGACGGCTCGTTCGCCAGCGCGCGCTTGATGGCCAGCATCGTCGCGGCGTGGTTGGTGCGGTACATGTCCTTCTTGTCGAGGTTCGGGTCGGTGGCGCAGCGCGGATCGATCCAGACCAGGCTGATGATGCAGAGCTCGTTGGCGATGGCCTTCGGGATCGTGCCGTCGATCAGGCAGTCGACCACGGCATCGGCGGTGGCGCTCTGCACGACGCCGCCGAAGAGGTCGATGTTGACCATGTCGCGCAGCGTCACCTTGGGCACCATGATGGTCGCCGGCCGCACGAGCTGGTTGCAGGCACGAATGGCGAACATCGCCGTGTGGCCCTTGCTCTGCGCCATCATGTTCGCGAAGGCCTGGCCCACGGGGCCGTTCGTGCGGCCGATCAGGATCTCGGGCATCGCGTCGGTGAACTGGCCTTCGCGCGCGAGCACGGTGGCTTCGCCGGCGTGGAACAGGTAGTCGGGCATCGGTTCTCTTTCTTCGGTAAGTGGGGAAACGGGAATCAGGTGGCGACGATCCACTCGCCCTTGCCGTCGGAGGCGAGGTCGCCCAGGTGGCGCGTGATCGCGCGCGACGGCAGGCCGGCGAACGGGCCGCCGTGCAGCGCGAGGTCGCGCGCCAGCAGCTGCCAGAACACCGGCGCATCGGCGACCGCCGGCACGAAGGTGGGCGCCGCGGCCGGCCGCGCGCCGGCGAAGACGACGCTGCCGCGCCGCATGCCGCAGCCGCCGTGCGCGCCGCAGGCCCCGCCGATGGCCAGCGTGCCTGCCACCATGCGCGACGCGACGAAGTCGCCGACGTCGCCGAAGACGACGACGCTGCCGCGCCGCATGCGGTCGCCCAGGCGCGCGCCGGCGCGGCCGCGCACGACGAGCGTGCCGCCGCGCATGCCGTCCATGCTGCCGGGCAGCGTGCTGGCGCCGAAGTCGCCGATGTCGCCGTCGACTTCGAGCCGGCCGCCGGCCATCTCGCAGCCCGCCATGTCGCGCGCGTGGCCGTGCACGACGAGCGTGCCGGCGCGCATCGCCGTGCCGGCGTGGTCGCCGACCGAGCCTTCGACTTCGAGGCGCCCGCCGTCCATCTGCCAGCCCACGCGGTCGAAGCGCGCCAGGTCGGCGGCGAAGACGAGGTGGTCGTCGGTACGCGGCTCGACTTGGAAGAACTCGCCCAGCGGCACGAGCGCGTTGCCGTGGCCGACCGGCAGCCGCTCGACGGCCGCCGCATCCAGCGCGGCCAGCGCATTCGGCGTGATGCCGCGCAGGTCGACGCGCAGCGCCGGCGACTGCTTGGCGCGCAAGGTCCAGCCGCTCACGATGCCACCCCCATCAGCTTGTGCAGGTGGAAGTGGAACGGACCGAGCTTGCCACCGTAGTTGCCGGCCGAGATGCGCAGCAGCCCGCCGGCGCGGCCGATGGCGGTGCCGGCCTCGATGCCGGCGCGCATCGCGGCGCCGACGTCGGCTTCGGTGAGGCCGTCGATCACGATCTCCATCACGCAGCGGGTCTCGGCGGTCAGTTCGCTCTTCGCCACCAGGCCGACCAGGCTGGGGCAGAACGCGTCGTTCGTGCTCGCGCCGAGCGCCGGGTACTTGCTGCCGACCTTGGAACCCGAGCGCACCACGCCGCCCGGGAACGGCATGATCACGTTGGGCAGGTGCTTCATCGCCGCCACGGCGGCCTCGGACACGGCGAGCGCGCTGTCGGTATCGCGCGCCAGCAGCAGCAGGTTGCCGCCGCCCACGCCCTTCACGACCGCGGTGGTCTCCTGGGCGACGAACTCGCCGTCCATCACCGGCACGCGCCAGTAGCGCACGCCGGCGATCACCTTGCTGGTCTGCCAGCCGTCGCCGAAGAAGCGCAGGTTCTTGCCGAGCGCCACCGCCTCGCCTTCGGCGAGGCCGGCGTAGACCGCGGTGGTCGGGCAGGTCAGCACGCACTGGCCGATGCGGCGCTCGATCTGCTTGGCGAGTTCCTTGCCGGACATCGAGAAGATCAGGATCGCGATGCCGGGGCGGCCGTCGGGCGTCTGGTCGGGCGGCAGTTCGCGTTCGACGCCGGCCTCGCAGCCGCAGGCGATGACGCTGGTGGCGAAGCCCGTGGCCGCCGCCGCGGCGTGGCGCGCCCAGGTGAGGTTGTGTGCCGTGATGACGATGCGCGTGGCCTTCATCGGGAAGGCCTCGGCGAAGGTGTCGTCGACGACGGTGCCGTTGCGTTCCAGCGCGGCCGCCATCACGCGCCCCCTTCGAAGCAGGCCGCCGGCAGCAGGCGGCCGTTGTTGCAGCAGCGGCAGAGCTCGTCCTTGCCGATGGCGACGTGGTCGAAGCGGATCGCGCCCTTGTCTTCCCAGTGGCGGCGCAGCGTCTTCTCGATCGCGTTGTCGTAGCCGGGCTCGACGAAGTGCACGCCGCCGGTCGGCACCGCCAGCACGCGGCCGGCGCGTGCCACCTCCACGCCGTCCTTGAAGACGTGCGCGGGCGTGGCGAACATCGCCTCGCGGTCCGCGTCGTCGCGGTAGACGGCGATGTCGGCCGCCGCGCCCACGCCCAGGTGGCCGCGGTC